>DATCMI010000001.1:740000-1110000 GCA_036563485.1 Sphingomicrobium sp. | reverse complement strand
CGGCGACGCCGGTGCTCCGCTCCTCGATGCGGTGGCGGGCGCGAACGCCAGTCGCCGTCGCGACGGGAATTTCGACCTTTTCGCCGATGGCGTGATCGTCGATGCGGCCTTCGCCCAACAGGATGCGTCGGCCCTCCCGCCGGCCGAACAACGCCACCTTGCCCGCCGGCAAGGCCAAGCCGAGACCCTCGGCAGCACGGTTGCGCGTAATCAGCACACGCTCGAGCGGCTGGTCGAAATTGGCATGGCCGGGGCGAAGCCGAAGCACGCTCGAGATTTTCACGCTCGGCTGGCGGAGCAGCGCGATCTGCTTCTGCGATTTGCCGGCGACGGTAACGGTGATCGGGACACGGTAGAGCCGGACGTCGCCGAGCCGCTCCTCCTGTGCCATGTACCCGTCACGTTCGGGTGCAGCCATCGGTGCCGGAGGCGGGGGCGGCGGCGGCGCCCTCATCCCGGTGACGACGATGTCCTGCACGTCGATTGCCCTCAGCTGCTCTACAGGGATGTCGCTGGTCGTCCCTTGCGGCCAGCAGCTGATCCGGATCGGCTTCGCCTCGCCGGGATCGACCCACACGCGCTGGCGGTTCAGATTGCCAGCGACCGCCTGCGTCTGGGCTCCGGCAAGGCCGGTCTCGTCGCCGTTGGCCAAGGTCATCCAGCCGAACAGGGACATCAGTTCGCCATCGTCCGAGAGGTCGGCGACATAATCCGCCTGCCAGTCGAAATTGTTGGTGATGTAAGAGAGCGTGACGGTCCGTTCGACCGCGCGCGGGCTGCGGATCCGTACTGACAGCGTCGGCTTCGCCGAGAGGCCCACGGGGACGCGGCCCGCAATCAGCGTTTCGGGCAGGCCTGTGCAGCGCAGTGCTTCCACACCGTCAGCCGTTTCGATGACGACTCCGTCGCCGGTCGCGCGGACGATCGCATCCTGCTCACGCACCTTGCCCGTCGCCCGCGACGTGCGGCGAAGCCGGAGCCGCTCGCCGAGCGATGCGTCGAGCAACGAGCCGGGCGATAGCAGCCGCGCATCGCGATTCTTCTCAAGCGCCGCCTCGCCCAGCCCGGTGACGATCGCGCTTTGCGGGACGATCCCCGATGTCACGCCCTCGAAGCGCACCTCCGTTTCCCCGGCAGGTAGGGAGATTCGCCGCGTCTCACTGACCAGCGCGTAGCCGCCGAGCCAGCGCAGGTTGAGCGGCTCGCCGCGCTCCGGATTGCGGTAGATGGTCACCGCCACCCGATCAGGCGCCGCCGAGCTGACGACGGGCTGCGCATGCGCAGCAGCGCTGATGCCGAGCGCTGCAAGGAACAGGAGCAGGCGCACCTTAGTAGCGGGTGTCGAACGTCGCCGTGACTGTTGCTTCGCCGTTCGCCGGCACCGGCACGCGCCAGCGCGCATCGTCTGCGGTCGTCCGGGTCGACTTGATGCTTTCCTGGATGATGCGGGTGTCGCCCCACAGGCCCGACTGCATCAGGTCGACCGTGATCGGCTTCGGCGACGCGTTCGTCAGCGTGTAGCGCATGCGCGTCCGCCAGCGATCGTTGCCGAGCCGCGTGCGTTCCTCGACGATCGTGCGGACCTTCACGTCGAACGCCTGGCCGGTCAGGAGGCCGAGGCTCGACCCCATCGGCGTATGACCGATCCGATGCTCGCCGACGAACTGCGGATTGCCGCGGGCATCGCGCTGATAAACGCGCATGGTGCCCGCGGGCAGCGCGTCGCCCAGCCCCTGGTTGCGCGAGGTCGTGAAGCGCAGGACGGTGTTGGCGCTGACCGGCTGCTCGTTGGTCGACAGCCAGCCATTGACGAATTCATAGGCCCGCGCCGCAGGCGTGCCCTGCGCATCCAGGAAGCTGACCTGCTTGGTCTGCTTGTCGGCGATCGTCGTCCGTTCCGGCAGCGGGTAGAGGTAGAAATCCCCGATCCGCTCACGCGGCGCGCTTTCGGTCCCGGCGCGGTCGATGCTCGGCGGCGGAGGCGGGGGCGGGGGCGGATAGCCGCCGTAGCGGCCATAATTGTCGCGGGCCGAGCCGACTGCTCCGGCGACCAGCAAGGTGGACGCGTTCACATAAGGCGTGCCGCTGTTGTTGGTCAGCGTGATCCAGCCCTGTACGTCCATCCGTCCGTTCGCTTCGTCGAACAAGGCGACATAGTCGGCGGACCAGGCGAGCCCCGGCGTCAGATAGGTGAGGATCACCGGGCGAGGACCGCCGGCAGCGGTCTCGACCGTCACCGACAAAGTCGGCCGGGCGCGGAGGCTCGGCGGCACCTGGTCGAAAATCACCCGGGCCGGAAGACCATCGTCGCGAAGCACTTCGATGCGGTCGCCGATCTGCATCACCACGCCGCCATTCGCCGCGAGGATCTTCGCGCGTTCGCGAACCTCGGCGCCCGTGGCAGGGTTGACCCGAACCACGGTAACAGTCTGCCCCACAGCATTCTGCATCAGCGCCGATGGCGACAGCAGGTCGAAGTCGAAATTCTGTTCGACAATGCCGACGCCGCGGCCCGACAGCGTCACCGTCTCCGGCTGGATCTGCGCGGACACGTCGCGGAACTCCTGACGGCTGCGGCCCGACGGGAGGTTGAGGACGCGCTTGTCTTCGACCAGCGCTCGATCGTTGTTGTAGATGGTGACAGCGATGTCGCCCTGCGCCGTCTGGATCGGGGTCGAAGCGGGCTGCGCCATGGCAGCGCCACTGACCAGCGCAGCGGCCCCAAGAAGATAGTTACGCGACAAGACCCTCTCCCTCACTCGCTCGTGAAGGAGAGTTGTCAGTCAGCAGCAGTGACTGTCAACTGAACGGCCTCAGGCGGCCGGAGCGACTTCCTCTTCGCCTTCGGTCGGACGCGCGCGGCGAGTGCGGCGGCGCGGCGCACGGGGCTGCTCCTCCTCTTCGTCCGAGCTGTCGTCATCGCGGCCGATTGCTGGCGGAAGCACGTCGAACGCGATCGTCTCGCCGTTGGTGCTGCCATTGAACTGACGCTGGTCGTCGTCGGAGTCGGCGTCGCGACCCTGCTGGCGATCGTCGCGATCGCGGCGCGGACGGCTGCGGCGCTGGTTGCGTTCGCCGCGATCCTGCCGCTCTTCCCGGTCCTGGCGCTCGTGGCGCTCTTCGCGCTCCTGCTGCTCGTCGGAGACGTCGTTGTCGCCGGCGTCCAGCTCGTCGCTGTCGTCGTCGTCCTGGTCGTCGTCATCGCGGCCGCGGCGCGGGTTCTGTTCTTCGAAGCGGGCGCGGCTTTCGCTCAGCACCCGGAAATAATGGTCGGCGAACTGCAGATAATATTCGGTCTGCACGCGATCGCCCGCGAGCTGCGCGTCGCGCGCCATGCTCTTGTACTTTTCGAGAAGCTGGGCGGCATTGCCGCGCTGGCGGTTGTCCTGCCGGTTGCCCGGCTGTCCACCCATGTTCGGGTTCCGCTGGCCCCCGCGACCGCGCCTGCGGCCGCCTTGACGATTATTGATCAAATCCACCGTCCTTACGCAGTGTCGCTAGCCCCTTGGGTAACCGGGCAGCAGGGTCGGCGCGCGGGCGCCGGCTCCTGACCCTTCCCGTTTCGCTTGCGCCACATGCGCGAGGGTAACGGCCGATTGCTTCGGGGGTCGGGACGGGATGCGCTCTACATCTTCGATGTGGTGGAGCGGGCCCGGCCCAGAGCCTTGATGTAGTGCGCATGGCCGCATCTGCCAAGCGATTTCGTTCACACCCAGGTTAGCAATACCGCCCGGTCGCGCCCTGCGAGGTCGTCCGCGACCCGCGCCGACAGCCCGTCGCGAGCAAGAAGGTAAGTGACGGCGTCCGCCTGATCGGGGGCGATTTCGATTGCCGCAATGCCGCGGCGATTGAGCAGTCGCGCAAGCTGCGGCGCCAGTTCGCGATAGGCGTCGAGGCCTTCGCGCCCGGCAAACAAGGCTTCGTCAGGCTCATATTCGCGAACGCCGGGACCGAGCTCTGCGCCTTCCGCGATATAGGGCGGATTGCACAGGATCAGGTCGAACCGCTCAGCAATTCCGTCCGCCCAATTGCCGAGCTGGAATCGCACCCGCGGCTCAAGCCCCAGCCGCCGCGCATTGGCCGACGCATAGGACAAGGCCTGGCGCGAAACGTCGACTCCCAGGCCCAGCGCGTCGGGCCAGATGTCGAGAGCGGCGAGGATCAGCGTCCCCGGCCCGGTACCAAGATCGAGGATGCGCTTCGGCGCTTCGCCCACTCGCCCGAAATGCTCGATGGCGGAGGCGATCAGCACTTCGCTGTCCGGCCGGGGAACCAGCACCCCAGGGCCGACGTGAAGATCGATATTCCAGAAGGCGCGTCGTCCGGTGATGTAGGCGATCGGCTCGCCAGACTTGCGACGTTCGACCATGGACCAAAAGCGGTCGGGCACATCGCGCTGCGGCGGCGACAGCAGCAATTTGTCGCGATCGATGTGGAACGCCTCGGCCATCAGCAGCTCTGCATCGAGCCGCGAGGTGTCGCTGGTTCCGCTTAACTGGCGCGCCGCATCATTGAGCGCGCGGACGATCGGCTTCAAGATTTGAACTCCACTCGCGTGAGGTGGGGTGTGCCCTAGGCCTCTTCCAGCCCGGCGAGCCGTTGCGCTTCGTCCTCGGACACGAGCGCGTCTATGATCTCGGTTAGTCCCGGCCCTTCGAGCACTTCGTCGAGCTTGTGGAGCGTCAGGTTGATCCGGTGATCGGTGACGCGCCCCTGCGGGAAATTGTAGGTTCGGATCCGCTCCGATCGGTCGCCCGAGCCAACCATCGACTTGCGGGCGCCGGCGCGTTCATTGGCAAGCCGCTCGCGCTCCAGCTCGAACAGCCGGGTGCGTAGCACCTTCAGAGCCTTGGCCTTGTTCTTGTGCTGCGACTTTTCGTCCTGCTGAATGACGACAAGCCCGGACGGAAGGTGGGTGATGCGCACGGCGCTGTCGGTCGTGTTCACCGACTGCCCCCCTGGACCCGACGAGCGGTATACGTCGATTCGAAGGTCCTTGTCGTCGATCTGGACATCGACGTCCTCGGCTTCGGGCAGGACGGCGACCGTCGCTGCCGACGTGTGGATGCGCCCGCCGCTCTCGGTGGCGGGGACGCGCTGAACCCGATGCACGCCGCTTTCGAACTTCAGGCGCGCGAAGACGCCGGCGCCGCTGATCGAGGCGACGGCTTCCTTGTAGCCGCCGACTTCCGAACTGCTTGCGGAGATCAGCTCGAACCGCCAGCCCTGCTCCTCGGCGAAGCGCTGGTACATGCGCAGCAGGTCGCCTGCGAACAGCGCCGCTTCGTCGCCGCCGGTACCGGCGCGGAGTTCCAGCATGGCCGCCCGTTCGTCCGCCGCGTCCTTCGGCAGCAGCTGCAAAGCAAGCGCGCGTTCGGCCTCGGGCAGCTTGCCTTCGATCTCCGCCAGTTCTTCCTCGGCCATCGCCCGCATTTCGGCATCGGCGTCGCGAGTCATTGCCGCCAGGCTCTCGCGCTCGGCGCGCAGGCGGCGGACTTCGCGTGCCGCCGCGGCAACGGGTTCGATCGCGGCATAGTCCTTCGACAGCCGCACGAACTCGTCGGGCGACAGGTTCGGCGCCGCCATTGCGTCGGCAAGCTCGTGCCGGCGGGCCTCTATGGAGGCGATGCGTTCGGACGAGATCTGGGTCATGCCTGCTGCACGATGCCCTCGGCCCGCCGAGCCGCTTCATTCTTGTCGTCGAGGAGGCGGAAGTTGCGGGTGCTCGCGCCGTCCCGGACATCGAGCGACACGATCGCCCCGGGCTTTGCCTTCATCGCCCGATCGTAGCGTTTGCGAGCGCTGCCAGTGACGTAGATTTGGGCCGCGATATGCGCTCGGCGCAGCTCGGCGGCCAGGCCGAATGCCTCTGCCTCGCGCGCTGCGTTTTCCGCCACCACGGCAACGTCGGCGACCGTCGGAGCCGGAGCGTCGATCATCATCGCGAGGCGCTCGATGCCCGCGGCCCAGCCGACCGCCGGCGTGTGCGGCCCGCCAAGCGCTTCCATCAGCCCGTCGTAGCGGCCGCCGGCCAGCACCGTGCCCTGCGCGCCGAGCTGGTCGGTGATGAATTCGAACGCCGTGTGGCGGTAGTAATCGAGGCCGCGCACCAGCCGCGGCGCCCGCTCCCAACGAATGCCGGCAGCGTCGAGGCCTTCAGTGACCCGGCGGAAGAAATCCGCAGCCTCGGCCGTCAGGAAGTCGTCGATCACAGGTGCGCTGTCGACGACGGGCCAATCCTGGTGCGCCTTGCTGTCGAGAATGCGCAGCGGGTTGCGTTCGAGCCGGGCCTGGCTGTCTTCGCTGAGCTCTGAAGCCCGGGCACGGAAATGATCATGAAGCGCATCGCGCCAGGCACTGCGCGTTTCGGGGTCGCCCAAGGTGTTGAGTTTCAGGACCGCAGCGCTGATCCCCAGCTCCTTAAGCAGCTGGTCAGCGAATGCGAGAAGCTCGACATCGGCTTGCGGCTCGCCTGCGCCGAGGATCTCCGCATCGAGCTGGTGGAATTCGCGGAAGCGTCCCTTCTGCGGCCGTTCGTAGCGGAAAGCCGAGCCGTAGGTGGCGACCTTGACCGGCGCGTACTGCTGCCAGCCTTCGCTCATGTACGCGCGGCAAATGCCGGCAGTAAATTCGGGCCGCAGCGTGATCGACTCGCCGCCGCGGTCCTCGAACGAATACATTTCCTTCGACACGACATCTGTGGTCTCGCCCATCGTGCGGGAAAAGACCGCCGTCTGCTCGATCGTCGGCACTTCGACGCGCTTGAAGCCGTAAAGCCGGCGCACCTTGTCGAACGCCGCGATCACCGTCGCTAGACGGTCGGCTTCTTCTCCAATCAGGCTTTGCGTGCCCCGGACGGGCTGAACGGGCGTCATCGCGGCGCGAATGGCAAAAAGTTTCGACAAAGGAAAGGAATGCATCGGCGGGCGACCGAATGCGGGTGGACATGGACGAGGCGGCTGCCCAAGCGGGCCGCAGCTTCCTTGTCCTCGGAGATCGTCCATGCGGAATGCCGCGTTTGTCTGCCTGCTCCTCGCTTCCGCTGCCCCGGCACAGGTCGTGCCCGGCAACAGCGCGCCCCAGCCCACGCCGATCGTCGAGACGATCCCTGCCGCGCGCGACGTTGCTTATCCCGGCACCATCCGGCTCGACGTGGACGCAACCGACATGGCACGGGCGATCTTCAAGGTTCGCGAGGTGGTGCCGGTTACCGCGCCTGGCAGGCTGACGCTGATGTTGCCTCGGTGGCTTCCCGGCCATCACAGCCCGGATGTCGAGCTCGACAAGATCGCTGGTGTCCAATTCACCGCCAACGGACAGCGTCTGCAGTGGGCGCGCGACCCGGTCGAAGTCGCCGCCTATCATGTCGACGTTCCGGCGGGCGTGGCCGAAGTGGAAGCGCAATTCCAGTTCCTGTCGGCGACCGCGTCGAACCAAGGGCGCATTGTCTCCACTCCTGAAATGGCGAACATCCAGTGGGAGTCGGTGGCGCTCTATCCGGCCGGCTATTTCGTCCGGAACATCCCGGTGGTTGCCTCCCTGACGCTCCCCGCCGGCTGGCAGGCGGCGACGGCGCTCCGCCCCGCTGCTGGCTCGGCACCCGCCGGCGTGAACCGGATGACCTATCAGCAAGTGAACTTCGAGACGCTGCAGGACTCGCCGGTATTCGCCGGCCTTCATTTCCGCCGTGACGACCTCGGTCACAATGTCGCGCTCAACACTGTCGCCGACGAAGCGAAGGAGCTCGCGCTTCCGGCCGACGTGCTCGCCAAGCACCGGGCGATGGTCGACCAGGCGGTCAAGCTGTTCGGCGCCCGCCATTTCGACCACTATGACTTCCTCAATGCGATCAGCGACAAGCTGGGCGGCATTGGGCTCGAGCATCACCGCAGCACCGAGATTTCGACCGACCCGGGCTACTACACCGACTACGCCAACCACTTGCTCGACCGGAACGTGTTTCCGCACGAGTTCGTCCACAGCTGGAACGGCAAGTATCGCCGCCCGGCCGGCCAGATCGTCGCGGACTTCAAGACGCCGCTGCGCAACAACCTGCTGTGGGTCTACGAAGGCCAGACGCAGTTTTGGGGCACCGTTCTGGAGGCGCGCTCGGGCATGAGCTCGAAGCAGGACGTGCTCGACAAGATCGCGATCGCCGCCGCCAACCTCGACAACCAGCCGGGGCGCGAATGGCGGGCGCTCGAGGACACGACGTTTGACCCGATCATCCAGAACCGCCGGCCGGAGCCGTGGGGCACGTTCCAGCGGAACGAGGATTATTACAACGAAGGCATGCTGATCTGGATCGAGGCCGACGCGATCATTCGCGGCGGCACCGGCGGCAAGCGCGGCATGGACGACTTCGCCCGCGCCTTCTTCGGCGTGAACAACGGCGACTGGGGCGTGCTTCCCTACACGCGTGAGGACGTGATTCGGACGCTGAACGGCGTCTATGCCTATGACTGGGCGCGCTTCCTTCACGAGCGCGTCGACCAGACGAGCACGCGCGCGCCGCTCGGCGGGTTCGAACGGTCAGGCTATCAGCTTACCTATACCGACGAGCCGACCGGCGCTTATGCCGCTCGGCTCAAGCTGTTTGGCACCGACGATTTTTACTATTCACTCGGCTTCAACGTCAGCAAGGAACGCAAGCTGAGCGGCGTCCGCTGGGGCTCCGCCGCGTTCGCGCAGTCGCTGCGCGGCGGAGACGAAATCGTCGCCGTGGGCGAGCGCGCTTACTCGAAGGATGCGCTGACCAGCGCGATCAAGGCTGCGAAGGACAACGGCCAGCCGGTGCGGCTGATCGTCAAGCGCGGCGACACCGTGCGGACCGTGAACATCGCGTACAATGGCGGCATCCGCTACCCGCGGCTCGTCAAGACGCGGGCGGGCAACGGCGCGCTCGACCTTCTGCTGCAGCCCAAGCGCTAGCGCGACTGGCCCTGACCCCGCTCGTTCCGGAAGAACGAGCGGGCAGGCAGGAACAGCTTGCGGAAGCTGATCATCACCGTGCGCCCGAGCGGGTCGAGAAGCCCCGGCTGGTAGTTAAGCGGCACCGCGCCGGCCCCGTTGCGAACATTCGGGCGGCTGTTGAAGACATTGTCGACCTGCAGCGTGACCTGCGAGCCGCGCAGCCACGGGTGCTTGACGACAACTTCCGGAATTTGCCCGACGTTCGCGAACAGCCGCAGGTCGAACGTCGACAGCGGCGAGAAGCGAAGCTCGTCGCCGGCGAGCGTGTCGACAGTCGTGCCGCTGCGCCAGTTCGCGCTCAGCCGCGCGCCCAGGCCGTTGTTGAAGTAACCGGCGCGCGCTTCGACGTTGTGCCGCGGCGTGCCGCCGCTCTGCCCCGCCGCATCGCCGCCGAGATAATCGATCTCGGCCAGGCCCGGGCCGATGATGACCTTGTCGACGAAGGTCAGCGTGTCGGTCAGCGAGAAGGTCAGCCGGCCGCCATTGCGCCCGCCGAACCCGCCACCGCGCCCTCCAGCTCCGGCACCGCGGGCGCCCTGGCGATCCGCACCGGCCGTGGGCGCCGCGCCTTCGGCTCCACCTGGGCGACGGGCGCCGCCGAACTGTCCGCGAAGCTGTTCGACCAAGGCCTGCGACGGTCGCCGCGACGCCAGCGGCTTGGTGAAATCAAAGCCGAACCGGAGCGTCTGCCGCTCCGAGCTGTCGAAGTTGACGGGCCGAAGATCGACGCTGATCAGTTCGCCCGCTCCATTGCGGACGAAACGCTCCGGGAACGCCGCCTCGAGGGTCGGCGTGACCGCAAGGCCGGCGATCGGCCGGTCGACCGTCTGGCGGACATATTCGGCGCGCAGCCGCAGGTCCGTCTTTTCGCTCGGCTGCCAGTTTCCGCCAAGCTTCCACACGGTCCGCCGGTCGGCGAGCAGGTCAGGATTGCCGCCGGTAGTGGCGGTCACAAGGGCCGTGCCGCCGGTCGTGAAATCGAAAATGCGCGTGCCGGGCGTTTCCAGCACCGGATCGCCGAGCTGGTTGATACTGGGCGCGCCTTCCTCGCGCGACCAGCTCGTGATCAGGTTCAAGCGGTCGACGGGCGACCAGTTGGCGCCTGCGCCGATCGTAGTCAGCGTGCCGAAGTCGCTGATCTGGTCCACGCCGGCATTCGCGCTGAGCGTCAAGTTGCCGAGCGCGCTGAAGTCCCGCCCGCGGCGCGAGATCGGCAGGTCGACGTTGACCGCCGCCTCGCCGGTCGTGCGCCCAAGCGACTGGCTGCTCGCGACGCCGAGGCGCTGTCGTTCGCTGTCGAGGTGGAGGGTGCTGCCGCCGATCGTCAGCGTGGTGCTCGCATTGCCGGCAGGGAGCGTGAACAGCTTGCCGTTCGCCGTGCCCTTGAAGTCCCCCGACACCAGAGTCTGGCGCGAGCGGTCGCCGGGAGCATCGTCGCGTTCGGTACGCGTGACGTCCTGCTGGACGTCGGCGTTCCCGGTAAGCGCCCATCGCCAGTCGCCCTTCGTGCCGTTGAGCGCGATACCGCCATGGCTGCTGTCGGTGCTGGTATTGCGGGCAAGCGGCACGAGCAAAGTGTCGCCAAGCCCGACCAGCGCGCGGCCATCGCGATGCTCGACTTCGGCGTTGAACGTGGCGCCGACGGTGCCGAGCTGGCGGTTCATGGTGCCGGACAGCCGAACATCGCGCTTGGTCGGCAGCAACGACCGCGCCGCAAGCTGTTGGTCCGCCGTCGCTGACTGATCGGGGTCGATCAGGATATTGCGCTCGCCCTCCGTCAACATGCCGTTTCCTTCGACATGCGCGTTCATCGTCGTGCGGCCGTTGCGCTGAACGCTGAACTGGGTGAGGTCGACGTTGCCGCCGAGATAGCCGCCTTCAGTCGCGATGCGCGTTCCGGCCTGAGCGGTGGTCGAGCGGAATCGCTCGCGAAGGACGATGTTCACGACCTTCTGGTCGGCGCGATAGCCATATTTCAGCGCCACTTCTTCCGGCAGGATCTCCATCCGCTGAATCGCTTCGGGCGGGACGTCGCGCAGCTCACGGAAGCTCGAAATCCGCTGGCCGTTGATGAGCGTGATCGGACGGCCGCCGCTACGGCCCTGCCCGCTACCAATCTGCGGCGCCAGCGCCTCCAGGATCTCCTCGACGCTGCTGGCGCCGGTCGCGCGTATGTCGCGGGAGTTCAGCACGTTCTGCGGTGGGATATCGCCGATGACCGAGCCGCGCGGCCGGGCGCCGGTAACGACGATCTCTTCTTCGGCGTCCAGGTCATCGACTGCCGGGGCTTCCGCAACCTCCGGTTGAACAGGTTGAGCAACGGATTGGGCGGTAGCGGGCGTGGACAGCGCGGCAATCGCCACGCCGGTGAGCGCAAGGTGACGTATATTCATTTGACCCGCGGCTAAGGGTTCAGCGTGAACCTCGCCTGACGCTCGGCCGACCGTCCGACGAACGGCCATGCCGCTTCTGTGAACTGCGGGTTTGCGAACTCTCGATTGGCATTCCACACTGAGCTATCGCCGTGAGACAGGCGTCGCCGATTGGCGCGCAGAACCTGAAGGGGCAGTTCCGAATATGCGTACCAAGCTGATTGCACTTCTCGCCAGCTGCAGCGCCGCCGCAGCGTCGGCTCAGACGGTTCCGCCGCTAGGGGTGGACAGCGGCACGAGCGTGCCGACGATGCCGGCCCAGCCAGTGACAGCTGCGCTACCGGCGGAAACGAACGTGCGTATCGCCATCGACCGGATCACCCGCATCGACCCGATGCTCAATTCGGTCATCGCTATCGATCCGACCGCGATTGAGCAGGCGCGGGCGGTGGATGCCGGGACCTTACGCGGCCCGCTCGCCGGCCAGCCGGTGCTGCTCAAGGACAATATTGAGGCCGCGGGCCCCCTGCCCACGACGGCAGGCAGCCTGGCGCTCGCCAACAATGTGACCAACCGCGATGCGCCGCTGGTCGCGCGGCTGCGCGCCGCGGGAGCCGTGATCCTCGGCAAAACGAACCTCAGCGAATGGGCGAACATCCGCTCAAGCCACTCGATTTCGGGCTGGAGCGCGATCGGCGGGCAGAACCGCAACCCTTATGCGCTCGACCGCAACACCTGCGGCAGTTCGAGCGGCAGCGGCGCCGCGGTTGCGGCGGGCTTTGCTCGGTTTGCGATCGGCACGGAGACCGACGGATCGGTGACCTGCCCCGCTTCGATCAACGGGATCGTCGGCCTGAAGCCGACGGTCGGGCTGGTCAGCCGGACGCACATCGTGCCGATCAGCCACAGCCAGGATACGGCCGGGCCGATGACCCTGACGGTCCGCGACGCCGCCGAGCTGCTGACCGTGATCGCCGGAAGCGATCCGGCTGACGAGGCGACCCGCGACGCCGACAGGCGCAAGACCGACTATGCCGCGGCGCTCGATGCCGGCTCGCTGAAGGGCAAGCGCATCGGCGTGATGCGCTTCGCGTCTGGGTTCGGCACGGACGAGGTCTTCGAAAAGGCGCTGGACCTTCTGCGGGCGCAAGGCGCGACCCTCGTCGAGATCAAGAAGTTCGACGACAGCGCCATCGGCGGCAACGAGTTCAACGTGCTGCTGACGGAGCTCAAGGCCGACCTCGCCAAATATCTCCAGAGTAGCCCGGCGCCGATCCCGGTTCGCACGCTCGCCGACGTGATCAAGTTCAACAAGGACCGCGCGCCGCAGGAAATGCCGCTGTTCGGCCAGGAGACGTTCGAGCAGGCCGACAAGACCAAGGGCCTGAGCGATCCTGCGTACAAGAAGGCGCGCGAGACCAGCTTCCGCGCGGCGGGCCCGAATGGCATCGACAAGCTGCTGAAGGAGCACAATGTCGTAGCGCTGGTCGGCCCGACGATGCCGCCGGCGTGGAAGATCGACGCGGTCAACGGCGACCAGATTTCCGGCGGCGGCGCTGGCTCTCTCGCGGCGGTGTCAGGCTATCCGCACCTCACCGTGCCCATGGGCCTGGTCAAAGGCCTGCCGGTCGGCCTGAGCTTCATCGGTCCCAAGTGGAGCGAAGCCCGGCTGCTGTCCCTCGGCTATGCCTTCGAGCAGGCGCGCGGTCCCTTCCCGACGCCGCAATTCTACCGCTCGATCGAGGAGAATGAGCCGAGCGTCGCGCCGTGGATGAACCCGGCGCCGCGTTAAGCGGTGAGCCTCAATGCGGCGATCGCCGCAACGATGGCGAGGATCAGCAGGATTCGGATCGTCGTCGAAGGCTCGTTGAAGAAGAGCATGCCGACGATCACCGTGCCGACTGCGCCGATACCGCCCCAGACCGCATAAGCGGTGCCCATCGGGATCGACCGCGACGCGAGCTCCAGCAGACCCATGCTGATCGACACGCTGACCAGGAAGGCCAGTGTCCAAGGCAGGTTACGAAAGCCGTCGACGAAGCGCAGCGACGTGGTGAAACCGACTTCGAACAAGCCGCCGACGATGAGCCATAGCCAAGCCATGGCGGCTGGTTAGCCGCGCGGGAGCCGCGCTGCTAGGCCGTCGCCTCGATCTCAGGCGGCACCGAGGGCTTGCGGCGGGCAGCGACGAGGCAACCGCCGACGATCATCAAGGCGCCGGCCACCGTGTAGAGGGACACCGGCTCGCTGAAGACCAGCCAGCCAAGCGCGGCCGCCCACAAGAAGGCGCTATATTCAGTCACGGCGAGGTAGCTCGCTTCGCCGCGTGCATAGGCCCAGGCGAACAGCAGCGCGCCGCCGGTCGACAGCAGCGAGGCGACGATCACCCACTCGACCTCGCCTACCGGCCAGGCCGGAAGACCCACGAACGGCAGAGCGAGCAACCAGATCGCCAGGATCACGCTCGACTGGAAAAAATTGATCTCCAGCGGCTTCGCGGCGAGCGCCTGCCAGCGCATCATCAGGATATTCGCCGAATAGCAAAGCGCGGAGCCGAGGATCGCCAGGCTGCCGATCATCACCTTGGGGCCGAGCTCGGCGCGTGCCTGGCCGAGCATGATCACGATGACGCCGGCGAGCGCCATGAGCGCACCGGCCAGCGAGCGCGCACCGAGCTTTTCCTTGAGGAACAAGGGCGCGAGCAGCATCGCGATCAGCGGCGCGATGAAGGTCAGGGCGATCGCCTGGGCAAGCGGCACTCGGCCAATGCCCCAGAAGAACAGCACCGCCATCAGCGTGCTGACGGCCCCGCGGCTGACGTGGATGACGAGCGTCTTGCGCGCCGGCCAGGGCAGACGCCGCGGCAGATAGAGGCTGCCGCTGATGATCAGGTTCGCGGCGCTGCGCCAAACGCTGACCGAAACGATCCCAATCGCCAGCACCAGGTGCTTCATCACCGCGTCCATCACGGACAGCAGCGCGACCGCGGCGAGCGCGGCGGCGAAGGCGGCAAGGGGTTGTTGGGCGACACGGTTCATCGCCAGCGATTAGCCGCGGCTATTCAGCGGCGTCGAGCACGGGCGCTTCGAGCGACGCTTCGATCTCCGCGGCCTTGGCTTCGACCAGGCGGACGATGTGGTCGATCATGCCTTCGTCCTGCACATGGTGGTCCGTAACGCCCGACAGATAGACCATGTGCTTGCCGTTGCCGCCGCCGGTGATGCCGATGTCGGTCTCGCGCGCCTCGCCGGGTCCGTTGACGACGCAGCCAAGGACGGAAAGGCTCATCGGCGTCTTGATGTGCTGCAGCCGGCCTTCGAGCGCTTCGACGGTGCGGATGACGTCGAAACCCTGGCGCGCGCAGCTGGGGCAGGAGACGACGCGCACACCGCGACTGCGGATGCCGAGCGACTTGAGGATTTCATAGCCGACGCGGACTTCCTCTTCCGGCTCGGCGGAGAGGGAGACACGGATGGTGTCGCCGATGCCGGCCCAAAGCAGTGAGCCGATGCCTATTGAGGATTTGACAGTGCCGCCGATCAGGCCGCCGGCTTCGGTAATGCCGAGATGCAGCGGGCAATCGACCTGGTCGGCGAGCTGCTGGTAGGCGGCGACCGCGAGGAACACGTCGCTGGCCTTCACCGCGACCTTATACTCCTGGAAGCCGTGGTCCTCGAGAATGCGGATGTGGTCGAGCGCGCTTTCGACCAAAGCCTCCGGACACGGCTCGCCGTACTTCTCAAGCAGATCCTTTTCGAGGCTGCCGGCATTCACACCGATGCGGATGGCGCAACCGTTGGCGCGGGCGGCGGCGATGACTTCCTTGACCCGCTCTTCCGAGCCGATGTTGCCCGGGTTGATGCGCAGGCAGGCGGCGCCGGCGTCGGCGGCTTCGAGCGCACGCTTGTAGTGGAAATGGATGTCGGCGACGATCGGCACCCGGGCGGCACGGACGATCTGGCGCAGGGCGGCCGTCGCTTCGACCGTCGGGCAGGACACGCGGATGATGTCGGCACCGGCGTCCTCGCAGCGGCGGATCTGGTCGATCGTCGCCGCCGCATCTTCCGTCGGCGTGTTGGTCATCGTCTGTACGGTGATCGGCGCGTCTCCGCCGACGGGCACGGAGCCGAGCATGATCTGCCGCGACTTTCGCCGCTCGATGGTGCGCCAGGGACGGATGGAAGACATTGTGAAGGGCTCGCTTTTCGCTGGCGCATATAGGCGCTCGGCGGACCAGCGCAAAGCTGGCCCCGAGCCGGTACCGGTCAGGGCTTCACGAAATCGGCGATGGCAGCGACGAGGTCGGCATCGACCGGCGCTTTTTCATCCGCATAGCTTTCCGCATTCGCCGCGCGGTCGTCGGATGCGACGTCGCGCAGTGCGTGGTTCATCGCCGGAATGAGCTTCAGCACGGCCTTCGGCTGCGCCGCGGCCAGGGCCTCGGCATCGGCGACGGAGACCTGGAGGTCGCGTTCGCCCTGGACGATCAGCACCGGCACACGGACGGCGGCGGCGAGCTTCGTCGGCTGCCGCTTCATCATGTCGATCAGATATGGCTGAACCTGCGGCGCAAAGAGGCGCTGGAGGGCGGGGTGCATGCCTGTGACGTCGACAGTTTTGCCGCTTTCGAGCGAATCGATCGCCGTCATGGTCACGTCGAGAACCGGCGCATTGGCCGGATTCGACCTGATCTGGTCGCGAATGATGTCGCCGAGCTTGCGGCCGCCGGTCGACACGAGAACGATCCCGCAGATGCCGGCCGGCTTCTGCGCCGCCGTCATCGCGACGAGCCCGCCTTCGCTGTGACCCAGCACCCAGACGCACCTCGCGCCGGCCTGCTTGCGGATGGCGCGGACCCAGGAGTGCACGTCGGCCGCATAATCGTCGATCGTCACCTTTGCGGGGTCGGCGATTGCCGCCTTGCTGCCGAACATGCCGCGCTTGTCGATGCGGACGCTTGAGACGCCCTTCGCCTTCAGCGCTTGGGCGAGCTGCGCATAGGGCCCGCCCTTCACGCCAAGCGGATTGTTCCCGTCGCGATCCGTCGGACCGGAGCCGGGGATGATCAGCACGACCGGAGCATTCTTGCCTGCTTTTTCGAACGTTCCGGCAAGCGGCCCTTGCGGGCCGGGCGCGCTGATCGGCTGGGCGGCCGCCGCCGCACCGGCGAGCATGGCCATGATTGCACTCATTCTTCTTCTCCCCAGCGCCAGCGCCAGCCGCCGCGCGTCTTGCGTGCAGAAACGACGAGCAAGGCGACAGTCAGCGGCGCCAGGATCGCCGCCGCCTGCAACGGCCGATCCTCGATCGTGACGCCGAGGCCGATCGCGATGGCGACGAAGCCGAGCATCAGTGCCCAGCCCTGCCAGGCGATCGGCAAGCCCGCGCCATAGCCGTAGCGCTTGGGCGCGAACCAATAAGGGTCGTCAGCCATACTTTTCCTCCTTCGGTGGGCGCCCGCGCTTGATCGGCTTGGGCGCGTCGAGCTTCACGCCGCGTTGCTTGAGCGCTTCGCGAAGCAGGATTTCGACCTCGGCATTGACGCTTCGAAGCTCGGCGGCGGCGCAGCGCTCGACCGCGGACCAGAGGTCCGGGTCCACCCTCAAGGGGTACGCCTTGCGCTCGCCGCCGGGCATGTCCGCTTACTGGTACAAGGTGCCGGTGTTGACGACGGGCTGGGTATCGCGCTCGCCGCACAGGACGACCATCAGGTTCGACACCATCGCCGCCCGCCGCTCGTCGTCGAGTTCGACAACATTCTTTTCGGATAGCTGCTCGAGCGCCATTTCGACCATCCCGACCGCACCCTCGACCAGGGTCTTGCGCGCCGCGACGACGGCCTGCGCCTGCTGCCGGCGAAGCATCGCACCCGCGATTTCCTGCGCGTAGGCAAGGTGGGTGAAGCCGCACTCGTCGACCGTGATGCCGGCTACCGCCAGCCGCGCGATCAGCTCGCTGCGAAGCTCGGCCCCGACCTGGTCGTGATTGCCGCGCAGCGTGACTTCCTGATGCTCGAAGTCGTCATAGGGGTAGCGCGAGCCGATGGTGCGGATCGCGGCCTCGACCTGGACGCGAACGAACTGCTTGTAATCGTCGACATCGAACAGGGCCTGCGCCGTGTCGACCACGCGCCAGACGATCTGCGCGGCCATTTCGATCGGGTTGCCGCGAAGGTCGTTCACCTTAATCTTTTCGGAGATGAAGTTGTTGGCGCGGACCGAGACCTTCTTCTTGGCCATCCACGGCCAGGTCCAGCGCAGACCGGTTGCCCGGTCGGTGCCGCGATATTCGCCGAACAAGGTGATCGCCGCCCCCTGGTTGGGCTGAAGCATGTAGAAGCCGGGCAGGACGAGGATGATCGCCAGCGTCGCGATCCCGACGATCGCCAGGCTGGTGAAGTCGGCTCCGTCGCCGAGCCGCTGGATCCCGTACGCATCGAGCGCGATCGCGAGCAGGAGGACGACCAGCATGCCATAGCCGCTCCCCGTTCCTGCCTTCCGCTCGCTGGTTGCCGTCAGTGCAATGACCTGAGTGTCAGCCATTCCAAGTCTCCTTTTAATTGATATCATAATAATATGACGACGCGCTGCGCGCAACTGGAATCGGCAGGGCCTCGCGTCTAAGGCGCGGCGATGACGGACAGACGCTGGCGATTGGTGATCCACGGTGGCTCGGGCTCGATGCGCCCCGGCAAGCTCGACCCGGAGCAGGAGCGCTGCGCACGGGCAGGACTCGAGCGGGCACTCGAAGCCGGTGCGACGACCCTCCGCTCGGGCGACGGCGCTCTCGACGCCGTCGAAGCGGCTGTGCGCATCCTTGAAGAAGACCCATGCTTCAATGCCGGACGCGGGAGCGTGCTAACCGCGAGCGGCTGCGTCGAACTCGATGCGGCGATCATGGATGGCCGGAGCCGCGCGGCAGGTGCGGTGGCCGGGCTGCGCACTACGCGGGCCCCGATCAGCCTGGCCCGGCGGCTCCTCGCCGAAGGGCCGCACGTATTCCTTTCCGGCAAGGGCGCTGACGATTTCGCGCGCGACCACGGCTTCGAACAGGTCGAAAACAGCTGGTTCGAGATCCCGGAGCGACGCCGCCAGCTCGACGAGCTGATTCAGGAAGGCGGCTTCGACGACGAGATCAAATATGGGACTGTCGGCGCCGTCGCGGTCGACAGCAGCGGCCATGTCGCGGTTGCGACATCGACCGGCGGGCTGACGGCCAAACGCTGGGGACGCGTTGGCGATTCGCCGCTGATCGGCGCCGGGACCTACGCCGACGACCGCTCGGCGGCGGTGTCGGCAACGGGCTCAGGAGAATATTTCATTCGTGCCGTCGCTGCTCACCAGGTGGCGGAGCGCATCCGGCTGAGCGGTGAGACCCTGCAGCAGGCGCTCGACGCGGTGCTCGCCGACATTGCCGATCTCGGCGGCAAGGGCGGGCTCATCGCCGTGACGCCGGACGGCGACGCGGCCTGGGGCTTCACTACCCCGGGCATGTACCGCGGCATGGCCGACGCCAGCGGCCGGACGGTCGCCGTCTATTCGGAAGCGGACGAGCGGTAGGGCAGGTCGCGCCGCAGCCACTCGACCTCGGCTGCGACCGCTGCGCGTTCGTCCTCGAGGAACGCTGACACCGCATCGCGGAAGCTGGGGTTCGGCAGGAAGTGGGCGCTGCGCGTAATCACCGGCTCGTAGCCCCGCGCGACCTTGTGTTCGCCTTGGGCGCCGGCCTGCACCGAGGCGAGCTGGTGCTGACACGCCCACTCGATCGCCTGGTAATAGCAGAGCTCGAAGTGGAGGAACGGCACTTCGTCGATCGTGCCCCAGTAGCGGCCGTATAGCGTATCGCCGCCGATGAAGTTGAGCGCCCCTGCGATCGGCCGCCCGTCGCGGCAGGCGAGGAAGAGGAGTAGCCGGTCGGCCATGCGCTCGCCGATCAGGTCGAAAAAGGCGCGCGTAAGATAGGGCCGCCCCCACTTCCGGGAGCCGGTATCCTGATAAAAGACCCACATCGCATCCCACTCGTCGCGGCCGATCTCGGCGCCGCGAAGCGCCCGGAACTCCAGCCCCTCCCGCGCGGCCGCACGCTCCTTGCGGATCGACTTGCGCTTGCGGCTCGACAAGGCGGCGAGGAAATCGTCGAAGCTCGAGTAGCCGCGATTGTGCCAATGATATTGGACGCCGTGGCGGATCAGCCATCCGCGCTGCTCTGCGGCTGCCGCACCGGGCTCATCGGCGAAGGTGATGTGCGCCGACGATAGCTCGTTCTGAACGGTCACTGCTTCCAGTGCAGCAAGCAGCTGCTGCGGCCGCGACCCGAGCAGGCGTGGTCCGGGCACCGGCGTGAACGGGACCGCGACCTGTAGCTTCGGATAATATTGGCCACCCGCCCGCTCCCACGCGTCGGCCCAGCCGTGGTCGAACACATATTCGCCCTGGCTGTGAGTCTTCAAATAAGCAGGAGCGGCGGCGAGCAGGTGCTCGGCTTCGTCCTCGACCAGCACCGGCGCGGGAGTCCAGCCCGTACCAGGGCCGACGCTCCCCGAATCTTCGAGCGTCGACAGGAACGCATGACTGAGGAACGGATCGTCGCCGGCCAACCGATCCCAGGCGCTGCCGTTCAGCCCGGCAACCCCCGACGCGATCTTGGCAGTGATTTCCTGTTCGCGGTCGGCCATTTCCCTTGAGGTGGGGTGGCCGGAGCGGATCAGCTAGCCCTTCACCGCAACGATCGCATCGACCTCGACGGCGACGCCGAGCGGCAAGGCGGCGACGCCGACTGCGCTGCGGGCATGGCGGCCGGGCTCGCCGAACACTTCCTGCATCAGCTCGGACGCGCCGTTGGCGACCTTCGGCTGGTCGGTGAACGACGGCGCGCTGTTCACGAACACGCCGAGCTTTACGATCCGCTCGACCCGGTCCAGCGAGCCGAGCGCTGCCTTGATCTGGGCCAGCAGCATGATCCCGCAGCGGCGCGCCGCGGCGATGCCGGCATCCACGTCCATGTCCTCGCCCAGCCTTCCGGTGATCAGGCTCTTGTCCTCGGCGAAGCTGATCTGGCCCGAGATGTGGAGCAGCCCGCCAGCTTGCACGGCTGGAACATAGGATGCGACGGGGGCGGCGGCCTCGGGCAAGGTGATCCCGAGTTCGGATAGGCGCTGGTCGATGCTCATGCGCAGCGCACAAGCACTCGCGCGCGCACGAATCAACCCTAGCGGGTGACCGTGAAGCCCGCGAAGCTCTGGCTGACCGGCATCAGCTCGATCGTATTAATGTTGAGGTGCGGCGGCAGGTTCGCGAGCCACCAGAAGAGGTCGGCGAGATCGTCCGCCGTCATCGGGTTCATGCCGGAGTAGAGCTTGCGCGACGCTTCTTCGTCGCCGCCGGTGCGGACGATCGTGAATTCCGTTTCCGCCATCCCCGGCTCGATGGATGTGACCCGCACGCCAGTGCCGGCAAGGTCGCAGCGCAGGTCGAGCGAGAATTGGCGGACGAACGCCTTGCTGGCGCCGTACACCGCGCCGCCTTTGTACGGGTAGGTACCCGCGACGGACGAGAGGTTGATCACCTGGCCCTTGCGCTCAATCAGCTTGGGCAGGAGCGCCCGCGTGAGCGCGACCAGCCCGGTGACGTTGGTGTCGATGACCGTCTCGATTTTGTCCCACTCGGAGTCCTGGAGGTCGGTCATCGGCGGCGCGAGGCCGGCATTGTTGAGCAGCAGGTCGATGTCCGCCCAGCGCCCGGAGAGATTCGCGAGATCTTCGAGGGCAGCGACGTCGCGCATGTCCACCTCGAGCGGGAGAAAGGCGTCGCCGAGCTCATCCTGAAGGTTCCTGAGGCGGTCGCCGCGGCGGCCCGTGCCGATCGCCTGCCAGCCGCCGGCGACGAACTTGCGCGCCGCCGCTTCGCCGAAGCCGGCCGTCGCGCCGGTGATCAGGATGGTCTTCATTGGCGTCCTTCCTCGAGCTTGCGGCGCGCGTCTACGAGCAGTTCGGGCGTCACGCCAAGCTCCTCCGCGACATCGATCAGGTCCGGCTCGTGCGCCTCGAGAAAGCGGACCAGCCCGGCAAGGAGATCGGCGTTCCCCGCGCGGGCGCGGAGCTCGTCCGTCCCAATTCCAGTCAAGTCGAGGAAGCGCTGGGCCCGGCGGCCGTCGCCGAGCGTTGCCGCGAGCGCCGCGAGAGCGAGCGCATGCGGATCATTATGCGATTCGCGCTGCACGGCTTAAGATGGTGCGTGAAGGCTTGAGGGAAGCAGATTGGCCAAGATCCTGATCGTCGAGGACAATGCGCTGAACATCAAGCTGTTCTGCGACCTTCTCGCCGCACATGGCCATGAGCCCGAGGCGGTGACCGACAGTCGTATTGCGCTCGACGCTGCCCGTGCCTTTTCACCGGACCTGGTGATCACCGACATCCAGCTGCCGCACGTCAGCGGCCTGGAATTGATCCGGATGATTCGCCGCGACGAAGCGCTGGCAGAGGTGCCGATCATGGCAGTGACGGCCTATTCGGCACAGGGCGACGAGGAGCGGATCCGCGGTGCGGGTGCCCAAGCCTATGTGTCGAAACCGATTTCGGTGGTGAAGTTCGTCCAGACGGTTGACGAACTGCTGCAGCCCACGCCAGCGGAAACCGCGCAGGGCTGAGCGCTCCTGCGAGCGCAGGAGTGCAGTTTTGTAGTTTTGCTGGATCCCCGCTGCTGCGCGGATGAGTCCTGAACGGCTACGCCGTCAGGCTCACTTGATCTTCGCTTCCTTGAAGTCGACGTGCTTGCGCGCGACCGGATCATACTTGCGGAAGCTCAGCTTTTCCGTCTGCGTGCGCGGATTCTTCTTCGTCACGTAGAAGAAACCCGTGTCCGCGCTGCTGACGAGCTTGATCTTGACCGTTGCCGGCTTCGCCATGGAAAATTCCCGATCTGAAAAAAGAAGAGCGGCTGCGCGCCGCTCGAAATCGCCGGCTCCATGGCCGAGCGCATCGATTCTGTCAACCGACACAGCGCTGTAACGACGCCTTAACCAAAGTGCGAGACCTTGGCTGAGCAGGAGGCAAGGCCATGGCAATCGATCCGCTCGCAAATGTCCGGCTCACGGTCGGCGCCCGCGTCGCGGAGATTCGAAACGCCGGTCCGCAGCTCTCCCCTCTTGACCTCCACGCCAGGATGGACGCGATCCGCCAACTCGCCGCCGACAACGGCCTCGCAGCGCTTGAAGGCCTCGCCCGCTGCTCGGCGCAGCTGGCCCTCCTGCCGGGTCATCGCGTGGCGATGAGCAGCTGCCTCGAACATGTCGACGAAGCGCTCGACAGCCGTTCCGACGGCGACTGCAACACGATCCTCGCCGCGCTCGCACTGCGCCTGCACTAGTTTCGGCACCGCAACGCGGCTCGCGCATTGTGCTGCGCGATGCGCGCCTTTTCGCAGCTTCTCGACGACCTCGTCTACACGCGCTCGCGCAATACCAAGCTGCGGCTGATCGGCGACTATCTCAAGGAGACGCCGGATCCGGACCGTGGCTACGGCCTTGCCGCACTGACGGGCACTCTCAGCATTCCCGCCGTCAAAGGCGCCGCGGTGCGGGCGATCGCTGAAGAGCGTGTCGACCCCACGCTCCTGTACATGAGCCGCGACTATGTCGGCGACATGGCGGAGACGGTGGCATTGTTGTGGCCCAGCGCCGCGGACGGCGTTCCGGAGATCGACGACGCCACCATCCGCATCTCCGAAGCCATCGAGCGGCTGCGCGCCGCATCGCGCCTCGAAGCGCCGCGCGTGCTCGCCTCGATGCTCGACCATTTGGACGCGTCCGGCCGATTCGCGCTGCTGAAGCTCGCGACCGGCGAGCTTCGCGTCGGGATCAATGCGCGGCTTGCCAAGCAGGCGTTCGCTGATGCCTTCGGCCTCCAGGTCGAAGCGGTGGAGGAAGTCTGGCACGGCCTTGCCCCGCCGTTCACCGAGCTGTTCGACTGGGCCGAAGGGCGAACCGGCCAGCCGGCGGTGCGCAACGTGCCGGTCTTCCGGCCGTTCATGCTCGCCCACGCGCTCGAGGACACGCGCGTGTCGCTCGACGACTATGCCGCCGAGTGGAAATGGGACGGGATCCGGGTTCAGCTCGTCCACGCGGGCGGCCAAACGCGCCTCTACAGCCGGACCGGCGACGACATTTCGCACAGCTTCCCGGACGTGGCCGAAGCGTTCCGCACGCCTGGCGTGCTCGACGGCGAATTGCTGGTGCGCGGCGAGGAGCAGGGTGTCGCCGACGTCCATGGCGGTGCGGCAGCCAGCTTCAACGCCCTTCAGCAGCGGCTCGGGCGGAAGGCGGTCAGCGGCAAAATGCTGAGTTCCTATCCGGCGTTCGTCCGCCTTTACGACATCCTGTTCGACGGCGATGAGGACCTGCGCGAGCTGCCTTGGTCCGAGCGCCGCAAGCGCCTCGAGCGATTTGCCGTCGATCTCGACCGGGACCGTTTCGACGTGTCGCAGCTGATCGACTGCACGAGCTTCGAGGAACTGGAGGACTTGCGGCTGAACGCCCGCGACGTGTCGATCGAGGGCATGATGCTGAAGCGCCGCGACAGCCCCTATGTCGGCGGCCGCCGCGCCGGTCTGTGGTACAAATGGAAGCGCGATCCGCTGACCGCCGACTGCGTGCTGATGTATGCGGCGCGCGGGTCGGGGAAGCGGTCGAGCTACTACAGCGACTATACCTTTGGCTGCTGGTCGGACGGCGGCGAATTGCTCCCGGTTGGGAAGGCCTATTTCGGCTTCACCGACGAGGAGCTTAAGTGGCTCGACCGCTGGATCCGCAGCCACACGGTTCAGCGCTTCGGCCCTGTCCGGGAAGTCGAAAAAGCACTGGTGCTGGAAGTCGCGTTCGATTCGATCCACGCCAGCTCGCGCCACAAGTCCGGCCTGGCCATGCGCTTCCCCCGTGTCAGCCGGATCCGCACCGACAAGCCGGCCGCCGAAGCCGATCGCGTTGCGACCTTGCAGGCGATGGCCACGTAACTGAGTTACTGCGTCTGCCGTGCCTGCTCACGAGCGAGCAGTCGATCGCCGACGTCCTGCATGATCCTGCCTCGGCTCTCCATGAACGTCCCGCATTCCTGAAGAAGCGGGCCCAGAGGCTGACCTTCCATAGCTCGCGCCACCCGTTCGACGCGTTGGTCCAATTCGGCTCCCGCCGCGGCGTCGACGCGACCAAAATAGTAAAGCGCCGCCAATTGCAGGCTCGCCTTCATCGCGCCGTCCAGCTGTCCGACGGCCATTTGCGCAGCGACCATGCAGCGAATGCCAAAATCGACCTGGGAGGACGCAGGAGCCGCGGTGGCGGCGCCTGCTTGCGCAATGACTGCGGCGATAACGAGCGACGAGACCATCAATGCCTCCTGAGCAAGTCTCAAAAAAAAGGCCGGCGGAGTCTCCTCCACCGGCCCCTGCCCCCTTTGTTCGGGTAAGCTTAGCTGATCGCAGAAAGGTTCACCGCGGCAGTCTTGCCACGGCGGTCGACCTCCAGCTCGAACTCGAGCCGGTCGCCTTCGTTGAGAGTCGGCATGCCCGCGCGCTCGACCGCCGAGATGTGAACGAACGCATCCGGCTGGCCGTCATCACGCTGAATGAAGCCGAAGCCCTTCATGGAGTTGAAAAACTTCACCGTGCCTTGCGCCTTTTCCCCGGTCAGCTGGCGCTGCGGGGCCTGAGCGGCGCGCTCGACCGCCATCGGCTCACCGTCGATACGCAGGTTCGTAGCCGAAATGCGGCCGCCGCGATCCACCAGCGTGAACTCGAGCGGCTGGCCGTCCGCCAGGTCGGTAAGACCCGCCTGCTCGACCGCCGAAATGTGCACGAACACGTCTTCGCCGCCATCGTCGCGAACGATGAAGCCGAAACCCTTTTGCGGGTTGAAGAACTTTACGACGCCCTTGCCTTCGCCGACGACCTGGGGAGGCATGCCGCCACCACCACCACCGCCGCCGCGGAAACCGCCGCCGCCACCGCCGCCGCCGAAGCCGCCGCGTCCGCCGCCGCCGTAACCGCCGCCACCGCCGCGATCACCGAAACCGCCGCCGCCGCCATAGCCGCCGCCACCACCGCCGCCGAATCCACCGCGCCCGCCGCCGTAGCCGCCGCGCTCCTGGAATCCGCCGCCGCCGAAGTCGCCGCCGCCGCCACCGCTGAAATTGTCGTCACCACCGAAACTGTCGCGCTTGTCGCGGCCGCGCCCGCCGCGTTCACCCTTGCGCCCTCTGTCAAAACCCATAACCGTCCGAACTCAAGAAGCCCAAAAAACCCTAGAAACCAACGCGCTCGGGCCAAATGGCGCAACCGGTCACCGCGCGAAACCACTCACGCACGGTTCAGCCCCTTACAGGAAAAATGGAAGCGCCTCTAGTGACTCAAATAAAGGAAGGCTGGCAAGGCGGGCGCAACGCGGACTAAAGGCCGCACGACCGCTTCACCCGAGGATATCGAATGGCCGTTCATCTGCACCAGGAAGACTTGCCCGCCGGCGTGACCTTTGCCGACGGACCGATCGCGGTCGACACCGAAGCCATGGGCCTCAACCCCCATCGCGATCGCCTGTGCCTGGTGCAATTGTCTGACGGCAAAGGCGACGAACATCTCGTCCGCTTCGCTAAGGGCAGCGACTATTCGGCGCCCAACCTGAAAGCCCTGCTCGCTGACCCGAACCGGCTGAAGCTCTATCATTTCGCCCGCTTCGACGTGGGCATCATGTACGCCTATCTCGGCATCCTGGCTGGCCCGCTCTATTGCACACGGACAGCTTCCCGCCTCGTGCGCACCTATACCGACCGTCACGGTCTCAAGGACCTCGTCAAGGAACTGCTCGGGCACGAGATCTCCAAACAGCAGCAGACCAGTGATTGGGGCGCCGACGACCTGTCCGAAGCGCAGCGCGAATATGCGGCGAGCGACGTTCGCTTTCTTCATGCTCTGAAGGAGAAACTGGACGAACGGCTTCAGCGCGAGGACCGCACCGGCCTCGCCCAGGCCTGCTTCGACTTCCTTCCCGCACGCGCCGTGCTCGACGTCGCCGGCTGGCCTGACCACGACATCTTCGCCCACGATGGCTGACAGCGTCGTCCAGCAACGGCCAGGCAAGCGCTGGGCCCGTCCCGGCAGTACTCACGACCGGCTGGTGCGCTTGTCGAAAGTGGCGCTGCCGAGCGCGGTCGGCGTGCTGATCGCGATCCTGGCGCTCGCGCCGCTCGACAAGAAGGGCGACGTCAGCTTCATCCTCGACAAGAAGAAGGTCGACAATGCGCCCGAGCGCATGCGGGTCGAGCAGGCACGCTATGTCGGCACCGACGACAAGGGGCAGCAGTTCACGATGATCGCCGACCGCGCCATCCAGCCGAGTTCGGATGTGCCGGTGGTCGCGATCACCGGCATGTTCGCGCGGCTGAACCTGGCGCAGGGGCCAATGCTGATCGCCGCCAACGAGGGCCGGTACAATCTCGACAGCCAGCGGGTGAACATCGACGGGCCGGTGAAAGTCGCTGGCGGCGGCGGCTATCGGCTCGGCACCAGCGACGTGACCGTGGACCTCAAGAGCCGCCAGCTTGCGAGTTCCGCGCCGGTGTCGGGTTCGATGCGCCTCGGTCAGTTCCAGGCAGGGCGGCTGCGCGCCGATCTCGGCACTCGAACCGTCGTCCTCGATGGCGGTGCTCGCTTGAAAATCGTCCAAGGGGCGGTCAGATGATAAGAGTGCGCATGGCTGGCATCATCCTTGCACCGGTCGCCGCTCTCGCGGCCACGGCGGCGCTTGCCCAGATCCGGCAGGAGCAGCCCAATTCGGCACTCAAAGGGCACAACACCAATGCGCCCGTCGATGTTAGTGCCGACCGCATCGAGGTACAGGATCGCGCCGACCGCGCCGTGTTCAGCGGCAATGTCCATGCGGCGCAGGGCAATTTGACGCTCGACACGCCGCGGCTGACGGTCGCTTATTCGACCGGCGGCAGCGACAATGTGCAGATCAAGCGCCTCGATGCCGCCGACGGGGTGGTGGTCCGCAGCCCGTCGGAAACCGCGCGCGGCGACTTCGGCGTTTACGACCTCGACCGCAAACTGATCACGCTGATCGGCAACGTCCAGCTGACGCGCGAGCAGAGCCGGGTTAGCGGCGCCCGCCTGGTCATCGACCTGAACTCCGGCCGCGCCGTGATCGACGGCGGACCGCCGGGCGTGAATTCCACCGGCGGACGCGTCAGTGGCCACTTCACCGTCCCGCAGCGCTCCCAGCGCTAGGCACCCGCAATGAACGAAGCCTCTCCCTTCCCGCACTCGCCCGGCGAGGCGCGGCAGCTTGCCGAGGGGCTCCAGGTGCGATCGATCGCCAAGTCGTATGATCGCCGTGCGGTGCTCCACGACGTCTCGCTCGACGTCCATCGTGGCGAAGTCGTCGGCCTGCTCGGTCCGAACGGCGCCGGCAAGACCACTTGCTTCTATTCCGTCATGGGGCTGGTCAGGCCCGACAGCGGCCGCATCCTGCTCGACGGGCAGGACATCACCGACCTCCCGATGTACCGGCGCGCCGTTCTCGGCCTCGGCTATTTGCCGCAGGAAACCTCGATCTTCCGCGGCATGAGCGTCGAGGAAAATATCATGGCCGTGCTGCAAGTCGCGGTTACGGACCGCCAGCGGCGCAAGGACCGGCTCGAGCAGCTGCTCAGCGAGTTCGGCATCACCGCGCTTCGTGAATCGCCGGCAATGGCCCTGTCCGGCGGCGAACGGCGCCGCTGCGAGATCGCCCGCGCGCTCGCTGCCGAACCCACCATCATGCTGCTGGACGAGCCGTTCGCCGGCATCGACCCAATTTCCATCGCCGACATCCGCGAGCTCGTGCGCGAGCTGAAGAGCCGCGACATCGGCGTCCTGATCACCGACCACAACGTCCGCGAGACGCTCGACATCGTCGACCGCGCCTGCATCATCTACGACGGGCAGGTCCTGTTTGCCGGTACTCCCGAAGCACTGGTCGCCGACCCCGAGGTGCGGCGCCTCTACCTCGGCGAGAGCTTCGCGCTCTAGGCGCAGTCATGGGGCGCTGATCATGGGTTTGGGCCCCTCCCTCAGCATCCGCCAGTCGCAGCAGTTGGTCCTCACGCCGCAGCTGCGGCAGGCCATCCAGCTGCTGCAACTGAGCAATCTCGAACTCGACGGGTACCTCGCCGAGGAACTGTCGAAGAACCCTTTGCTCGAAGCTGCGGCAGGGGAGCCGGACGAGGGGAGCGGCGGCGATTTCGGTGCTGATGAGCATGATTCCGACGATGCGCCTGAAGATCCGGGCGCAGATGACCTGATCATGGGCCAGGCCGATGACGACCGGCCGCTGGACATGGACTGGCAAAGCGAAGCGCTCGAGACCGACAGCTTTTCCGACGTCGTGACGTCATCGGCAAGCGACGAAGCCTTTGATTTCGATCGGCTTCAATATACGGCGGCGTCGCTGTCCGAGCATCTTGTCGACCAGCTGCACGGGCTCTCCGGCGATGTCGGCGATCTCGCGCGGATCATTGCCGAGACGGTCGATGAGACCGGCTATCTGACAGTCCCGCTCGACCAGATCGCCGATTTGACCGGCGCGCCGCTCGACCTCGTGCGGCGAGCTCTGGAAGCGGTGCAGGGGCTCGACCCGGCGGGAGTCGGCGCGCGATCGCTCGCCGAATGCCTGGCGCTGCAGGCCAAGGCGGCCGATCGCTACGATCCCGCGATGGCGCGGCTGATCGACAATCTCGACCTGCTGTCGAAGGGCCGCACCAACGACCTCAAGCGCATCTGCGGCGTCGACGACGAGGACCTCGCCGACATGATCCGCGAGCTGCGCGCTTATGATCCAAAGCCCGGCTGCCGTTTTTCAGGCGGAGCGGCGACGGAGGTGACGCCCGACGTTTTCGTGCGCCGCACTCGCGCCGGTTTCGCCGTGGAACTCAACCAGGCGACGCTGCCGCGGCTGCTGGTCAACCGCCGCTATTATCAGGAGCTAAAGTCGGGGCCTCAGGACAAGGCGTCGCGCGCCTGGCTGAGCGAATGCCTACAGACCGCCAATTGGCTGGTGAAAGCGCTCGACCAGCGGGCGCGGACAATCGTCAAGGTCGTGTCCGAGATCGTGAAGCGGCAACAAGGCTTCTTCGAAGTCGGTGTGTCGGCGATGAAGCCGATGACGCTGCGCGACGTCGCCGACGCGATCGGCATGCACGAATCCACGGTCAGCCGCGTAACCTCGAACAAATATCTGCTGTGCGACCGCGGCCTCTACGAACTCAAATATTTCTTCGGTTCCGGCGTCCAATCGGCCCAAGGCGATGGCGCGGCTGCCGAAGCGGTGAAGGCGGCGATCAAGCAGCTGATCGCTGCCGAGGACGAGATCCTCAGCGACGATGCGATTGCCGCTTTGCTCAAGAGACAAGGCTTCGATTGCGCGCGTCGCACGGTCGTCAAATATCGCGAGGCGATGGGGATCGGATCGTCGATCCAGCGCCGCCGATTGCGAAAGATCGCGGGCTAGGCGCTCACCCGCGCCCAGATCGGCAGATGGTCCGAGGCGCGACGCGCGACCGCGCTCATGTGCACGCCGGCCGCTTCGATGTTGAGGTCGCGGTGGACGATGATCCGGTCGAGCTGGGCAACCGGGTGGCGAGCATGGAAGCTCGGGCCCGTCGGCGCGATGCAGAACTCGCCGTCCAAATCCTTCAGGCAGCCCGCGGCGGTGCGCCATTCGTTGGTGTCGCCCATCAGCACCGTCGGCATCTGCTGCGGGCGTCTGGCGATCGTTTCCAGGATCGCGCGCATCTGGCGCCGGCGCCACAGGCCCGACAGGTCGAGGTGCATGCCGATGACGCGGAGCGGCCGGTCGCCGATCAGCAGCTCGGCCATCACGGCGCCGCGCGGCTCGAGCGTCGGCAAGTCGAGTGCGGCGCAGTCGAGCACGCCGATATGCCGCTTCACCAGAATCGCATTGCCGTGCCAGCCGATGTTGCGCGTATCGACCTTCAGCAGCCGATCCGCATGAGCGCGCGCCCTTTCGAACGGGCGCTTGTGGCGGACGCCGAGATGGACCGGCTGGTAGAGGCCGTGGCTGTCGATCAGCTCGTGCGGAACCGTCGACCCGCGCCCGCCGACGCGCTTGTCCGCCTCCTGGAGCGCGACGATGTCGGCGTCGATCTCCTGAAGCACGCGGAGCACGCGATGCGGGTCGCGCCGGCCGTCGAGACCGACGGCCTTGTGCATATTGTAGGACGCGAGGGTGATCGACGTGCCGCTGCTCACGCCTGCGCCAATAGCTGTTGCGTCCTAATGGTTCCTAGACGTCTAGGTTGGCGACGCTGAGCGCGTTGTCCTGGATGAACTCGCGCCGCGGTTCGACGACATCGCCCATGAGCCGGGTGAAGATCTCGTCGGCGACATCGGCCTGCGCGACTTCGACGCGAAGCAGCGAGCGGTTCGCCGGATCAAGCGTCGTTTCCCACAATTGCTCGGCGTTCATCTCGCCAAGGCCCTTGTACCGCTGGATCGACAGGCCCTTGCGCCCCGCAGCGAGCACGGCGTCGAGGAGCTCCGACGGGCGCGTGACGGGCGTCGGCTTGCCCTTCCTGTCGGCCTCGGCAGTCTCGGCGGCTTCGTCGCCCTCACCAGAGCCAACGGTCGGCTCCTGCTCGGCGGCGGCACCCTTCTTCATCGTCCGCAGCGTCAGCGGGCTGGCGTAAACGCCCGCCTGCTCGCCAGCGAGCGTGTCGAGCTTGCGGGCCTCGGCGGACACCAGGAAGCTCGGCTCGATGATGTAGGCGTCGGTAACGCCGCGCCACAGCCGCTTGAGTAGGTACCCGCCCTCCGCCGCGAGCTCGCCTGTCCAGGTCGCTTCGGCGTCGCCGCGATTGAGCCATTCGGCGACCTTGGCGACGGCCTCCGCACGGCCCTTATCCTGGATGTCGGGCTTGAGCGCGCCATTGATGGCCAAGGCTTCGACCAGCGCCGGATCGTACTTGCGCGGCGCATAGCGCATCAGTGTGCGCATGCGGCGGGCGTGGTCGACCAGCGCCTTGAGGTCGCGCCCCGAACGCTGGCCCTCAGGCGTATCGAGCACGAGCCCCTCGAGACCGGCTTCTTCGAGATAATCGTCGAGCGCCGCGTCGTCCTTGAGATACATTTCGGAGCGCCCGCGCGCGACCTTGTAGAGCGGCGGCTGGGCGATGAAGAGGTGCCCGTTCTCGATCAGCTCCGGCATCTGCCGGTAGAAGAAGGTCAGCAGCAAGGTGCGGATGTGGGCGCCGTCGACGTCGGCGTCCGTCATGATCACGATCTTGTGATAGCGCAGCTTTTCGAGGTCGAAGCCGGTGCGGTCGATACCCGTCGCGATGCCGGTGCCGAGCGCCTGGATCATCGTCCCGACTTCCTTGGACGAGAGCATCCGGTCCATGCGCGCCCGCTCGACGTTCAGGATCTTGCCCTTGAGCGGAAGGATCGCCTGATTGTGGCGGTTGCGGCCCTGCTTGGCCGAGCCGCCGGCGCTGTCACCCTCGACCAGGAACAGTTCGCACTTGGTGGGATCGCGTTCCTGGCAGTCGGCGAGTTTGCCGGGCAGGGAAGCGACGCCCATCACCGACTTGCGGGTCGCTTCGCGCGCCTTGCGGGCGGCCTCGCGCGCCGCGGCGGCGTCGATCACCTTCTGGATGATCGAGCGGGCGTTCTGGGGATTTTCCTCCAGCCACTCGGTCATCTTGTCGCTCATCAGGCTTTCGAGCGGCTGGCGGACTTCCGAGCTGACCAGCTTGTCCTTGGTCTGGCTGCTGAACTTCGGGTCGGGGAGCTTGACGGACACGATGGCCGTCAGCCCTTCGCGCATGTCGTCGCCGGTGAGCGTCACCTTCTCCTTCTTCAGGAGACCGGATTTTTCGGCATACGCATTAATTGTGCGGGTCAGCGCTGCGCGGAACGCGGCCATGTGCGTGCCGCCGTCGCGCTGCGGGATGTTGTTCGTGAACGGCAGGACGTTCTCGTAATAGGAATCATTCCATTCCAGCGCGACGTCGATGCCGATGCCGTCGCGAACCGCCGATATGGCAATGGGTTCGGGAAACAACGCGTTCTTGGCGCGGTCGAGATATTTCACGAACGCGGCAATGCCGCCTTCGTAGAACAGTTCATGTTCGACGCGCTCGTCATGGCGCGCGTCGGCGAGGATCAGCCGGACGCCCGAATTGAGAAACGCGAGTTCGCGATACCGATGCTCGAGCTTTTCGAAGTCGAAGTCGGTGATCTTGAACGTTGCCGGGCTCGGCAGGAATGTGACGCGGGTTCCGGTCTTCCCTTCGGGTGCCGTGCCGACGACCTTCAGCGGCGCTTCGGCATCGCCGTGGCGGAAGCGCATGTAATGCTCCTCGCCGTCGCGCCAGATCGTAAGGTCGAGCCATTCCGAAAGCGCGTTGACGACCGACACGCCAACGCCGTGAAGTCCGCCCGAGACCTTGTAGGCATTGTCGTCGCTGGTGTTTTCGAACTTACCGCCGGCGTGAAGCTGGGTCATGATGACCTCGGCCGCCGACACGCCTTCCTCGGCGTGAATGCCGGTCGGAATGCCGCGGCCATTGTCCTCGACCGTAACCGAGCCGTCGGGGTTCAGCTGGATCAGGATCCGGTCGCAATGGCCGGCGAGCGCCTCGTCGATCGCATTGTCGCTGACTTCGAACACCATATGGTGAAGGCCCGATCCGTCATCGGTGTCGCCGATGTACATGCCGGGGCGCTTGCGCACCGCGTCGAGGCCCTTGAGCACCTTGATGCTGTCGGCGCCGTAGGAGTTTCCGTTGCTGCTGTTTTCGGGGTCGGTTGCCATAGTCCAGATATAGGGATTCCGGCACGGAAGTCACGCGCGTGTGTGCGTGCACGCGCGCATACGCGCACGCGTGCACGCGTGAGAACTTTTGCCGGAATCCAGCGAAAACCCGCCTCTCGGGGAGGCCGTGGAAAGGCCAATCTTCGCGGTGACGGACGGCCTATGCGAAGATTCGCGAGGACCGGCGGACAGCATTGGAGCAGGTTGCACAGGCACCTGCATGTAGGACAGCTTTTTCCATTGTCGCCGATGCCGGCACGGCAAGAGCTGCAAGCGCCGCGACTGTCGGAAAATGAAGCACCAATGTCCTCCCCGTCTGCCGAATGCCATTTTAGCGGCACCGGCAGCGGGGGTCAGCTTGCGCGCTTAGCCGCGGGCATTCCGCTGCTGGCCGCCGCCACTCCGGCGCCGCCCGCGGAACGGGCGCTTCGGCTGGCCGCCTTCAGGGCGATGCGCCGCATGGCCGTCGGCGCGGTGCGGATGGCGCTGTCCCTGACCGGCAGGGCGCTCGTTACGGGTCGCGCGCTGCTGCGTCTGGTTGCGCCGGTCCGACTTGGTCGCGGGACGCGTGCGTTCCGGCTGCGGCTTGGGCGCCGGCTTCAGGCGCTTGAACGCTTCGGCAGCCGCGTTGAAGTCCGCCGGAAGCGGAGTCACTTGGATCTTCTGACGCGTGGTCCGCTCGATATCGCGCAGGTTGCCGCGCTCTTCCGCGCTGCAGAAGGCGATCGCAATGCCATCGGCTCCGGCACGCGCAGTGCGGCCGATGCGGTGGACATATTGTTCCGGCACGTCCGGCAGGTCGAAGTTCACCACGTGGCTGACGCCCGGGATGTCGATCCCGCGCGCGGCGATGTCCGTCGCGATCAGCACCTTCAGCTCGCCCGAGCGGAACAGCGCAATCGCGCGCTCGCGCTGCGCCTGGCTCTTGTTGCCGTGGATCGCGCCCGAGGGGATGCCGGCTGCTTCGAGCTGGCGGACGATCTTGTCGGCGCCATGCTTGGTGCGGCTGAAGACGAGCGCGCGCTCGATCGGCTCACGGCACAGCACCATCGACAGCAGTGCCGCTTTCTCGGCCTGGTTAACCATGGTGACGGTCTGATCGATCCGCTCAACGGTGGTCGCGGCGGGCGTCACTGACACTTCGGCCGGGTTCGTCAGATATTTGTCGGCCAGTTCCTTGATCGCCTTCGGCATGGTGGCCGAAAAGAACAAGGTCTGGCGCTTCGGCGGGACCAGCGCCACGATCCGGCGCAGCGCATGAATGAAACCGAGGTCGAGCATCTGGTCCGCCTCGTCGAGGACGAGGATTTCGAGGCTGCGAAGGTCTACGGCGCGCTGGTCGACGAGGTCGAGCAGGCGCCCCGGGGTCGCGACCAGGACGTCAAGGCCACGCTGCACCGTGCGCACGCTCTTGCCGTTCGGGACGCCGCCGAAGATGACGCCGACCGACAGCTTCATGTTCTTGCCATAGGCCTCCGCGCTGGCGGCGATCTGGGCCGCGAGCTCGCGGGTCGGGGCGAGCACCAGCATTCGAATCTGGCCGGGCTTGAGGAACTGCGGACGGTTTTCGTCCAGGCGATCGAGCGAGGGCAGCATGAAGGCTGCGGTCTTGCCGGTACCGGTCTGGGCAATGCCGAGCAGGTCGCGGCCGGTCAGGACCGTCGGGATCGCCTGCAGCTGGATCGGGGTGGCCTTGGTGTAATTCTTAGCCGCAAGCGCGGCGAGAAGGCCCTTCGAAAGGCCAAGGTTATGAAACGACATTGATGAACTTCCACATGAAGGCTCAGCCGGTGCGCCTCTTGCGCCCCCGGTAAGCGGGAGAAACAAGAACCCCGCGTGATGTGGAGAACTTCAAACCGTCGAGGCGCGGGCCGGTTACCGCCGAAGCGTTGAACCGATCACGCCGCTTGCAAGGCGCCTCGTGTTGCGGTGCAATATAGGGGCTAGAGCTTAATTGTCCATGACCGGCTCAGATTGCGGTCACCGAGCCGCCCTGCACATGGAAGCGGCTGGCAGCTCCAATGCCGTCGAACAGCGCTGCTTCGGTGGCCGTCATCCACACCTGACCCCGGCCTTCGAGGCGCGCGAAAAGGGCCGCCCGGCGCTTCGGGTCGAGATGGGCGGCGACTTCGTCGAGAAGCAGGATCGGCGGTGCGCCGCGGCGATCGGCAACGAGCTCGGCATGGGCGAGGATGATGCCGAGCAGCAGCGCCTTCTGCTCCCCGGTCGAGGATAGAGCGGCGGGCATTTGCTTCGCGCGGTGGAGAACGACGAAGTCCTGCCGGTGCGGTCCTTCGGTCGCGCGACCTGCCGCAGCGTCCCGCCCGCGGTTGGTGCGAAGAGCGCCGGCAAGGTCGGCCGCACTCCAGCCTTCGACCGACACCGACGCGCGGGCGAATTCGTCCTCAGGCGCGTGGGCGAGGCGTTCATCGAGCGCCGCCACGGTTCGCGCCCTCGCCTCTGCGATCGCGGCGCCATGCTCCGCCATCGCCGCTTCGAGCGAAGCGACCCAGCTGTCGTCCCACCGCTCCTGCGCCAGAAGCTTGTTCCGCGCCCGCATCGCCGCATCGTAACGCGTCGAATGATGGGCGTGGCCGGGTTCAAGCGCGAGCACCAGCCGGTCGAGGAACCGGCGGCGTTCCCCGGTGCTACCGGCGAACAAGCGGTCCATCGCCGGTGTCAGCCACAGGATCGACAGCCATTCGGACAGGCTGTTGACCGAGGTGGCGGCGCCATTGATGCGCACCTGGCGACGCTCCGGCGCAGTCGCGAGGGTTCCGGTGCCGAGGTCGGTGCCATCGAGGCTCGCAGCGACGGCCCAGGCGCCGTTGCCGCCCCGTCGCGCCATTTCCGACAGCGGCGCACCGCGAAGCCCGCGCCCCGGCGCGAGCATCGACACCGCCTCCAGGAGATTGGTCTTGCCGGCGCCATTGTCGCCGAACAGCAGCACGAAGCCGCCCCGCGGCTCGAGCGTCGCCGAGCCGTAGGATCGGAAATCGGTCAGTGTCAGGCGGCTGACGGGCACTTGTAACGACTTAGGCAGTCCGGGCGCGGAGTAAATCCGCGCCGTCGGTCCTGTCAGCTACGCTGCAGGCCGTCCGCGGCTCGCCGTCTCGCCCATAAGCCGCGCTCGCTTCGCTCCGCTTGGCTTATGGTTGGCGGCTCACACGCGCATCGGCATGAGGACGTAGAGGGCGTTCGACTTGTCGCTTTCGCGAAGCAAGGTCGGTGCGGCTGCGTCGGCGAGGTGGACCTCGACCGTGTCACCGTCGATCTCGCCAAGGATGTCGAGAAGATATTTGGCGTTGAAGCCAATCTCGATCCCGTCCGATCCATAGTCGGCCGCGAGCTCTTCAGTCGCCAGCCCGTTTTCCGGCGAGGTAACCGAAAGCGTCACCTTGTCGCGGTCGACGCTGATCTTCACCGCGCGGGTCTTTTCGCTGGCGATGGTCGAGACGCGGTCGACGCCCGAGGCGAAGGTCTTGGGGTCAAGCTTCAGCAGCTTGTCGTTCGCGGTCGGAATGACTCGGTTGTAGTCCGGGAAAGTGCCGTCGATCAGCTTGCTGGTCAGGATCGCGCTGCCGAGGCCGAAGCGGATCTTGGTCGGCGACAGCGAAATTTCGACCGTGCCTTCGAGCTCTTCGAGTAGGCGGTAGAGCTCCTGCACGGCTTTGCGCGGAACGATGACGTCCGGCATGCCGTCGGCGCCGTCCGGGCGCGGGACGGTGACCCGCGCGAGGCGGTGCCCGTCAGTCGCGGCCGCCCGCATCTGGTCGTCAACGACATGGAAGAAGATGCCCATGAGATAGTAACGCGTCTCTTCGCTGGAGATGGCGAACCGCGTCTTCTCGATGATCTGGCGGAGGGTCGCCGCAGGAAGCTCGAAGCGGGTCGGCAGGTCGCCTTCGGCGATCACCGGGAAATCGTCGCGCGGAAGCGTCGACAGGTTGAAGCGGGCGCGCCCGGCGATCACCTGCATCTTGCCTTCCGCGGCGGTCAGCTCGACCTGGCTGCCTTCGGGCAGCTTGCGGACGATGTCGAAGAAGGTGTGGGCTGAGACAGTCGTAGCGCCGGGCTGCGAAACGTCGGCCGGAACGCTCTCGTCGACCTGGAGATCAAGGTCGGTGGCCATCAGCCGCAGCGAGCCGTCCTCGCGCGCTTCCAACAGCACGTTGGAGAGGATCGGAATGGTGTTGCGCCGCTCCACGACCGATTGGACGTGGCCGAGGCTCTTCAGGAGGACCGCCCGCTCAATCGTCGCTTTCATTGCTTCGTTGCCCCATTTTTCCGCACGCGTGACGGCACGACTATAGCGGCCCGTCACGCGTGCGGAAGTGGGGACTTTAGGGTTGCTGCTGCTGTCCGGCCTTCTGGCCAACTGCAGGCGCAGCGCCGCCGGACTTGCCGGGCACCAGCAGCGCGTCGAGCTGGTGGACGACGCCGTTGCTGAACTGCTGGTCCGCCTGGACGATAGCGGCCTTGTTGCCGGCGCTGTCGGTTAGGACGGTGCGCCCGCCTTCCTTGCTGGCGGTCAGCGTACCGCCGCTAATGGTCGCGAGCGGCGTCTTGCCCTTGCCGGCGTCGATCGCCTTGTCGATGTCGGCGACCAGGACCGTGCCCGGCAGGATCAAATTGGTGATCGTGCCGGTCAGCTGAGCGCGGTTTTCGGGGGTCGCGGCGAACGTGCCCTGCGGCGCCTTGCCGATCGCTTCGTCGGTCGGCACGAAGACCGTGTAGGGGCCGGGGCCGGCGAGCGTCTGGTCGAGGCCTGCAGCCTTGGCGGCGGCCATGAACTGGCTGTTCGCGGGAAGGCCGGCCGCAATCGTCTGGTTGCCCGCCGCCTTTTCGGCCTGCGGCGTCTGGACGTCGCGCGCGCCATTGCCGTTGCCGCCGTCCTTGTTGCACGCGCCGAGCGAAAGCAGCGCCGCCGCTGCAACCCCGAACGCGAGTGCATGATTCCTCATGCGCTTGCTCCTTCTTTGTTGTGAACGCGAAATGGCCCGGCGTGGATTGGGTTCCACACCGGGCCAAGTCAAAGCGCTGATGCCGATACCGCTTAGGTCAGCAGCGAAGCAACGATCGCCGTCACCAGCTGCGTCGTCGGGTCGACCTGGTAGATGTTGCCGTTGTTGTAACGGTACCAGGCGTTCGGCGTGTCGTAGTAGGTGCTGCGATACGCCATCGGCACGTTGTACATATTGTACCCGGCCGGAAGCGGCTGCCCGATCGAGAAGCCCGGCGAAAGCAGCGCCGCAACCGACGTGATCAGGCTGCTCGACGGATCGTACTGGTAGATCGCACCCGGCGCGTACCAATAGGATCGGTCGTCGGTCGGATAGTACATGCTGCGATACTGCGTCGGCACGTTGTAGTAGCTGTACGACGACGGCAGCATCTGCCCGACACCATAGCCCGACGCATAGGTCGGAACGATGTTCTGGACGAGGCCGGAGCCGCAGTCGACCTGGTAGACCACGCCATTGGCGTAGCGGTTACAGGTGTTGCCGTAATAGTCCGAATAGCCGCCGTATTCGCTGTAGCTGGCCGGGTAGAAGCTGTTCAGCCCGTAATAGTCCGGCACGTAGCTGCTCATATACTGCTGCGGCAGATAGGTGCCGGGCAGGTAGCCGCCGCCGAGCAGCGGCAGGAGCGACGAGATCAGGTCGTTAGACCGATCGACCTGGTAGAGATAGCCGTCGCCGTAGCGGTAATAATAATCCTGCGTTTCCGGATAGAGATAGCCGACGGAAGCCGGCAGCGCCGCGAGCGGCACATAGTTGCGAACGGTCGAAAGCGGCGCACCGATGTAGCGCAGCGCCTCGGTCGGCGCGAGAATGCGCGTCTGCGGCATCAGCAGCTGGAGGCGGCTGGTCTGGAATGCCTCGGCATTGACGCGGCGAAGCGCCTGCAGCTGGTCGTTTCGCGCGGTCCCCGGCGGCATGCAGCCCTTGCCGGCCAGCCCCGGCGGGCACCCGCCAACGCCATAGCCCTGGCCGTTTGCGCCCATGCGGACGTCACGGATCTCACGATTGTCGATCCGCATGTCGCGCGTGTTCAGGCGCTGCGCCTGGCGTTCGATCCGGACCTGCTGGCGGTCGAGATTCTTCGCCTGACCGCGATCGGCGCGCATCTGCTTGCGCTCGAAATTCCTTACCTGCTGGCGTTCAGCGCGCATCTGCTGACGCTCCGCCTTGCGGACATTGGCGTGGCGAGGCTGTTCGATCCGCATCTGCTGACGCTCGATGCGCTGGGCCTGCCTGAACTGCTGGGGACGAGCCTGCTGGCGTTCGATACGCTGCGCCTGCCGCATCTGCTGCGGGCGCGCCTGCTGGCGTTCCACGCGCACCTGCTGCGGCGGAGCCATCTGGCCGCCGCCGCGCTGCGCCTTGGCCTGTTGGCCACCGCCGCCGCCACGCTGGACGTTACCGTGCTGGCCGCCGCCATGTCCTTTCGCCTGCTCGCCCTTGGGGCCGCCGCCACCATGTGGGCCCGCGGCAGCCGGCGTCGCGATTGCGAGGGCGGCAACGCCTGCGGCGAGAAATAGCCTGGTCATCACAAAAACTCCTTTCGGACGGCAAGAACGGCTCTCCAGGAGCGCCGTTCCCACGTCTCAACGATTGGAACCGGCACCCTACCGCGCCAGGGTGAACCGCAAATTGCTTTGCTGTTCAGATAGTTGGGCGTTGCGGCGAAGCGCCCCTCAGGCGCGTTCGTCGATCCAGTCGCCGCGCAGCCGCTTGCCGGCCAGGTAGAGGAGTGCGGCGGCCACGAGATAGAATGCGAGGACCGCAAGGGCGGCGATCCGCAGCGAATCCGCACCATAGGTCGCGCGCAAGGAGTCGCTGATCGCGCCGATCAGCAGTGGCCCAGCGCCGAGGCCGACGAGATTGTTGATCAGCAGGAAGGCCCCGCTTGCCGTCGCTCGCATCGGCTGTTCGACGAGGTGCTGGACCGCCGTCGTGATCGGGCCCAGCCACAGGATGTTGAGCGCGTTCGGGACGAGAAGGAGCGCCCAGACCACAGTCAGGTTCTCGGTCATCAGTCCGGCGGCGTAGAGCGGCGCAGTGATCAGCCACGCGATCGCGGGGAGCCAGGCGTACCAGCGGCGGTCGCGGCGGCCGAGGCGGTCGGCCAGCCAGCCGCCCATGAAGACGCCGACGGTGCCGCCGATCAGCAGCAGCGATCCCAGGAACTGCCCGGCGCCGCTGAGGCTCATGCCGAAGCTGCGGATCAGGATCGAGGCGACCCAGGTGGCGAGACCGTAGCCGCACAGCGAGCTCAAGGAGGCGCCGAACGCCATCAGCCAGAAGCTCGGCTTGCGCGCGAGCAGGGCGAAGGTCGCCGTCAGGTCGCGCATGGCGGGCGCAGCGCTGCCCTGCGGCCGCGGCCGGTCGCGGACGACGAAGGCGAACACAGGCGCGAGGAGCAGGCCGAACGCGCCCATGACGATGAAGGCGGTACGCCAGTCGAACGCGGAGGCGATCCACGAGCCGAAGATAGCGCCGCTGCCCAGTCCGATCGGCACGCCGAGCGAGAAAATGGCCATGGCGCGGGCCCGCCGTTCGGGCGGGAAATAGTCGGAGATCAAAGCGTAGGACGGGGCAACGCCGCCGGCTTCGCCAAGGCCGACCCCGAGCCGGCAAAGGAACAGCTGGCCGAAACCTGCGGCGGCGCCGCACAGTGCCGTGAAGCCCGACCAGACGGCAAGCGCGCCGGTAATCACGGCTGCTCGGCTGGTGCGGTCGGCAAGCACCGCCAGCGGGATGCCGAACAGGCTGTAGACGAGTGCGAAAGCCGCACCGGTGAGAACGCCGAGCTCACTGTCGCTGAGCTGCAGGTCCTTCTTGATCGGCTCCAGGAGAATGCCGAGGATCTGCCGGTCGAGGAAGTTGAAGATGTAGGCGACGAGCAGAAGAGCCAGGACGAGCCTGGCACTGCGTTGCGCCGGTGAAGCCCTGATCATCGCAAGCCCTCGAGATGGGAGACGAGGGCATCGACGTCGCCGTCGTCCTGGTAGATTCCGAAGCCGATCCGGAGCACCTGCCCGCGCACGTCGGTGATGACATTCTTGGCCTTCAGCCGCTCGTACCAGCGCTGCGCGTCGGGGCTGCGGAAGGCGAGGAAGCGGGCATGCGGCCCCTCGGTCAGGGGGTTGAGCAGCTCGGCATCGGCGAGCGGGGTGCGGTCCAGCTGCTCCAGCAGGCGCTTCTGGAGGGTTGCGGCGTGGCCGGAGATGCGGGCCGTGGTGAGGCCGTTCTCCCGAAGCATCCTTTGGACCGCGTTGAACCGGTAAAGCGCCGACGGGTCGAAGGTGGCGCCGAGGAATCGCCGCGCGTCGGGCGCATAGCCGACGGCGCCCGGCGGCAGGCTTAAATCCTCGAACTCGGCGAACCAGCCGGTGACATAGGGACGTAGGCCGTATCCCGGGGGCGCATGCATGAAGGCCGCGCCTTCGCCCGACATCGCATATTTGTACGCGCCGCCGAGGAAGAAGGCGCGGTCGCCGGCCGCCTCCGCGAACGGCGCTTCGATGGCCATGAAGGAATGGTAGCCGTCGACGACGACCCACGGTCCCTCGGGACGCCCGAGCGCAGTCAGTTCGGAAAGCGGCTGGAACAATGCGCCGGAGCCGAACAGCAGCTCGCTGACGAGGATCAGCTCATGATCGCCGGAGCGGGCGCGCTCGATGAAGCGGTCGCCCAAAGTCTCGAAGGGCTCGGCGGCGACGCGCTCCACCTCGACGGTGCCCGCCTCTTCCCATCGGGCGAGCTGCCGCCGCGCACTGTGGAATTCGCCATCGGTGGTCAGCACCTTCAGCCGCCCGGTGCGCGGAACGACCGAGAAGAGCCGCACGAGGAAGTCGTGGGTATTGGAGGAAAAGACGATGGCGTCCGGGTCATCGGTGCCGATCTCGCGCGCGACATGGGCCTGGGCTTCGGGCCAGACCTCGCCCATCACCTTGTCCCATTTGCGGTCGGCGAGACGCGCGGCGTCTTCGCCGGCCTGGGCATGACCCGCGAGCGCCGCGTCGGGCCACAGATGGTGGCTGTGTGCGGCGAAGTGGAGGCGCGTCGGGTCGGCCGCGAGGCTGCGGCTGAACAGCGGCTTGAAGGTCAAAGCTCCGTCCTTAGCGACCACAGCTCCGGGAACACGCGCTTGTCGAGCGTCGAGCGGAGGTAGGCGGCGCCGGCCGAGCCCCCGGTCCCCCGCTTGTTGCCGATGATGCGCTCCACGGTCAGCACATGCTTGTGGCGCCAGGCGGCGAGCGCGTCGTCGATGTCGACCAGCTTTTCGGCAAGCTCGTAGAGCTCGAACCAGCGGTCGGCATCGCGGTAGACTTGGACCCAGGCGCCGGCGAGCGCCTCCACGGAACCGTCCCCAATGTCGAAGCCGACACGTTCGAGCGCGGCGACCGCCGCGTCGCGAAGGCTTGGTTCGTCGAGAGCGAGGCTGAGGCGCGCACGCTCGTTCGACCCGTCAGCATAATGTTCGACGAAGGCGGGGTTCTTCAGGCCCAGCCGGTATTCGATTTCGCGAAACTGCGCGGACTGGAAGCCGGAACTGGTGCCGAGCACGTCGCGGAACTTCATGTAATCGACGGGCGTGAGGGTGGCGAGAACGTCCCACGACAGCGTCATCACCGCCTGGATGCGGCTGATCCGCGCCATCGCCTTATAGCCTTCGGCGAACCTTTCCTCGCCGACCAGGCGGATCGCCAGCACCAACTCGTGAAGCATCTCCTTCATCCACAGCTCTTTTGTCTGGTGAATGACGATGAACAGCATCTCGTCGTGAAGGGGCGACAGCGGCTGCTGCGCCGACAGGAGCTGATCGAGCTTCAGATAGTCGGCATAGGTCATGCCGGCGGGCGTCGCGGTCATGCCCCGGCTTAGGACAAAGGCCGGAGTTGCGGAAGCAGATCCGCTATTGCGGGGCGCCGCCGCCATCACTGGCCGGCGCGCCGCCGAGCCCGCCGACCTGGCCGATGCCGCCGAACAGCTCCTCGAAGAAGCCGCGCTTGCCGGTGAAGGTCGGGGTTTCGCGCCCGGACGGATCGACGTTGAGCACCAATTCCCGGCCGGTCTGCTGGGTCGACACGACGTTGCCCGCCTGGTCGAAGCGGACCAGGAGCACCGTCTGCCTGGATACCCGCGGACTGCGGAACGCGAGCTGGTTGGTATCGCGCGAGACATAATACCAGTCGTTCGGCGTGAACGTGCCGGTCAGCGTCGGCGTGCCCAAAACCTTCTGCACCGACGTCTTGTTATCGACGCCTGGCTGAATCGCGCTTGCCAGTTCCCGATCGATCACCGCGCCCTTGTGCATCCGATTGGTGGCGCAGCCCGAGGCGAGCAGCGCTGCAAGTGCGATGGTGGCGACGCCGAACGACCCGAACTTCATGTGCATCATGTTCCTTCTGCGGACCGCTCAGCGGCTGCCCTTGTCGCTTCTTACTATCAAGCGTGCTTGAGCAAGTCGCGTGCGCGCCTCATATGCCGCGGCTGGCTGCAGGCGCAAGCGCTGCCCGAACCCAAGGACGCTATGCTGAACTTCCTGTTCCGGAGATTAACGGCGGACCCGCAGCGCGGCGCTGACCTGTTCGAAGCGGTGACCGCGATCGCGCGCCGGCCCCATTGGTATGTCGAGGGCGGCGTAGCCGACACGCTCGACGGGCGCTTTGCGGTGCTGACGACGGTGCAGGCGCTGGTCCTGGTTCGGCTCGAAGCCGAGGGGCAGGCCGGCAATGCCGCCTCGGTGGCCGTCACCGAGCGTTTCATCGAAGTGATGGAATCGGAGCATCGCGAACTGGGCCTCGGCGACCCGACGCTCGGCAAGACCGTGCGCAAACTAGTCGGATCGCTGGCTCGGCGCACCGAGCTGTGGCGGACGGCGGTGGCCGGTGAAGGTGACTGGCGCGAGGCTGCACGCGACAGTCTGTTCAAAGGGGAGGCAGCCGAGGAAGCGCTGGATCACGCCGCTGCCGCGCTGCGCGAACTTTGGGCCCGGCTCGACCAAGCGAGCCTTGCCGACATCGAGAAGGGACGCGTGGAATGAGCGACCGATTTGCCCATCAGCTGCGCCTGGACCAGATCCGCGACGGCGAGCGGCTGGACCTGATTGCCGACGACGCCGAGCGCAAGGCGATCGGCGAGCGGCTCGGGCTTGCCGGCCTCGAACGGCTGGAGGCTCATGTGGTGCTGTCGCGCACCGGTGAGATCGTGCGCGCCGAGGGCCGCCTGAGCGCGGCGCTCGACCAGAATTGCGTCGTCACCGGCGAGCCGGTCGCCGGCCATGTCGACGAACCCTTCGCGCTCCTGTTCATGCCGGAGCCTGAGACGTCGGCTCCGGACGAGGAGATCGAGCTCGGCGCGGAAGATTGCGACACAGTTTTCTACGACGGGGCGCAGATCGATCTCGGCGGCGCGATCGCCGACACGCTGGCGCTGAGCGTCGATCCTTATCCGCGCAGCGCAGGCGCGGAGGTCGCGCTGAAGGAAGCGGGCGTCCTGACCGAAGAGCAAGCGGGGCCGTTCGCCGCGCTTGCCGCCCTCAAGAAGGGCAGCGATTCTTAAAAGGGGACGTCGTCGTCCAGATCGGTGTCGAACGCCGCCGGCTGCGGACGCGACTGGCTGCGCTGGCTGCCGCTCGAGCTGCCGCCGCCGAAATCGTCATAGCTGTCGCTGCCGCCGCCGAATGAGCCGCGGCCGCCGCCCGCGCCTTCACGGCTGTCGAGCAGGACGAGCTCGCCGCGGAACTTCTGCAGCACGATCTCGGTCGTGTAGCGGTCGTTGCCCGACTGGTCCTGCCACTTGCGGGTCTGCAGCTGTCCTTCGACGTAAACCTTGGAGCCCTTGCGCAGATAGTTCTTGGCGACCCGGCCGAGGTTCTCGTTGAAGATGGCGACCGAATGCCATTCGGTCTTTTCCTGGCGGTTGCCGTCGCGGTCCTTCCAGGTCTCCGAGGTAGCGATGCGGAGGTTCACGACCTCCCCGCCATTGCTGAACGAACGCGACTCCGGGTCTGCACCCAAATTGCCGACCAGAATCACCTTGTTCACGCCCGCCATCGTCGCTCTCCTCTTCCTCGAAAGCGGCTATAGGCCGAGCGCCACCGCCGTCCAATAGGTCAGACCCGCCGCGATGTAGGCCAAGGCGAATAAGTAGCCGATCATGAAGAGCGGCCATTTCCAGCCGTTCGTCTCGCGGCGCGTGACCGCGATGGTCGACACACATTGCGGCGCGAACACGAACCAGGCGAGGAACGCCAAAGCGGTGGGCAGAGGCCAGGCGTGGCGAAGCCGCTCGGCAAGGCTTTTCTCGATCGCTTCCTCATCGTCGGAGTCGAGCGAATAGACGGTCGCGATGGCGCTGACCGCCACTTCGCGCGCGGCCATTGCCGGAAGCAGCGCAAGCGCGATGTCGTGGTTGAAACCGATCGGCCGCACGACGACCTCGATGCCGCTGGCGATCTTTCCGGCAATCGACACTTCGCTCTGTTTCTCGCCGGGGCCAGCTTGCGGCACGCTCGCGAGCGCCCACAAGACGATCGTGGTGCCGAGAATGATGGTGCCCGCGCGCTTCAGGAAAATCTCGGCGCGGGTGAGGAGGCCGATTGCGACGTCCTTCAGCGGCGGGAGCTGGTATTTCGGAAGCTCCATCATGAATCCGCTGCTGCCGCCCTTGAGCACGCCGCGGCGGAGCACGAAGGCAGCGCCAAGCGCACCGAGGATGCCGCTGACGTAGAGGGCGAACATGACGGTGCCCTGGAGGCCGACCCCCCACACCAGCTGACGGTTCGGGATGAACGCGGCGATCAGCAATGTGTAGACCGGAAGCCGAGCCGAGCAGGTCATCAGCGGGGCGATCAGGATGGTCGTCAGCCGATCCTTTTCATTGTCGATGGTCCGCGTCGCCATGATGCCCGGCACTGCGCAAGCGAAGCTCGACAAGAGTGGGATGAAGGCCCGGCCGGACAGGCCCACGCCGTGCATCAGCCGGTCCATCAGGAACGCCGCCCGCACCATATAACCGGTGCCCTCGAGCAGCAGGATGAAGAAGAACAGGATCAGGATCTGCGGCAGGAAAGTGATGACGGCACCGACACCCGCGATGGCGCCGTCCACGACCATCGAGCGCAGCAGCCCTTCCGGGACCGCGCGGCTTGCGAGGTCGGACAGCCAGGCGACGCCGCTCTCGATCCAGGCGATCGGCGTCTCGCTCCAGGCGAACACGGCCTGAAACATCACGAACATCACCAGCGCGAGGATGATCGGACCCGCGACGGGATGCAGAAGCACGCTGTCGAGCCGGTGAGTCCAACGCCGGACCGGCGTTTCGCTGATTACTGCCGCTGTCGCAATTTCGCGCGCGCGGCGCTGCAGGTGGATGAGGTCGCTCGGCGTGGCCGGCATCGGCCGCCGGACCGGCCCGGCGAGCAGCTCGTCGAGCGCCTGCCCAAGTTCGGCGATGCCGCGGCGGCGCACGGCGACGGTCTCCAGGACCGGCACGCCGAGCTCGCGCGACAGAGCGGCCGCGTCGAGCTCGAGCCCGTCCCGCTTGGCGAGATCGACCATGTTCAAGGCGACGATCGTCGGCAGGCCCAATTCGATCAGTTGGAGCGCAAAGCGGAGGTGGTTGTCGAGGTTCGACGCATCGAGCACCACCACCAATGCATCGGGCTGGCGCTCGCCCTGCTGCTTGCCGAGCAGCACGTCGCGGGTGACCGCTTCATCGAGGCTTGCCGGATCGAGACTATAGGCGCCCGGAAGGTCGACCAGTTCGACCGGCCGGCCGTCGCCGAGGGTCATCCGCCCGGAGTGCCGCTCCACCGTGACGCCGGGATAATTGCCGACCTTCTGGCGAGCGCCGGTGAGCGCGTTGAAGAGCGCGCTTTTGCCAGCATTCGGGCTGCCGGCCATGGCGACGAGCGGAAGCGGGTTCACGTGAAGCTTGTAGGGGTCAGGCGGCCGAGGTGACCCGGATGGCGCACGCCTGCCGGCGCCGGATCGCCACCGTCATCCGGCCGACGCGAATGGCAATCGGATCGCGCCCGAACGGCCCAAGGTGAAGCGGCTCGACGACGACGCCCTCGTCGAACCCGAAGTGACGGAGGCGGCACGCTTCCGATTCCTCGAGCGACGCCCAATCCACCGACAAGACGCGCGCTTTGGTGCCGACCGTAAGCAGGTCGAGGCTGGTCACGTCAGGCTGGAACGGCGCGTTCATTGTTGCGAGTGATTATCATTAACGAGCTGCATTGGCCATAGGCAATGTAGCCGCCGGCAAGCGCCTGGCGATCCGGGCAATTACCTAGGCGGATAGCGCAGCCGCCCGAGGAAGCGCGTCAGGCTCAGCCGCTGGTCGGCGGAGCCGCGCCACTGCGCCTTGAACTTCTCGAACTTCATCACGTCGTCGATGCGGCGGTCGAGGAAGGCGGCCGTGTCGGCCCAACCCTCGCTCTGATCCTCCAGCCATACGAGCAAGGTCGAGCCGTAGACGCCGCTGAGGATCATGCGTTTGGTATAATGATTAAAGTCGCTGCTGGTGTCGCCGGCAATGCGCCACATCACGTCGGCGCTGCGCCAGGAGATGCGTAGGCCAAGCGCCACGTTCTGCGGCATGGCGAGGATAGCCAGCCCACGGCGGACCGCCTCACGCGCCGGCTCCATGATCTCGAGCCGCCGCCAAACCAAGGCGCGAATCTTTTCGCGGATCTTGAGCGCGGCGAGACGCTCGGGCGTGAAATAAGCCTCCAGGCCGCGATCGACTTCCTGGATGTACACGTCGACCATGCCGGCCGGGTTCTTGGGCATCGCCAGCCGCGCCTGGGCCGGGTCGATGCCGAGCTGCTGAGCGGCGGCGTCGACCGCCTTCACCGTCCAGCCGTCGAACACCGCATTCTCGCCCACGGCCAGGGCAAGCTCACGGCGGAGGCGTTCGAGCGGACTGGGTTGCAGGTCGCTGGTCGATTCCATGCCGCTCAACTGGGCTGGTCGGCGGCGACTCGCAACCCCCGGTCCGGCAGGCGGACGAGGACGAGCGCCGCGGCGATCGCCAACGCGCCCGCGATGTCCGTCGCGCTGAGCCGCTCGTCATAGGCGAACCAGCCGATCAGTGCGGCGATCGCCGGCTGGCTGAGCAGGACGAGGCCGACCACTAGCGGCGACAGGTTGCCGATGGCGAAGACTAGCAAGCCCTGCCCGAGCACCTGGCTCGACAGCGCGAACATGACGACGGGCGTCCAATCGTGCGGCCAGATCCGCTCGCCGGCCGCAAAGCTGAGGACGAGCAGGATCGGCGTTGCGAATGCGGTGGCAAGGAACAGGAGCGGCAGCGGATGAAGTTCGCTGCGCACCTTGTCGACCAGGATCAGGTAGCCGCCGTAGAGGAGCCCGGCCACCAGCGCGAAGCCGTCGCCGGCAAGGTTCTTCGGCGAAAGCTCATAGCTGCCGCTCATCAGCAGCACGGAGCCGCCGGTCGCCAGCACGATCGCAATCGCCTGCACAAGCGGCAGGCGCCGCGCGAGCCACAGCCCCCAGCAAGCGAAGACGAGGCTACCGGCATTGCCGAACAAAGTCGCATTGCCGAGCTTGGTCATCCGAATGCCGACGTTCCACAGCGCGAGGTCGAGCGCATAGAAGATGGCCGCGCCGAGGATCGCGTAGGTGAGCCCGCGCCGCGGCCAGTGCGCCGGCTGCCCCTTGAACCTCGCCAGCACCCACAGGAACGGCAGGGCGATGGCGAGCCGCCAGAAGCCGGTGGCGATCGGCCCCACGTCCGCCAGGCGCACGAACCACGGCCCGAATGCCAGGGCCCAGGCGCCGACCAGCAGGGCTGAAAAGGCGTGGCGGTGCTGCTGCGGCTGCTCCATCCGAGCCCGTTAGGCGCACGCGCTCGCGCTAGGAAGCGACAAGATCAGGACAGATCATAAGCGGGGCTTATCGGGTGCTGCATAGTTTCCGCGTTGAAGAGTTTCCCCAAGCAACCATTTTCTCCGGCGCAGAGGGGATCTTCTGAGAAAGACGAATATGGCCTGCTTGTTCGACCCGCTTCAGCTCGGCGCTCTCGAGCTTCCCAACCGAATCATCATGGCGCCGCTGACCCGCGCCCGTTCCAACCGCGAGGCCGTGCCGAACGCGCTGATGGCCGAATATTATGCACAGCGCGCGAGTGCCGGGCTGCTGATCACCGAAGCCACCGGCATCAGCCGCGAAGGGCTCGGCTGGCCCGACGCGCCAGGATTGTGGAGCGACGAGCAGGTCGCCGGCTGGCGGCGCGTCACAAGCTCCGTTCACGAAGCTGGCGGTCGGATCGTCGCCCAGCTGTGGCACATGGGGCGCGTCGTGCACCCCGACCTGGGCGGCGGACAGCCGCTCTCGTCGTCGGCGACGACAGCGCCCGACTTCGCGCGCACCTATGACGGCAAGAAGCCGTATGTCGAAGCGCGCGCGGCAACTCGCGAAGACATCAAGCGGATCGTCGCCGATTATTCGGCGGCGGCGCGCAACGCGATCGCGGCCGGGTTCGACGGCGTCCAGATCCACGGCGCAAACGGCTATCTGATCGACCAATTCCTGCGCGACAGCACGAACCAGCGAACCGACGCTTATGGCGGTTCGATCGACAACCGACTCCGGTTCATGACCGAAGTCCTCGAAGCGGTCGGGGCCGCCATCGGCATGGACCGGGTCGGCATCCGCTTTTCGCCCAACGTGCTCGCCCAGGGGGTCGAAGACAGCGATCCGCCGGCGTTGTTCGAGGCGGTGGCGCGCCGGGTCGAAGCGCTCGCGGTGCCGTGGATCGAGCTGCGCGAGCCGCGGCTGCCGACCGCCCTCGGCGTGGTCCCGACAGCACCGGTCAGTCCCGCCGTCCGCGACCTTTATTCCGGCAAGATCGTCCTAAACACCGACGGCGACTGGAGCGGCGCGCACCGCAGCGTGATCGACGGCATCGCCGACGCGATCAGCATCGGCCGGCCGTTCATCGCCAACCCCGACCTGGTGAAGCGGATCTCGCTCGGCGCTCCGCTCAACGAGGGCGACCCGGCGACCTTCTACTCGGGCGATGCGCGCGGATATACCGACTATCCGCTTCTGGAGGACGCGAAGGCGGCTTAGGGACCGTACGTCTCCCTCAGCTCGAAGAGCGCGAGCGCTGCGCGGGCCGCGGCGCCGCCCTTGTCGAGCTGGTCGGGGTCGCAGCGGACGATCGCCTGCGCTTCATTCTCGACCGTCATGATGCCGTTACCGATCGCAAAGCCCTGGAGCGTCAGATCCATGAGGCCGCGCGCGCTTTCGTTCGAGACCACTTCGAAATGGTAGGTCTCGCCGCGGATCACGACGCCGAGCGCGACGAAGGCGCAGAAGCGGCCGCTGCGCGCGGCAAGCGCGATGGCTCCTGGCAGCTCGAGCGCGCCCGGCACCGTCAGCGTCTCATGCTTGTGCCCCGCCGCTTCGACGGCTCGGCGTGCGCCTTCGACGAGCATGTCGTTCAAGTGGCCGTAGAAGCGAGCCTCGACGAGCAGGATAGTGGCCATCAGTGCGCCCCCTCGATCGGCCGTTCTTCGACGATCGCCAAGCCATAGCCCGACAGGCCGACGGGCGAGTGGCGCGAGTTGGACAGCAGGATCATGTCGTGGATGCCTAGGGCGGCGAGGATCTGGGCGCCGGTGCCGTAGCCGCGCACGGAATCGCCGATTTCCGCCGGCTTGCCCGAGCGGATGTCGATGCTTCGCGACAGCGACCCTGGCGCGGCCGCGTGGAGCGCAACGACGACGCCGGAGCCTTCCTGCTCGATCATCCGCATCGCCGTATGCATGATGCCGGACTTCGGCCCCTTCTCGCCGATGACGTCGGCGAACAGGTCGAGGCTGTGCATGCGGACGAGCACCGGCTCGTCGGGGTTCAGCGTGCCGTGGACGAGCGCCAGCTGCTCCTCGCCGCTCGCCTTGTCGCGGAAGACCTGGGCCTGCCACTGCCCGCCGCTTTCCGCGGTGAAGGGGGTCGAAGCGACGCGCTCGACCAGATGATCCTTCTTGAGCCGGTAAGCGATGAGGTCGCGGATGGTGCCGATTTTCAGGCCGTGTGTGCGCGCGAAGTCCATCAGGTCTTCGAGCCGGGCCATGGTCCCGTCCTCGCGCATGATCTCGCAAATGACGCCGCTAGGGTTGAGCCCGGCGAGGCGGGAGACGTCCACCGCCGCTTCGGTGTGACCGGCGCGAACCAGGACGCCGCCTGGCTTGGCGACCAGCGGGAAGACGTGGCCGGGAGACACGATGGCATCGGCGCCGTGCGAAGCGTCGATTGCGACGGCAACCGTGCGGGCGCGGTCGGCGGCGCTGATGCCGGTCGTGATGCCTTCGCGCGCCTCGATCGACACGGTGAACGCGGTTTCGTTGCGGCTGCGGTTGGTGCGGGTCATCGGCTCGAGACCGAGTTGGTCCGCCCGCTCCTTGCCTAACGCCAGGCAGATGAGGCCGCGCCCGTGCCGCGCCATGAAGTTGATCGCGTCGGGCGTCGCCATCTGGGCCGGGATGACGAGGTCGCCTTCATTTTCCCGGTCGTCGTCGTCGACGAGGATGAACATCCGGCCGTTGCGCGCTTCGTTGATGATCGCCTCGGGCCCGACCAGCACTTCGGTGTTGCCGCGCTGGATGAGCTTTTCGAGCCGGGTCAGCGTGTCGGCGGTCGGGTTCCACTCCGGCGAGCCGAGCTTGCGCAGGGAGTTGGGGTGAAGGCCGGCGGCGCGGGCAAGGCCGGCGCGGCTAACTTCGCCAGTGGCGATGATCGCTTCGAGGCGGTCGATGAGGGTCGTACTCATGGCTGCCAGATATCACACTGCAATGTGACGACAAGCAGGAACAAGCTTGTTCCTAATGTGAGCGGGCGGCGAGCATGCGATCAATATAGCGGGCGAGCACGTCCACTTCGACATTGAGCTGTTTCCCTGCGTCGAGTTCGCCGAGGGTCGTGTGCTGCGCCGAATGGGGGATCAGGTTGATCGAAAAATGGGTGGTGCCGTCCTCCGCATCGCGGACGTCGTTAACGGTCATCGAGGCGCCGTCGAGCGCGATCGAGCCCTTGGCCGCGATCATTTCGCCGAGGGCTCGCGGCACGCTGATCCCGATGCGTTTGGAATCGCCTTCCGGGCAGACGCCGACGACCGTCCCGACCGCATCGACGTGGCCGGTGACGATATGGCCGCCAAGCTCGTCGCCAAGGCGCAGCGACCGTTCGAGATTGAGCCGCGCGCCTTCCTGCCAGTGGCCAGCCGCGGTCTTCGATACGGTTTCGCCCGACACGTCGACCGCGAACCAGTCGTCGCCCTTGTCAACCACGGTCAGGCATGCGCCCGAACAGGCGATCGACGCGCCGAGATCGACGCTCGCCATGTCGTAGCTGGTCTCGATCACCAGCCGGAGGTCTCCACGCTGCTCGGCGCTTCGGACAATGCCGACGTCGGTGATGATCCCGGTGAACATGGCGGCGGCTTAGTCCGCCCTCACCCGCTCGTAAACTTCGAGCCGGTCGACGCCGAGGCGTTGCTCGTCGACCATCTGCCAGCGGCCATGGGCGTCGGCGATCGCGTCGAGGCCGACATAGCCGAAGCTCGACTTGCCTTCGCCGACGATGATCGGCGCGCGGTAGATCAGGATGCGGTCGACGAGGTCTTCGGTCAGGAACGCCGTCGCGGTCGTCGATCCGCCTTCGACCAGCAGGTCGTTGACGTCATGAAGTCGATGCACATCCTGCGGATTTCGCAGCGTTTCCCACCCTTCGACGGCATCGCCGCGAGTCAGCAACGCGCGGCGTGGAGAGCGGTCCTCGAGGCCCGGCAGGCGCACGTCCAGCCGCGGTTCGTCTGCCAAATAGGTCCCGCGCCCGACGAGGATCATGTCGCTGTGCGCGCGCTCCAGGTGGACGTGGCGGCGGGCGTCCTCGCCGGTGATCCACTTCGATTCGCCCGACGGCAGCGCGATCTTGCCGTCGATTGACAGCGCCAGCTTTAGCGTGATCCGCGGCCGTCCCAGCTCCAGCCGCGTCAGCCACCCGGCGAGCGAGCGCTTCGCCGACTCACGGCCGACGCCGAGCGTCACTTCGATGCCGGCACGGCGCAAGCGGCGGATCCCCTTGCCCGAGGTGCGCGGGTCCGGATCCTTGAGGGCGACGACGACACGCGCCGGCGCAGCATTCAAGAGCAGATCGGTACAGGCAGGGCCGCGGTCGCTGTCATGCGCGCACGGTTCGAGAGACGCGTAGACGGTCGAATCGGCTGCTCTCTTGCCGGCCTGGGCAAGCGCGATGGCTTCTGCGTGCGGCCTTCCGCCCTGAGCCGTTGCGCCCCTGCCGATTAGCCGGCCGGAGCTGGAGACGATGATGCAGCCGACGTTCGGGTTGGGCGCGCTTTGGCCGCGCGCTTCATTCCCGAGCGCGACGGCCTCGGCCATCCAAGCTCTGTCGTCACTCAATCCCGAATCTTTTCTCGAGCTCTTTGAACTGCCGCATCTTTTCCTTCTTCGCCGCTTCGTAGGCCGCCTGGTCCTTCTTCTGGTCGGCGATGATGTCGGCGTCGGTGCGATTCGAGGGATAGAGGTCGACCACGACGACCTGCGGCGGCGGCTTCATCGCGTCCTCGGTGTCGAGCGAGAAGCCGACGAGGATGAGACCAGTGAGGCCAAGCGCGACGCCGGCGCCGATCACTTGCTCACGGCTGCGCTGGCGCATGAACGCACGCAGGTCCTTCAGGGCGGCAGTCGGCGACGAGGGCTTTGGAAACCAGGACATTGCGTAAAGATAAGGCGCGCGCGCCCCGTCCGCCAGCCTCAGCGGCGCACGGCGGCTTCGAGGCGGCGGACGACGCGCTCTTTGCCCATGGCGGCGACGAGGGGAGCCATTTCCGGACCACTGTCGAGCCCGGTCAGCGCGAGGCGCAGCGGGTGGAACAGCTCGCGTCCCTTCTTGCCGGTAATTCCCTTCAGCTCGCCGGTGAGGCGGCGCCAAGGCTCTTCGTTCCAGTCAAGCGTCTCGGCGATCGCGGCCGCCTGCTTGACCAGCAGCCGCTCCTCGTGACCGAGCTCTGGCGGTTCCACATCGCCGTGGAGGATGGTGAACCAGCGGCTGAAGTCGCCAATTCGTTCTAGGTTGCCGCGAAGAGCCAGCCAGTCTTGTTCCGTCGCGTCGGCCGGCAGGCGGTCGGCGACGTCCGCATAGCTTAGACGGTGGAGAAGCCTTGCGTTGACCAGCTCGACCTCGTGCGGATCAAAGTGGGCAGGTGCGCGGCCGAAGGTCGAAAATTCGAACGTCGCCGCCAGCTCCTCCAAGGACGGGATCGGCTCGACCGGCTGCGACGTGCCGATGCGCGCCAGCACGTCGAGCAGGGCCATGGGCTCGACACCCTCCTCGCGCAGATGTTCGGCACCATAAGAGCCGAGCCGCTTCGATAGCTTGCCTTCGGCGGCGACCAGCAGTGCCTCATGGGCGAATTGCGGTGGGCTGGCGCCGAGCGCCTCGAACATCTGGATCTGCGCGGCGCTGTTCGACACATGGTCCTCGCCCCGCACGACATGAGTGATGCCGAGATCCACGTCGTCGATTACGCTCGGCAGCAGGTAGAGCCAGCTGCCGTCCTCCCGCCGTACGACCGGATCGCTCAATAGCTTGGGGTCGAATTTCTGCTCGCCGCGGATGAGGTCGGTCCAGGCGATCGGCGCGTCATGATCGAGGCGGAAGCGCCAGTGCGGGCGGCGCCCATCGGGTACGGGGGCGTCCGCCGGCTTGCGCTCATAGACCGGCGGGAGGCCGCGCCCGAGCAGCACCTTGCGGCGAAGGTCGAGCTCCTCGGGCGTCTCGTAGCAGGCGTAGACCCGCCCAGCCGCCTTCAGCCGCTCGAACTCGCGTTCGTAGAGATCGAAGCGCTCCGACTGGCGGATGACCTTGTCGGGCGTAAGCCCCAGCCAGTCGAGGTCGTCTCGGATCAGGCGGTCGAACTCGGCCGTCGACCGCTCCCGGTCGGTGTCGTCTATCCTAAGGACGAAGGTGCCACCGTTTTTCCGCGCGAACAGGAAGTTGTGGAGCGCCGTGCGGATGTTGCCGACGTGGAGCCGGCCCGTGGGCGACGGCGCGAAGCGGAGGGTGACGCTCATCGCGGCAGGTCGGTTTCGGGGCCGCTGTGGAAGAAATTGCTGATCGGATAGCGACGGTCGCGGCCGAAATTGCGCGTGCCAATCTTCACGCCAGGCGGTGCCTGGCGGCGCTTATATTCAGCCTTCAACAGCTTGGATTCGATGTCGGCGACCAGCGCGATGTCCGCTCCGGTGGACGCCGCCACCTCTGGGACCGACATTTCCTTTTCGACGAAACCTTCGAGGATGCGGTCGAGCAGCGAATAAGGCGGCAGGCTGTCCTCGTCCTTCTGGTCGGGGCGAAGCTCGGCCGTCGGCGGCTTGGTGATGATCCGGTCTGGCATCACCGGCCCGTCGGGGCCGAGCGCCTTGTCGGGCTTCTTCGCATTCCGCCACCGGGACAAAGCGAACACGGTCGTCTTGTAAGCGTCCTTCAGCACCGAATAGCCACCGGCCATGTCGCCATAGAGCGTCGCATAACCGACGCTCATCTCGCTCTTGTTGCCGGTGGTCAGCAGCATTTCGCCGCTCGAGTTCGAAAGCGCCATCAAGGTTACCATGCGCAGCCGCGCCTGGACGTTTTCCGCGGCCAGCCCGCTCATGTCCGGAAGCATCTCGTCGACCGCCGCGACGGCAGGCGCGATCGAAATGACGTCATGGCGGCAGCCCAGCATGCGTGCGTTCTCTCGAGCATCCTCAAGGCTGGTGTCACTGGTATATTTGGACGGCATCATCACGCCGCGCACGCGCTCCGGCCCCAGCGCATCGACCGCGACAGCCGCGGAGAGGGCGCTGTCGATACCGCCGGACAGGCCGAGGATGACTCCGGCAAAGCCGTTGCGCTGCACATAATCCTGCAGCCCCACCATCATCGCGCGGTAGACGTCCTCCGGAAAGGCATCGAGGTCGTGGGCTTCGCGGGTCATGCAGCGCCAGCCTTCCGGCGTGCGCTGCCAGTCGGTCATCAACAGCGCCTCTTCCCAGTCGCACAGCTGGACGACCCGCTCGCCGTCCGGATGGACGATGAAGGAGGAGCCGTCGAACACCAGCTCGTCCTGGCCGCCGACGCGGTTCAGATAAGCGATCGCCAGCGAGGTCTGGAGCGCCCTGTTGCGGACGAGCCGGTACCGCGTGTCGTCCTTGTCCAGCTCATAGGGGCTGCCGTTCGGGACCAGCATGAAATCGGCGCCGGCGTCGGCGAGGTGCGCGCAGACCGTTTCCAGCCAGATGTCCTCACAGACCGGAACCCCGATCTTCACGCCGCGGAACAGCATCGGTTCGGGGAGCGGTCCGGCGGCGAAGACGCGCTTCTCGTCGAAGGTGCCGTAATTTGGCAGCTCGCGCTTCAGCGTCCGCCCGATCACCCGGCCGCCATCGGCGAGCACCATTGCATTGTAGTTGAGGCCGCCTTCGCTCACGACCGTGCCGAACAAGAGCGCAGGCCCGGGCTCGATCGTCGCGGCGACCAGCCGGTCGGTCCATTCGTGCGTGCGGCGGACGAACTCCGGCTTCAGCAGCAGGTCCTCCGGGGGATAGCCGGTCAGCTGCAGCTCCGGCACCATCAGCAAATCGGCGCCTTCGGCCCGCCGCCGCATCTCCAGCATCGCCGCCGCATTGGCGGCAAGATCGCCGACCCTTTGGTTCATCTGGACAAGGGCGATGCGGAGCTGTTCGGGTGCGTCGGCGGCCATGGCGGCGCTTTAACGCACGAACACTGCCTAGCAATCCTCGTATCATGAGGACGCGCCTTTACGCCGGCGCGACTCGCTCGCTAAAGCGCCGAGCATCCGCTGCGGGGAATGACCGACATGAAACTGCTTGCCGGGAACTCGAACCTGCCGCTGGCGCGGGCGATCTCCGACTATCTCGAAATGCCGCTCACCGATGCGAGCGTCCGCCGCTTCGCCGACGAGGAAGTGTTCGTCGAGATCAACGAGAATGTCCGCGGCGAGGACGTGTTCGTGGTCCAATCGACGAGCTACCCGGCCAACGACAATCTGATGGAGCTGCTGATCTGCATCGACGCCCTGCGGCGCGCCTCGGCCAAGCGGATCACCGCGGTACTCCCCTATTTCGGCTATGCGCGGCAGGACCGGAAGCCTGGCCCGCGGACGCCGATCTCGGCCAAGCTGGTCGCCAACCTCATCACCACCGCGGGGGCCAATCGCGTCCTGTCGATCGACCTGCATGCGGGGCAGATTCAGGGCTTTTTCGACATCCCTACGGACAACCTCTTCGCCTCGCCGGTCATCGCCACCGACATCCACGCGCGCTTCGGCGGCAAGGAGCTGATGGTGGTTTCGCCGGACGTGGGCGGCGTGGTGCGCGCCCGCGGTCTCGCCAAGCGCCTCAACAACGCCCCGCTGGCGATCGTCGACAAGCGCCGCGAGCGGGCGGGCGAATCGGAAGTGATGAACATCATCGGCGACGTCGCCGGGCGCACCTGCATCCTGGTCGACGACATCGTCGATTCGGCCGGCACACTCTGCAACGCCGCCGCGGCGCTCAAGCAGCAGGGCGCGACTGAAGTTTTCGCTTATTGCACCCATGGCGTGCTGTCGGGCGGCGCCATCGCCCGAGTGGCCAAGTCGGAGCTTAGCGAACTGGTCGTGACCGACACCATCTGGACCGGCGAGCCCGACCCCAAGGACAGCAACATCCGCCGGCTGACCATCGCGCCGTTGCTCGCCGAGGCGATCAAACGCATTTCCGACGAAGCCTCGGTCTCCAGCCTCTTCGACTGATGAGGCGCCGGCCGGGCCGCCATCTGCTCTACGCGCTTTGCGCCCTAGTGCTGGCATTCGTGCTTTGGGAAGCGTTCGCTCTAGTCCGTGCCCATGAGCGCACGCCCGCTGCGCTTGCGACCGCGCGGTCCGGCGAGCTCCAGCCGAGCGACCTGCCGCCGCAGCGCAAAGCGATGCTGCTGAAGGTCGAGGATCCGGGTTTCTATGAGCATCGGGGCGTCGATTTCTCGACCCCCGGACAAGGCGCTACGACGATTACCCAGGCGCTGGTGAAGCGGCTTTACTTCGATCGCGGGTTCAAGCCGGGCTTCGCGAAAATCGAACAAAGCCTGATCGCCCGCTTCGTCTTCGACCCGGCGCTAAGCAAGGATGAGCAGCTGCGCGCCTATCTCAATCATGCCTATTTCGGGCGCGCGGGCGGGCGCCAGCTAACCGGATATGCGGCCGCCGCGCGGACCTATCATGGCCGCGAGTTCCGGCAGCTTTCGGACGAGCAGTTCCTCAGCCTAGTGGCGATGACGATCGCGCCCAACGAGCTCAGCCCGCTCCGCCATGCAGAGGCAAACCGCGAGCGGGTGCGGCGCATTCAGAAGATGCTCACCGGTAAGTGCGCACCGACAGCTGTGCGCGACGTCCGTTATGCATCCTGCGCGTGATCAGGGAGCGAGGGTAAGCCGATGTGCAATCTCTACCGGCTGGAAAAAGGCCCGGACGAGATCCGGCGGCTGTTTGCCGACATCCAGGTGCCGCTGGCCTTCCCCGAAGGCATCCCGAACATGCAGCCGCGCGACATCCGGATCACCGACCGAGCGCCGGTCGTCCGCTGGATCGGCGGCACTGCGGAGCTGGTCGAGCGCCGCTGGTCGTGGCCTGCGCCCAACGGCAAGCCGGTCTTCAACATGCGGTCCGACGGCCGCGAGTTCGGCAAGGACCGCTGCCTGGTGATCGCCGACGGCTTCTACGAGCACACCGCGCCCAAGGACCCGAAGCAGAAGCGCAAGGACTGCTGGCTGTTCCGTCCGCCGGGCGGCGGACAGTTCGCAATAGCCGGCCTATTGCGGGCGGATCCCGAGGTCGGCGAAGCCTTCACTTTGCTGACGGTGCCGCCCGGGCCGGACATCGAGCCTTACCACGGCCGGCAGATTGCGCTGCTGAGGCCGGAGACGTGGCGCCAATGGCTCGAGGGCTCCGCGCGCTCGCTCGACATGCTGGCGCCGAGCGCGGCCGGAGACCTCGAAGTCGTCGGCGCCTGAAACAAGTCGCTCCCCGGCGGGTTAGCGACATATGCCAACAGTCCTGATCACCGGCACGAACCGCGGAATCGGCCTCGAGTTCGCCCGCCAATATGCAGCCGACGGGTGGGAGGTGATCGCGACCGCCCGCCAGTCCAGCCCCGAGCTGGACGCGCTCGGCGTCCGTGTCGAAGCGCTCGACCTCTCGGAGGCCGACGGCGTCGCCGCGTTCCGCGTCAGCGAACCGCTCGACCTGTTCATCGCCAATGCCGGCACGAACCAGCCGATGAACACCCAAGGGGCGGAAAACGCCCGCGAGTGGCAAGCGATGATGATGGTCAACATGATCGCGCCCTACCAGCTCGGCCGCGCGCTGCTCCCGCGCATGAACGACGGCGGCAAGATGCTGGCTTTGTCGAGCGGCATGGGAAGCATCACGGAAAATGACGGCGGATGGGTGCCGTACCGCACGTCGAAAGCGGCGCTGAACATGGCGTGGAGCAACCTGGCGCTCGAAGCGCGGGAGCGCGGCGTCATCGCCGCCGTCGTCGATCCGGGTTGGGTCAAGACGCGGATGGGCGGCAGCGGCGCGCCCTTGCCGGTCGAGCAAAGCGTCGGCGACATGCGGCGCCTCTTCGACCGGCTGGGGCCCGACGACAGTGGCGCGTTCCTGAAACGCGACGGCTCGCGCCACGGCTGGTAGGTTGCCTTAGCGCGCCTTGCCCTCTATAGGCGCGCGCTTTCCAGATCGTTGGAAAACCAATGGCCCGGCCTGAAGGCATGCCGTGGCGGTTGGATAACGTCGCGTCCCAGAGACGCACAAAGGAGACGAAAATGCCGAAGCTCAAGACCAAGAGCGGCGTCAAGAAGCGCTTCAAGCTCACGGCGACGGGCAAGATCAAGCATGGTGTCGCCGGCAAGCGCCACCGCCTGATCAGCCACAACGCCAAATATATCCGCCAGAACCGCGGCACCGAAGTCCTCGCCGACGCCGATACGGCGCGCGTGAAGGCCTGGGCCCCCTACGGCCTGAAATAAGGAGCTAGCGAGACATGGCACGCGTTAAACGGGGTGTAACCACCCGCGCAAAGCACAAGCGAATCCTGGAACTGGCGAAGGGCTATTACGGCCGTCGCAAGAACACGATCCGAATCGCCCGCCAGGCCGTCGAGAAGGCCGGGCAGTACGCCTATCGCGACCGCAAGGTGAAGAAGCGGAGCTTCCGCGCTTTGTGGATCCAGCGCATCAACGCCGCGGTTCGCGCCGAAGGCCTGACCTACGGTCAGTTCATCCACGCGCTGAACCTCGCCGGCATCACGCTCGACCGCAAGGTGCTCGCGGACATCGCGATGCACGAAGCGGAAGCGTTCAGCGCCATCATCGCTCAGGCGAAGGGCGCGCTCGAGAAGCATGCGCCGAACAGCGAGGCGAAGGCCGCTTAAGACTCGTCCGCTAAAGAATAGAAAAGGGCGCCCGGCTGGTCCGCGGCGCCCTTTTTTATTTACTCAGCGGCGTCGGTGCGCATTCGCTCAGCCGCTTGGCGCGCTGCCCTCGCCCCCTGCTGTGCAGCGAACCGGCCGACGCCTATGCTCACCCGCCCCCTGAGGGGTTCGTTATCCGGTTCATTCGGTTCAGTGAATTGCTGGAGCGGGCGAAGGGATTCGAACCCTCGACCCCAACCTTGGCAAGGTTGTGCTCTACCCCTGAGCTACGCCCGCTCGACAGCTGAGCCGCTCGGCGGCACGCTTCGCGTGGCGCCCTGCGGCTGAGGTGAGGCGCGCGCCTAGCACGCTCATGTCGGCTCCTGCAAGGCTCTCTCGCGCACGGCTTGTGACCACCGGCACAGCGGACCATATGAGCCCTCGTCGAGTGACAAGGAGCAACAGCGAGACGTGGCAACCCTGGGCCTGAGCGAAGCCGAGCGCGAATCAATCCAGCGATTCGAGGCCGAAGTGATGCAGCCGTCGATGACCTCGCTGGTCATCCTCGATTTCTGGGCGGAATGGTGCGGCCCGTGCAAGCAGCTCTCGCCGGTCCTCGACAAGGTTGCAGCCGATTATGCCGACAAGGGCGTCAGGCTCGCCAAGATCGACGTCGACAAGGATAAGATGCTCGCGGCGCAGTTCCGGATCCAGTCCATCCCGACCGTATACGCGATCTATCGCGGGCAGCCGGTCGCCGACCTTACCAACTACCGCTCCGAAGGTCAGATCAAGAAGGTGCTCGACCAGCTGCTCGCCCAGCTTCACATCGAGGGCGAAGGCGCCGCGGTGGAAGCGGAGATAGAGCCGCTGATCGCCATGGCCGAGCAGGTGCTCGACGAGGGCGACGCCTCCCGCGCCGTGAACATTTTCGAGCAGATCCGCGAAATGGCGCCCGAAAAGCCGGAGGTGATCGGCGGGCTTGCGCGCGCCCAGATCGCAGCCGGCCAGACCGACGAGGCGCGCGCGCTCCTCGACTCCGTCTCGGACGAGCTTGCGAAGAAGCCGGAGATCGCCCGCGCCCGAGCCGCGCTGGAAGTCGCAACCGCTCCGAAGGCGGAGACCGGACCGCTGGAAGCTCGCCTGGCCGCGGACCCCGACGACCACGAGGCGCGGTTCGAACTCGCCTCCGCGAAAATGGGCGCGGGGGACCGGGACGGTGCGGCCGACGCCTTACTCGAGATCGTCCGCCGCGACCGCGAGTGGAACGATGGCGCGGCGCGGCAGAAATTTCTTCAGCTCCTGGAAGCGCAGGGTCTGGAAGACCCCTGGTCCAGCGCCCAGCGCCGCCGCTTGTCCGCGCTCCTGTTCACATGAGCCGGATGATCCGCGTTCCCCTGTTCCCTCTACCGGGAGCGCTCCTGTTTCCTCGATCCCAGCTGCCGCTGCACATTTTCGAGCCGCGCTACCGGGAGATGGTGCGGGACGCCGTCGATGGCGCCGGCCGCATTGCGATGATCCAGCCGCACCGGATCGACGACGACAACAAGGCGCCGCTTTATAACGTCGGCTGCGTCGGCGAGATTGTCGGCATGGAGGAGCTTGAGGACGGACGCTTCAACATCGTCCTTCTCGGCACCAACCGGTTCCGGATCGAGCGGGAGCCTAAACCCGAGGCTCCTTACCGCTGCGCCGACGCCGACATCGAAGCCTTCGACGACGATGAGCCGGACCCGCTGTCACTCGGCCAGCGCGCGGAAGTCGAGCAGGAAGCGCGGCGGCTCGGGGATGCGATGGGGCTCGTCGTCGATTGGGCGGCGGTCAGCCGGCTCGATGACGAGATGCTGGTCAACGCGATCGCCCAGGTCGCACCGTTCGACGTGGGGGCGAAGCAGGCGCTGCTGGAACAGGCGACGCTCGACGGTCGCGCCGACCTGCTGGTCCAGCTGATGCAATTCCACCGAGCCGCCATCACCGGCGGCGTCGAGGTCGAACCCACCCTTCAGTAAGGTCTAGATCGGCAGGCCTCTGAGCAGCAGCGGGAGGTCGCCGCTGGTGCCGCGCGCTTCGCTCATCAGCTTGTTGCGAAGCGGCGAGATGCGCCCGACCAGCCCCATGCCGAAGCGGCGAATGCCCGACGCGGTGCGGCCCGGCACGCCGAAGATCCGCGTCAGCGTATCGGTCGCGAAAGCGACGGACAGCGCGTCGAGTGAACGCCAGCGCTGGTAACGGTCGAGCAACTGCCGGTCGCCGAGGTCGAGTCCGAGCCTGGCGCCTTCGACCAGCACCTGGGCGAGCGCCGCGGCATCGCGGAAGCCGAGGTTGAGACCCTGGCCAGCAATCGGGTGAATGGCGTGCGCGGCGTCGCCGACCAGCGCCAAGCGCTCGGCCGTGATCTGCGCCGCGTGGTGGAAGCCGAGCGGATAAGATGAGCGCGGCGCCAGCATCGCGACATTGCCGAGGAAGCCGCCCATTGCTGCCTGCGCTTCGGCGGCGAAATCCTCGTCGCTGAGCGAAAGCCAGCCGGCGGCGTCGGCCTGCGGCACCGACCAGACGATCGCCGATCGGTGGCCCGCCTCGTCGTCGTTCATCGGCAGCAGCGCGAACGGCCCCGTCGGATAGAAGATTTCGTAGGCGACATGCTCGTGGGGCCGTTCGTGGCGGAGCACCGAGACGATCGCCTGATGGTTGTACTTCCACCGCGCCATGTTGATGCCCCCGGCATCGCGCGTCGCCGAGTTGCGGCCGTCAGCGCCGATCAGCAGCGGCGCCTGAAGGACGCGTCCGTCGTCTAGGACGACTTTCACGCCAGCCGCCGTTCGGTCGGCGGATGCGACCCGAGACTTCCAGAAAATCGCCACGTTCTTCCCAGCTTCGGCCCGCGCCTGAAGTGCGGCGAGAAGGCTGCGGTTCTCGTGCATGAAGCCGAGCGGCTCCTGATCGTCGGGGTCGAAGTGAAGGCCGCCGGGCTCCAGGCCATCCGCGACCGCGATCCGCCAGATCGGACAACCGGGCTGCTGCAGGTGGTCAGCGACGCCGATCGTCTCCAGCATCCGCATCGAACTCGAGGACACCGCGCTCGTCCGGCCGTCGAACGATGCGGCCGCGCGGGGCGCCGGATCGGCGGGATCGACGACGATGGCAGAAAGGCCACTCGAATCTAGGGCCGAAGCGAGCGCGAGCCCGACCAGGCCGCCGCCGAAGATGATGACGTCTGCGCGATCCATGCCGCCGCCCTACGCGCGCGACGCAGTGACGCCAAGAAGTTCGCTTGACCGCGGAGTCCGGCTGGGGGATTCTTAGCTTCTGATTTGCATGGGGTGGGACAATGGCGAGTGTTGCCGCGCGCACGTCGAAGCGCGACCTGGCACCTGACTGGCGCGACGCGCTAAGCGGCGCAGTGCGGCGCTTTGCCGTACGCAGCATCGGCGCATTGCTGCTGCTGCTCAGCGTCGCGGCCGCCGTTGCGCTCGCGACCCACAGCCCGACCGATGCGTCGCTGACCACGGCCGCGGGCGGGCAGGCGTCGAACTGGCTTGGCACGGGGGGCGCCTATTTCAGTGACGCGTTGCTGCTGCTGTTCGGCATCGGCTCGGCGCTGTTCCTGCCGGTCGTCGCAATCGCAGGGATCCGCATGCTTCGGCTCCAGCCCGCCGGGCGGGTGGGTCGCGGTCTCCTCGTCGCGGCTGGCGGCGCGATCCTCGTCGGCACTGCGCTTGGGCTGACCAGCGGGTCGGCCGTGTCCGGTCTCCCCGGCGGCTGGGGCGGGGCGTTCGGCCTCGCGGCGGCGCATGGCGTCAATTCGCTGATCGGCTTGATCCCGAACCCGCAGATCGCCGGGCCGACGCGCCTTGCCACGCTGCTTCTACTCGCGATCGCCGGGCTGACGCTGGGCTACCTCGCACTCGGGCTGAGCAGTGATGAACGGGGCTGGTTCGGCAGCCTGTTCAAACGGAACCCGCGCGAACCGCGCGCTGCGCCGCGCGCGACTCAGATCAAGGAAGACAAAGCCGTGTCCGCCGCGCCGCCGCGCACACGTCCGACGGTCGCCGTCGCCGAGGCGGCGAAGCCGGTCCTCGCAGCCGCCCGGCCGAAGGACCGCAAGCCCGCGTCCCAGCCGAGCCTTGCGCTGGGCGACAATTTCCAGCTGCCGACCCTCGACCTCTTGTCGCCGCCGCCCAAGGAAGGCCGCCAGCAGATCGATCGCGCCGGGCTCGAGCGCAACGCGCGGCTTCTCGAAACCGTGCTCGAAGACTTCAACGTCCGGGGCGAGATCATCGAGGTGCGGCCCGGCCCCGTTGTCACCATGTACGAACTGGAGCCCGCCAGCGGGATCAAGGCCAGCCGCGTCATCGCCCTCGCCGATGACATTGCCCGCAACATGTCGGCCCTGTCGGCGCGCGTTGCGACCATTCCGGGCCGTAGCGTCATCGGCATCGAGCTTCCCAATCCGAAGCGGGAGATGGTCTCGCTGTCCGAACTCGTCGGCAGCCAGGCCTTCGAAGACCAGAACATGTCGCTGCCGCTGATCCTGGGCAAGAATATCGCCGGCGACCCCGTAATCGCCGACCTCGCGCCGATGCCGCACCTGCTGGTCGCGGGGACCACCGGCTCCGGCAAGTCAGTCGGCCTCAACTGCATGATCCTGTCGCTGCTCTACCGGTACGGTCCGGACGAGTGCAAAATGATCATGATCGACCCGAAGATGCTGGAGCTCAGCATCTACGACGACATCCCCCACCTCCTCGCCCCTGTCGTGACCGAGCCCGGCAAGGCGGTGCGCGCGCTGAAATGGGCGGTCGAGCAGATGGAGGAGCGCTATCGCAAGATGGCCAACCTTGGCGTTCGCGCGCTGCCGAGCTTCAACGCCAAGGTGCGCGAGGCACGCGCCAAGGGCTCGAAACTCAAGCGTCGCATCCAGACCGGCTATGACGGCGACACCGGCCAGCCGGTCTATGAGGACGAAGAGTTCGACTACGAGGTGCTGCCCCAGATCGTCGTCGTCGTCGACGAGCTCGCCGACCTGATGATGACCGCGGGCAAGGAAGTCGAATTCCTGATCCAGCGCCTCGCCCAAAAGGCGCGCGCCGCCGGCATCCACCTGATCATGGCGACGCAGCGTCCCTCGGTCGACGTCATCACCGGCGTCATCAAGGCGAACCTGCCGACCCGCGTCAGCTTCCAGGTCACCAGCAAGATCGACAGCCGCACCATCCTTGGCGAACAGGGCGCCGAGCAGCTGCTCGGCAAGGGCGACATGCTCTACATGCCGGGCGGCAAGCAGATCATCCGCGTCCATGGTCCGTTCGTCAGCGACGAGGAAGTCCGCGCGGTGGCCGAGCATTGGCGCAAGCAGGGCACCCCGGACTACGTCCAGGCCGTCACCGAGGAGCCGGAGGACGGCGGCTATCTGTTCGACGGGCAGCCGACGGGCGAAGAGGATGCCGAGACCCAGCTCTATCGCAAGGCTATCCAGATCGTTGCCGAAAGCCAGAAGGCCTCGACCTCCTACCTGCAGCGGCAGCTTCGCGTCGGCTACAACAGCGCCGCGCGGCTGATCGAACGGATGGAAAAGGACGGGCTGGTCGGGCAGCCGGACCATGTCGGCCGCCGCGAAGTCCTGATCGACACCGATGGGCACCCGATCTGAGACCTGAACGGAACGGAACCGCAAGGTTCAGTGCGCATTCAATGGCGGAACGCCAGACCCTGGCGCAACAATCCAGGAGCTTTGACATGACTTTTCCGACGAAACTCGCGCGCGCGCTTGCGCCGATCGCGCTCGTTGCCGTCGCCGCGCCCAGCGCTGCCGCCGACTCGCCCGATTTGGCCAAGCTGAAAGCGCACATCACCGCCGTCGACACGATGACGGCGAACTTCGTCCAGACTGATGCCAAGGGCCGCTCGGCCGCCGGCACGATGAAGATGAAGCGCCCGGGCAAGGTGCGGTTCCAGTACGGCAGCGGCGACCTGCTGCTGGTCGCCGACGGCAAGCGCCTGAACCTGATCGACTATCAGGTCGGACAGAAGTCCGGCTGGCCGCTCAACAGGACGCCGCTCGGCGTGCTGCTGTCGGGCTCGCCCGACTTGAAGGGACGCGCCAAGATCGTGAAGAGCGGCAATCCGAACGTGGTGGCGGTTGCCGCCAAGGACCCGTCGAACTTCGGATCGCTGACGCTGGTTTTCCTGCGCAACGGCGCGGCGCCCGGCGGCCTCCAGCTCTACGGCTGGACCGCCATCGACGGGCAGAACCGGTTGACCAAGGTGAAGCTGTCGAATGTCCGCTACAATGTCGCGGTGCCGGAAAGCGCCTTCACCTACCGCGAGCCGCAGAAAAAGAAGTAGGGCGCGAAAAACTTCGCGAACAACAGTTTCGATTTGCGACTTGTTCATCGCCCCGTCAGGCTGACGGGTTTAGATGGAAACTCGATCCCGCCAATGCTTGGGGTTTCCCCCTGTTACCCGGGCCGGCTGGATCCCTTGCGTGACAACGCTCGGTCGGCCCTCGCTCCATGCCCCCGGAGCGGGGGCCTTTTCTTTGTGTTCTTCCCGCAAGCGGGAAGGCGGCGGAGCGGGGGCCTTTTTCTTGTGGGGCCAAGCGGGCTAAGCGGGACGCGTGGGCAATAAGCTGAAAATTGCATCCTGGAACATCAACTCGGTGCGCGCGCGGGCCGGGCTGGTCGAACGCCTGATCGTCGAGGAGCAGCCCGACATCCTGTGCCTCCAGGAAACCAAGGTGCTGGACAGCATCTTCCCAGGCGAGATGTTCGACCGGCACGGCTATGTCCATCGGCAGCTGAACGGCCAGCGGATGCATCACGGAGTCGCGATCCTCAGCCGCGTGCCTCTTGCCGATCCCGGCAAGCACGACTGGCAGGACAATGGCGAAGCGCGGCACATTGGCGTTCGGCTGCCGTGCGGGATCCGGCTCGAGAACGTCTATGTGCCGGCGGGCGGCGACACGCCCGACCGCACGCTCAATCCCAAGTTCGGCCAGAAGCTCGACTTTATCGAGCGGATGACGCGCTGGTCGGACGGCCTGAATGAGCCGACCATCATCGTCGGCGATTTCAACGTCGCGCCGCTGGAATGCGACGTGTGGAGCCACAAGGCGCTGCTTACGGTCGTCAGCCATACGCCGGTCGAGGTCGAGGCGCTGACTCGTCTTCAAGACGCCCATCGCTGGATCGACATCGGCCGCCGCTTCCATCCGGCGCCCGGCCGCTGTTTTACTTGGTGGAGCTATCGCTCGGCCGACTGGACCAAGAACGACCGCGGCCGGCGGCTCGACCACATGTGGTGCTCGCCGGAACTGGGATCCCACCTTGCCGCCCATTATGTCCTCGAGCCGTGCCGTGCGTGGGAGCGGCCTTCAGACCATGTCCCGCTGATCTGCGAGATTGAGGTTTGACCGGAGGGGAGGCCGTTCGGCGCGCCATTGCGCTGCTGCGCGCCGGCCGCCCCGTCCGAATCATTGGCTCGGCGGACTTCACTGCCGCAGCAGTCGAAACCACGAGCGCGGAGTTACTTGAGCTGCGCGACGCCGGGCGCACAGCGCGGCTGCTGATCAGCGGCAATCGTGCAGCCGCGCTGAAGCTGGCGAACGAGCGCGACGCCGCCGACCCGGCGAACCCGGTCATCATCGAGCGGGCCCCGTGGCTCGACGCCGCGGCCGCGAAGGCGATCGCCGATCCGGCGCGCGACCTCGACCGTGGCCCGCTGGGGCCACTCCAGCCGGTCGGCGGGGCATGCGTGGAGACGGCCGAGGCGGCACTGTCGCTCGCGAGGTCGGCAGGGCTCCTTCCGGCGCTGTGGATGCTCGAACCCGTCGATGGCGATCCGGAGGTTGCCGCTGCCGAAGTCGCTGAGCAGCGCCGCCACCCGGCGGTCGAGATCGTGGCACGAGCAAAGCTTCCGCTCGACGAATTGCCGCCAACGCAGATCGTCGCGTTTCGCGCCTCCGATGACGGGCAGGAGCATGTCGGACTGGTGGTCGGCGCCTTTGCCGGAAAGCCGCCGCTGATCCGCTTGCACAGCGAGTGCCTGACCGGCGACGTGTTCGGATCGCTCAAGTGCGATTGCGGGCAACAGCTGAAGCAAGCCTTACGGATCATCGGCAATGCGGGCGGCGGCGTGCTGCTCTACCTCCGCCAGGAGGGCCGCGGAATCGGCCTCGCCAACAAGATCCGCGCTTATTCGCTGCAGGACCAGGGACTCGACACGGTGGATGCGAACCGCCGGCTCGGCTTCGCCGACGACGAGCGGGACTACGGCCACGCCGCCGCAATGCTTCGTGCGCTCGGCATCGCCGAGGTGCGGCTGCTGACGAACAACCCCGAGAAGGTGAGGGGCTTGGAAGCCGCCGGCATCGCGGTCGCGGAACGGGTCGCCCATCAGATGCCTGCCAATCCCCACAATGCCGACTATCTCGCGACAAAGCGCAAGCGCAGCGGTCATCTGCTCGTCTAGGCGAGTCCGAGCATTCGGCTCACGTCGTCAAAGCTATGCGCGACGTGCTCCACGCCGAGGCCACGCAGCATTTCCTCATGGCCATCGCGGCAGTGGCTCCCGGCCGCGAGACCGATCACCGTTCCGCCTGAGGCGAGCGCGCCGATGGCGCCCACGCGCGAGTCTTCGATGATGGCCGTCCGCTCGATCGGCACCCCAAGCGCTCGCGCCGCATGGATGTAGAGGTCGGGTTCAGGCTTGCCGCGCTCGACGTGCTCCCTGCCGCTGTAAATGTGGGGCTCGAACGCGGATCGCAGCCCCAGATGGTCGAGGTGGGTGCGGATCCATCTGGTCGAACTCGATGACGCAACTGCCTTCGGAATCTCCGACGGCAGCCCCTCGATGAACTCGATCGCGCCGGCGACCGGGGCCAGCCCTTCCGCAAGCACGCGCGCGCCCGCTTCACGCATGTTCGTGTGGAATTCGTCCGGCAAGGGCCCGCCGATGCGCTGCTCCATGATGCGGAACACCTCACGCCCGGTGTGCCCGACAGAATGTTGAAGCGCATCGTCGAGCGTGGTTGGATGGCCAAGGTCCGTAAGCACGTCGGCGATGATTTGGTTCATCGGCAGCTCGCTTTCGAGCAGAACGCCGTCGAAGTCGAAGATCAGGGCATCGAAGGGGATCATGATTCCTCGAACAAGGCGGTGCCCACCCGCACCGCGGTCGCGCCGAGCATCACCGCCGCTTCGAAATCGCCTGACATACCAATGCTCAAGCCTGTGACGTCATGCCGCCGCGCGAGTTTGGCAAGCAAGGCGAAGTAGGGCGCCGGCTCTACGCCCAGAGGTGGAATCGCCATCAGCCCGGCGAGCGGCAGGGCCGATCGGCGAACGGCTTCCACAAGGTCGCCCACTTCGCCGATTGCGCAGCCGCCCTTCTGTTCCTCCTCGCCGATGTTGACCTGGACGTAGACGCTAGGGGTTCGATCGCCCGCTTCCTTGATCAGTGCTTCCAGGAGTGAGCGGCGGTCTACCGACTGGATCGTGTCGAAGAACTCGAGCGCTTCAGCCGCCTTGTTCGACTGCAAGCGGCCGATGCAGTGGAGCCTGAGGCCATCGTTCGCTGCCAGCAGGGCCGGCCATTTGCCGAGCGCCTCCTGGACGCGGCTCTCTCCGAAGTCGCGCTGCCCCGCGTCGATCAGCGGCGCGATCTCTTCCGCCGAGCGGCCCTTGCTGACCGCAATCAGTTGAACGTCCGCGGGGTCGCGTCTGGCGATCTCGGCGGCGCGGGCGAGCCGGTCGAGGATCTGCTGTCGTCTTTGTGCCGCCTGTGCCATCGCTCGCCGCTATAGGAACCGCCATGCCGCGCCGCCAGACCAGTCCAAGCCGCTGGCTCCTCGTCACCGATGCGAACAGCGCGGAGGTGCTCGAGCTCGCGCGGCAGCTGCCAGCCGGAAGCGGAATCCTCGTGCTGGTGCCCCTCGTCTCATCCCAAATGCTGCGCCTGCGGTACATCGCGGCGCTTCGGCGCCTGACTGTCACTGAAGAAGCGCCCGGAGCGGCCGCGCGGGTTCACAACATCAAGGAACTGCGGCGCGCTTTGCTGCGAAGGACCGACATCATCATGCTGTCGCCGTTGTACCCGACGCGCAGCCACCCGGACTGGCAGCCGCTTGGGCGCATGCAGGCAGCAGCGGTCGCGCGGCTTGGCGGTCGACGGCTGGTTGCACTCGGCGGGATGGACGCAAAGCGCTACGCGCGCGTGGCGCGGCTGGGCTTCAGCGGATGGGCAGGGATTTCGGCGTTTAGAACTTGAACGCGGTGCCGACGTAGACGGCCTGGCTGTCGCGGCGGTCGTCCTGAAGCGCCGACAAGCGATCGCGCTCGACATTGTAGCGGACGCCGCCGGTGAGGGCGACGCGCCGCGAAAGCGCATAAGACGCGCCGACGTCGACCGAATAGGTATCGCCCTGGCGAAGCGCCGGGAGCGGACGTCCGTCCGCCTTGTCGGCACCAACCGCAACACGGCCGGTGAAGCGCTTGAGCGAGTAGCTGACACCGACCACTGCGGTTTCGCGGCTGCCAAGCGCCGGATCGGCGCTCTTCACCTTGGCGACGTCGCCGGACACGGCGAGGCGCTTCCAGCCGACGGCAACGCCAAGATTATAGCTGGTCGGGTTCAGCGAAGTGACTGCGGCGGTCGCCGGCACCGGAGCGCTGGCCTGTGCGAGCATGGTCTTCGGCGCATTGCCGCGAGCACGGATCGCGACTCGGATCTGCGACGGGCGGCCCTTTGCCGCAGCGGGCGTGAACTGGAAGTCGGTGAGCGCCAGGCTCTTACCGGCCAGCGCAGCCGCGAGCTTGGGATCGCCATTGGCCGGCGTGAACGTCGACAGAGCGTCAAAGCTGAGCGAAACGGGCGCCGGGCGCTTCTTCGCGGACGGTGCTGCGAACGCGGGGGTCAAGACGAGGCCCGCCGCGGCAACTGCCGCAGCGACGGCTGCTTCCCTGCTCTTCGCGATCTTCACCAACTGAAGAACTCCCTGTTCCGCGAGTCGATATAGTCCGGCGAACCTGAAGGTTCCATGTCCGGAGTCGATTCGTTCAGCCCCTGTTGCCGTGGAACCACATAGCCGCTGCCGGGACCGGTGCTTGCGGGACTAGTGTGTCCGCTATAACGCCGGCTGTGAAGCTTTCGTCTGATCAAGGACCGCCGATGAATCGTCTGCACGTCACTGCCGCCGTCTTGGTTGCGGCTGCCCTCGCAAGCACCGGCTGCGCCCGGAACAGGAACGCTGCTCCGGCCAAGCTCGCGCCGGCGCGCATGACCACGATTGCGGTGAACAGCTACTTGTGGCGCGCGGCGGTGGACACCGTCTCGTTCGCTCCCCTGCTTCAGGCCAACCCGAGCAGCGGAGTGATCATCACCGACTGGTATTCCAATCCGCGGGCGCCCGGCGAGCGCGTCAAGCTGACCGTCGCGATCCTCGACCCTGAGCTGCGCGCCGATGCGCTGCGCGTGTCGGCGGCCCGGCAGGTGAACCAGAACGGAGCCTGGGTCGATGCGCCGGTAGCGGCGGCCACGGTGCAGAAGCTTGAGGACATCATCCTCACCCGCGCCCGTGACCTGCGGCGCGTTCCCCTCGCGCGCTAAGGCAAGCTGCTGACATGAGCGGGCGTTTCGACCCGGTCGCGGCCGACCGCCGGTGGCAGGCGCGGTGGGCCGACGAAGCCTGCTTCACTGCCGACAGCAACAGCAACAAGCCCAAGACCTACGTCCTCGAGATGTTCCCCTATCCGTCGGGGCGCATCCACATGGGCCACGTCCGCAACTACACGATGGGCGACGTGATCGCCCGCTATCGCCGGATGCAGGGCCACGAGGTTCTCCACCCGATGGGTTGGGACGCGTTCGGCATGCCAGCCGAAAATGCGGCCATGGAGCGCAAGGTGCACCCGGGGGAATGGACCTGGGCCAACATCGCAACGATGCGCGATCAGCTGAAGCGCATCGGCTTCGCCCTCGATTGGAGCCGCGAGCTCGCCACCTGCGATCCCGCTTACTACGGTCACGAGCAGGCGCTGTTCCTCGACCTGTTCGACGCCGGGCTGGTCTACCGCAAGGAAAGCGAGGTCAATTGGGACCCGGTCGACATCACCGTGCTCGCCAACGAGCAGGTCATCGATGGCCGCGGGTGGCGCTCCGGAGCCCCGGTCGAGCGGCGCAAGCTCAGCCAGTGGTTCCTGAAGATCACCGACTTCGCAGAAGAATTGCTCGAAGGCCTCGGGGAGCTGGACGCCTGGCCGGAAAAGGTTCGGCTGATGCAGGAGAACTGGATCGGCAAGAGCCCCGGGCTGCAATTCCGCTTCCGCCTCGCGCAGCCTGCCGGCGACATCGACAGCGTCGAAGTCTTCACGACCCGGCCCGACACGATCTTCGGCGCGAGCTTCGTGGCGGTCGCTGCCGATCATCCGATCGCCCAGGCAGCGGCAGCGGCGAACCCAGAAGCGGCGGCGTTCATCGCCGAATGCAAGAAGGGCGGCACCACGGCAGCGGAGCTGGAGACCGCGGAGAAGAAGGGCTTCGCCACCAGCTTCGAGGTCGTCCACCCGCTAGACCCCCAGTGGCGGCTGCCGGTCTACATCGCGAACTTCGTGCTCATGGACTACGGTACGGGGGCCATTTTCGGTGTGCCCGGGCACGATCAGCGCGATTTCGAATTTGCGAAGCAATATCACCTCCCAATTCGCCGCGTCGTTGCTGCTGCTTCCGACGTAGCGAGTCAGCCGATCGGCGACGCGGCAGAGAATGCGCCCGGCATCGCCGTCAACTCGCGCTTCCTCGACGGACTGACGACCGAGCAGGCCGCCGCGGAGATCATCCGCAGGGCCGAGGAAGCCGGCTGGGGCCAGGGCACCACGCAATACCGTCTTCGCGACTGGGGCGTCTCGCGCCAGCGCTACTGGGGCACACCGATCCCGATCATCCACTGCAGCGGGTGCGGAGCGGTGCCGGTCCCACGTGATCAGCTGCCGGTGGTTCTTCCCGAGGACGTCAGCTTCGACATTCCCGGCAACCCGCTGGACCGCCACGCGTCGTGGAAGAATGTCGACTGCCCGAGCTGTGGCGGCGCGGCGCGGCGAGAGACAGACACGCTCGATACCTTCGTCGATTCGAGCTGGTACTTCATCCGTTTCGCCAGCCAGCCGTCCGACAGGCCGTTCGACCCTTCGGAAGCCGAAAAGTGGCTGCCGGTCGCGCAATATATCGGGGGCGTCGAGCACGCGATCCTTCACCTCCTCTACGCCCGGTTCTGGACGCGCGCTTTGCAGCGGATCGGCAGGCTTTCCGTCGCCGAGCCGTTCCGTGGCTTGTTCACCCAGGGCATGGTCACGCACGAGACCTATCGCGCGGGTGACGGTAGCTGGCTCAGCCCCGATGAAGTGAAGCGCAACGGCGACGACTGGATCCACATCGAAAGCGGACAGCCGGTGACGCTCGGCCGCGTCGAGAAGATGTCCAAGTCGAAGCGCAACACCGTCGATCCCGAACCGATCCTCGATGAATATGGCGCGGACGCAGTTCGCTGGTTCATGCTGTCCGACAGCCCGCCCGAACGGGACCTCGAATGGTCGGTCGGGGGAATTGAGGGCGCCGCCCGCTTCGTCCAGCGCGTCTGGCGCCTGGCAACTGCGGATCTGACGGCCGAAGGCACGGACGAAGCGCTCGACCGCAAATGGCACCGCGCCGTCGCGGCCGTCGGCGAAGCCATCGATGGGCTCCAGTTCAACAAGGCCGTCGCACAGCTCTATGAACTGGTGACCGCCATCGAAAAGGCGAAGCCATCCGCCTCCCGGGGGCAGGCGGTTCGCACGCTCGTCTTGCTGGTCGCGCCGATGGCCCCGCACCTCGCCGAGGAATGCTGGTCCGCCATGGGCGAGCAGGGACTGATCGCCGACGCGGCCTGGCCGACGTTCGACCCGGCCATGCTGGTCGAAGATCAGGTGACCCTGGCCGTGCAGGTCAACGGCAAGCTCCGCGACACGTTGACTGCGCCGCGGGGGCTCGACCGCGGCGCGGCCGAAGCCTTGGCGCTCGCGTCGGAGAATGTGCAGCGGCAGCTTGCCGGCGCCGCTCCGCGAAAAGTGATTGTGGTTCCGGACAGGCTGGTGAACATCGTCGCATGAAGCCGCGCCTGATGATCGCCGCCTTGCTGCTGCCCCTGACGGGCTGCGGGCTTCGCCCACTCTACGCCGGCGGGAACGACGGCCCGGTCGCAGGCGTGCTCCAGTCGGTCGAGGTCGCGCCCATTCCCGGCCAGCCTGGGTGGCTGGTGCGGACCAAGCTTGTCGACCGCCTGACGCGGACGGGGAGCGGAACGCCGCGGTACCGGCTGGATGTGAAGCTGGACGATAATTTGACCCTGTACGGCCTTCGCGCCGAACGCGCCGCTACCCAGGAACGCCGCACCCTCCGCGCCCGCTACCAGCTCGTGGATCTGGCGAATGGAACGACCGTGCTCGACGCGACTGCAGGGTCGGACGTCAGCATCGATACGGTCAGCAGCGAATATGCGACCGTCGCTGCCGAGCAGACAGCGCTGGAAAACCTTTCACGAATCCTCGCCGACCAGATCGTTGCACGGCTCGCGGTCTACGCCGCGCGCACAAGGTGAAAGTCGCAAAGCAGTCGATCGCCCGCGTCGTCGACCAGCCCGATCGCGCGACCCGCTTCTATCTGTTCTGCGGCCCGGACGAATCGCAGTCGCGCGCGCTTGCGGCTCGGCTGCTTGCAGCCCTCGGCGCCGCGAAACTCGCGGTGAGCAGCGGGGAAGTAAGGGCCAATCCGGCGCTGCTGGCCGATGAAGCGGCGGCGCTTAGCCTGTTCGGCGAGCGCCGGCTGATCTGGATCGAGCCAGCCAGCAACGAAATCGCCGACGGCGTAGAGGCGCTGCTTGCCGCGCCGTCGATCGAAAGCCCGGTGGTGGCGATTGCCGGCGCGCTGACGAAGAGCTCCGCGCTCCTCAAGCTCGCGGAAGCGTCGCGGGACGCTCAAGCTTTCACGGCCTATCCGCCGGAGGGCAATGATGCGCTCCGCGTCGTTTCGGAACTCGGGCGCCGCTACGGCCTGAAGATCAGCCCGCCCGTGGCTGCGCGGCTGGCCGAGAGCTGCGCCAACGACCAGGCGATCGTTGCCCAGGAACTCGAAAAGCTCGCCCTGTACGTCGGCGCGTCGCCTCATGCGCCGAAGGACCTGGAACTCGACGCTGTCGACGACGTCGGGGCAGACAGCAATGAGGAAGACATCCTCAAGCTTGGCGACATGGCGCTGACGGGAGACATTGCGGGCCTTTCCGAAACCGTCGCCCGGCTCCCGGCCCAGGGTTCTGAAGCCATTCCGGCCATTCGCGCTCTTCAGCGCCGGCTGCTGATGCTCACGCCTGCCCGGGCCCGGGTCGAGCGCGGCGAACGACTGGATGCCGTCTTGGCGTCACTTGGCAAATCATTGTTCTGGAAGGACAAACCGGCGGTGGAGCGAATGCTGCGTACCTGGACGGCGCACGATCTGGCGACGGTTGCCGAGCGGGCCGGTGCCCTCGAGCGATCCTTCATGTTCAGCCCCGCCCCACAGCGTGAAGCGTTGGGAGAAGAGTTGCTGGCGATTGCTCGCAAGGCGCGCAGCGCCGGCCGCTGAAGCCTAGATCGGCTCTCCGCTCAGCCGCTGGCAGATCATGTCGAGCTGATCGAGGCTCGAGTAGCTGAGGGTGACGGCACCACCCTGCCCCTTGTGCGCAACCTGGACCTTGAGGCCGAGCATGTCGCTCAATTGGCGCTCGAGCGCAGCAAGGTCCGCATTGACGGGTCCGGCTGCCGCTCTCCGCGCGGCGGCGCGCCCGAAGTCGATCCCGGCGCCCGGCCTTACTTTCTTTGCCTCCTGCTCCGTGCGACGCACCGACCAGCCATGGCGAATGACCTCGCGCGTGAGCGCTTCAGGGTCCTCGGACGCCGCGACAGCGCGAGCGTGGCCCATGCTGATATCGCCTTTCAATAGCGATTGCCTCACGAACTCGGGCAGTTCGAGCAGGCGCAGCAGATTGGCGACATGGCTTCGCGACTTGTGGACGATGCCGGCGACCGCGTCCTGCGTGTGGCCGTAGCGCTTGATCAGTTGCCGGTAGCCCTCGGCCTCCTCGAGCGCGTTTAAGTCCTGCCGCTGGATATTCTCGATCAGCGCCAGCTCGGCCGTCGTATTCTCGTCGATGTCGCGGACAATGGCCGGGATCTTGTGCAGCTGCGCACGCTGCGCGGCGCGCCAACGGCGCTCGCCGGCGACAATCATGAACCCGTCGCCGTCGCGCCTCAGCAGGATCGGCTGGAGCACGCCGCGTTGACGGATTGAATCGGCAAGCTCGTCGAGCGCCTCCTCGCTGAAATGGGTGCGCGGCTGCTCGGGATTGCGGTGAATGCGCGAAAGCTCGACTTCGCGGACACCCGAGCCTTCGTCGGCGCCGCTCTCCGCAGCCGGACTGCGCGTGGCTTCACCGAGCAGGGCCGAGAGACCCATGCCGAGGCCTTTCGCCGGCCGCTCGGCGCTCATGCCGCCTCCGCGATCTGCGGCAGGCGCCCGATCAACTCCCGCGCCAAGCGGACATAAGCTTCGGAGCCGGGGCATTTGAGGTCGTAGATCAGCGCCGGCAGGCCATGGCTCGGCGCCTCCGACAAACGCACGTTCCGTGGCACAATTGTATCGAACACTGCCGCGCCCAGGCACGCCCGCACATCTTCGGCAACAGCCTGCGAGAGATTATTACGGCGATCAAACATCGTCAGCGCTACGCCGAGGATGCTCAGTTCCGGGTTGAAGGCGGTGCGAATACGTTCGACGGTCTGAAGGAGCTGGCTAAGCCCCTCGAGCGCGAAGAATTCGCACTGCAGGGGCACGAGCAAGTGCCGTGCAGCGACAAGCGCATTGACGGTAAGCAGTCCGAGCGATGGCGGGCAGTCGATCAGGCAGATGTCCCAGCGCTGCGGCCCCGCCGCCGCCAAGGCTTTGTCCAGGCGGTGGGCGCGATCTTCGAGGGAGACCATCTCCACCTCCGCGCCGGACAGGTCGACAGTGGCCGGGAGTAGGTCGAGCCGCGGGACACGCGTCGCCACCGCCGCTTCTGAGGCCGACGCCCTGCCGATCAAGACATCATAGCTCGACAGCGTGCGATGTGAGGCAGAGATACCAACCCCGGTTGAGGCATTTCCCTGCGGATCGAGATCGACCAGGAGGACGCGCCAACCGATTGCGGCGAGTGCCGTGGCGAGGTTGATGCAGGTCGTGGTCTTGCCGACCCCGCCCTTTTGGTTCGCAACCGCGATGCGGATCATTGTTTCGCCCTCACCCCCGTACCGACAACGATGAAGGACTCGGCGTCGGTGACACTTGGTTCCACGTGAAACACACCTTGCCACGCGCGCCGGGCGTCGGCCAGTTCGGTCTGGGCACTTCGTCCCTTGGGCAGCACCCACAGGCTTTTTCCTGTGGACAGATGCTGGGATATCTCAAGAAAGCGAGCGAGTACCGCGACAGCGCGTCCGGTGATCACGTCGAACTTTCCCTCGACGCGCTCGGCCTTGCCGCAGATCACATTGGCGTCGATGCGGAGCGATTCGCAGGCCTTGTGGAGAAAATCGGCGCGCAGGCGGCGCGGCTCGACAAGAGTGACGGGACCTTCAACCATGCAGGCGATCACAACGCCCGGCAGGCCTGCTCCCGATCCAATGTCGATCCACGAAGCCTGTGGCTCCTCTGCGAACCGAACGAGCTGCGCAGAGTCGACAATGTGGCGTTCCCAGATTTGGTCGAGCGTCGCCGCAGAAACCAAGTTTTGGCGGCGGCTCTCGTCCCGCAACAGCGCAACATAGGCCTCGAGCCGTTCGATTGTTTCACGTGAAACAGGCCGCCCTGTGACCTGCTCGAGTCGCTCGATCATGCGGCTGCGCGACGACTTGCGGCTACATAGACGGCAGCTACTGCCGCCGGAGTAATCCCTGGGACGCGCGAGACCTGGTCCAGCGTCTCCGGACCCGCAGCTACCAATCGTTCGACCATCTCCGTCGATAGGCCAGGGACTGATCGATAGTCGAACTGGGGCGGTATCCATATGCGCGCGTCGCGTCGAATGGCGTCCCACTCGCGCTGCTGGCGCTCTACGTAAGGCGCATAGAGCATGTCTGCCTGACCTTCGGCCGTTTCGGCCCAACCGGACCTCGTCCGAGCATCCAGGTGCGCCTGTATGTGCACTGCTCTGCGATCGCCGATACAGCCCGCAGCCAAAGCGGTCTGGCCCAACCGCGTTGTTGAATTATCGGCTCGCAACACGAGCCGATACTCGGCGCGCGCCGTCATCATGCGGTACGGCTCACTGACACCTTGCAGCGTCAGATCGTCGACCATGACCCCGATGTACGAGCTACGGCGGTCGAAGCGAACCTCATCCAGGCTTAGTGCGGCCGCCGACGCATTGAGGCCCGCCACCAGCCCTTGAGCTGCGGCTTCCTCATAGCCGGTAGTACCGTTGATCTGGCCAGCAAGGAACAAGCCCGGGATGTCCCGCACTTCCAGGCTTTGGTTGAGCCTGCGCGGGTCGACATATTCATATTCGACCGCATAGCCCGGCCGAGCGATCACTGCTCGTTCGAGGCCCGGGATCGCTTGTACGAACGCCTGCTGGACATCCGCGGGGAGCGAAGTCGAGATGCCGTTGGGATAGACGAGCGCATCGTCGAGACCCTCCGGCTCGAGAAAGATCTGGTGACCGTCCCGATCGCCGAACCGCTTCACCTTGTCCTCGATTGAGGGGCAATAACGCGGCCCTCGGCCTTCGATCGCGCCCGCAAACAGCGGCGAACGATCAAAGTTCGCGCGGATGATGTCATGCGCCTTCTCGCTTGTGCGCGTGATCGCACAGCGAAGCTGTGGGAGCCGGACGCCATCGTCGAGCGATGACATCGTCCAGGCGTCCGCATCGCTGGGCTGCTCGACAAGACGCGACCAATCGATGGTGCGTCCGTCCAGACGCGGCGGCGTCCCGGTCTTGAGACGGCCCTGGCCGAGTCCAATCTCGCGGACCTGCGACGCGAGTGGGACCGCAGAGCGCTCGCCCTGCCGTCCGCCCTCAAGAACGCGCTCCCCGACGAACATGCGCGCATCGAGGAATGTGCCCGTCGCGACCACAACGGCGCGGCAGGACAGATCGCCGACACTTGTCCTGACGCCGGTGACTCGCCCGCCAGCGATGATGAGCCCGATGGCCTCGGCGATGACGACGTCGACACCGCTCTCCTCCATCGAGTCAGCCACCGCGCGCTGGTAAAGCTTCCGGTCGGCCTGGACGCGCGGGCCCCACACGGCCGGGCCCTTGCTGCGGTTGAGCATGCGCCGCTGAATGGCGGCCCGATCTGCGGCGCGCGCCATAATGCCGTCGAAGACATCGAGCTCGCGTACGAGGTGCCCCTTGCCGACGCCGCCAATCGACGGGTTACAGGACATCTGTCCGAGATCCTGACGCCGGAACGTCAGCAGCGCCACACGCGCGCCACGGCGTGCGGCCGCAGCCGCAGCTTCGCACCCGGCATGGCCGGCGCCGATCACCAGAACGTCGTGCATGGCCAGCGCCTTACACCATCAGCGTTTCACGTGAAACGCTACTTGCCCAGGCAAAAGCGGGAGAAGAGCGCGTCGAGGACATCCTCCACCCCGGCACGGCCCGTCACGCGATCGAAGGCGGCTCGCGCGGACCGGAGCTCCTCAGCGATGATGATCGCCTCAGCTGCGGAGGCGGCACTCGCTAGGGACACTGCCGCGATGCGGAGCTGTTCGGACTGGCGGCGGTTCAGCGCGACCGCCCCCTCCGTCGGTAGAAGCGAGCGGGCGAGGTGGACCACCTGCTCCAAAAGGCGATCGATCCCGGACCCGGTCATCGAGGAAAGCTGAAACGACCCCGTCGGCGCATCCGCGCGCTCCGGCAGATCGGCCTTGGAGTGAACCAGAAGGCACCTCGGGTGAGCAGGGGCATCCTCCGGCGCCCCCAGCCACAAAAGGATGTCGGCTGCATCGATCAATGCCTCCGCGCGGGCAACGCCGATCGCCTCGACCTGGTCGTCCGCCTCGCGAAGCCCTGCTGTGTCGGTAAGTATCAACGGAACGCCAGCGAGGCTGAGCGGGACCTCGATGTGGTCCCGCGTCGTTCCTGCAATCGGCGTGACGATCGCTCGCTCTTCCCCGGCTATCGCATTGAGAAGGCTGGACTTCCCGGCATTCGGCGGACCGGCGACCACGACCCGGATGCCGTCTTTCAGCCGCTCGGCGGGGGGCTTTGCGAGCCACGCTTCGAGCTCCTGCGCAAGAGCGCCGCAGCCGCGAGCGAGCGCAGGATCAGGCGCTTCATCCTCGTCATCATAGTCGATCGCCCGCTCTGCCGCCGCGGACAGACCAAGCAGCCGCTCCTGCCACTCGGCGACCTGCTTGCGCAGTCCGCCCTCGGCAAGCGCAAGCGCTGCCTTGCGCTGCGTTTCGGTCTCGGCCTCGAGGAGGTCGGCGAGCCCTTCCGCTTCGGTAAGATCGATCCGGCCGCTAGCGAAAGCGCGTCGCGTGAATTCGCCCGGTTGCGCGGCCCGCAGTCCAGGAAGTGACGCCAAGGCGTCAAGCACGGCGTCCACGACTGCGCGGCCGCCATGGCACTGCAATTCCACGACATCTTCGCCAGTCGCGCTCGCCGGCGCGTCGAACCGCAGCACCAGTGCTTCGTCCAGGAGCTCTCCGTTGCCAGGATGCCGCAGTTCCCGCACGGCAGCAGTCCTCGGCTCCGGTAGCGTCCCTGCAAGGGCTCGGCCTGCGTCGTGAGCTCCAGGGCCGCTCACGCGGATAATCGCCACGGCCGCTGGCGGGCGCCCGCTGGACAAAGCGAAGATGGTGCTTTCAGCCACCGCTGCCCTCTACGGCAGCGCAGCCGCTAGGCGAAGAGCGTGCCGATGCCGACCCGCGGATCGACCCAGCCGTCGTAGATCATCTTGCCAGCCACATAGACGATCACGACCAGGCCTACGTAGGCGATCCACCGGTAGCGCTCGATATATTTGGCGATCACGTTTGCAGCGATACCCATCAGTGCGACGGCGAAGATCAGGCCGACGATGAGGATGCCCGGGTGCTCGCGTGCAGCACCCGCTACGGCGAGGACATTGTCCAAGCTCATCGAAACGTCGGCGACCGCGACCGCCCACACCGCGCCCGCAAAGCTCTTCGCTGACCTAACGCCGCTATGCTCATCGCCCTCAATCTCGGGCGAGCCGGCGCTCTCATTGCCGTGATGAAGGTCGCGCCACATCTTCCAAGCCACCCACAGCAACAGCAGGCCGCCGACCATGATCAGGCCGACCACCTGCAGGAGCTGGGTGACGACGAGGGCGAAGATGATTCGCAGTACAAGCGCTGCGATCACGCCGATGAAGATGACCTTGCGCCGTTCCGCGGCCGACAGGCCCGCAGCGAGCGCTCCGACGACGATCGCATTGTCTCCAGCGAGCACCAGGTCGATCATCAGTACCTGGACGAAGGCGGCGAACGCCGCCGGCTCCGTGATGTTCGAAAAGTCCCGAACGATCGCGTCCCACATGCCGCCGACCCCGCCGAAGCCTTCAGATGCGGCGGCAGGCGCGGCGGCCATGAGGAGGTCGATGATCAACGCTGGGTGTCCCTTTCAGCCACGGCTCTTCTGACCTGAACCGTCAAACGCCTACTGATTCATGCTGGCGAAGAAGTCCTCGTTCGACTTAGCGTCCTTCATCTTGTCGAGAAGGAACTGCATCGCGTCGACGGTGCCCATCTGCATCAGGATGCGGCGTAGCACCCACATCTTGGTAAGGACGTTCTGGTCGACCAGCAGCTCTTCCTTGCGGGTGCCGGACTTGCCCACGTCGAGCGACGGGAAGATGCGCTTATCGCTGACCTTGCGGTCGAGCACGATTTCGCTGTTACCGGTGCCCTTGAACTCTTCGAAGATGACCTCGTCCATCTTCGAGCCGGTGTCGATCAGCGCCGTGGCGATAATCGAAAGCGAACCGCCCTCTTCGATATTGCGGGCCGCGCCGAAGAAGCGCTTCGGACGCTGCAGCGCATTGGCGTCGACGCCGCCGGTCAGCACCTTGCCGGAGCTCGGCACCACCGTGTTGTAGGCGCGGCCGAGACGCGTGATCGAGTCGAGGAGGATCACGACGTCCTTCTTGTGCTCGACCAGGCGCTTGGCCTTTTCGATCACCATTTCGGCGACCTGGACGTGGCGCTGCGCCGGCTCGTCGAAGGTCGAGGAGATGACCTCGCCATTGACCGAGCGCTGCATGTCGGTGACTTCTTCCGGCCGCTCGTCGATGAGCAGGACGATCAGGATGACCTCCGGATTGTTGTCGGTGATCGCCCGAGCGATGTTCTGCAGGAGCACCGTCTTGCCGGTGCGCGGCGGCGCGACGATCAGCGCGCGCTGGCCCTTGCCGAGCGGCGAGACGATATCGATCACCCGCGCCGACTTGTCCTTGATGGTCGGGTCAAGCGTGTCGAGCTTGAGCTTCTCGTCCGGATAGAGCGGCGTCAGATTGTCGAAATTGACGCGATGACGAACCTGGTCGGGATCGTCGAAATTGATCGTGGTGACGCGGGTCAGCGCGAAATAACGCTCGCCTTCCTTGGGCCCCCGGATCTCGCCTTCGACCGTATCGCCGGTGCGGAGGCCAAAGCGGCGCACCATCTGCGGCGCGACATAGATGTCGTCTGGCCCAGCGAGATAGTTGGCCTCGGGCGAACGCAGGAAGCCGAAGCCATCGTTCAGCACCTCAATGGTGCCCGACCCCATGATCTCGGCGCCGTTTTCGGCCTGGACCTTGAGGATCGAGAACATCAAGTCCTGCTTGCGCAGGGTCGATGCACCCTCGACGCCCATCTCCTCGGCCATTGCGACGAGCTCGGCGGGGGCTTTCTTCTTCAATTCTTTCAAGTGCATGGAACAGTCTTTTCTTGGGATTTGGTGCTCGAGCTTACAAACTGTCGTCAAAGCCGGAGGCGGCAGGACGCCGCTAATGGGAAGCGTGGCCGGCGCATGAACTCACCGCGGCCGCGTGGGATTCGAGGTATGTCTGGCCGGCGCCGCTGTCAATCAGCACTGCGCATCGGGACGCGGAACTAGAACGGTTTGACGATCACCAGGACGACGATGATCGCCGCGGCGATGCCCGGCACTTCGTTGATCATCCGCACCGCCTTGCCGGAGAGCGGCCGCTCCCCCCGAGCCAGTTTCTTGCCATAGGCGCCAAGCCAGCCCTGATAGGCGCTCAAGGCGACGACCAGCGCAAGCTTGGCGTGGAACCAGCCTTGGCTGAACGCATCGATGTGAAAGGCGAGCATCAGCCCGAGCACCCAAACCAGGATCATCGCGGGCGTCAGGATGATCGACCGGACTCGCGATTCCCGTTCGATCCAGGCGCGGTCCTCCGGCGATCCGACGCCGGTCTCCTGATGGTAGACGTAGAAGCGGGGAAGCAGGAACAGGCCCGCCATCCAGAAGATGACGAAGGTCAGATGCGCGGCCTTGACCCACAGATAAGCGGCGCCCAGCCAGCCGACGAAATCGCTCACTCTTTGCCTTTCACCCGCCGGATCAGCTGCTCGACATGCGCGATCGGCGTGTCCTGCAGGATTCCGTGCCCCAGGTTGAAGATGTGCGGGCGTCCGGCGAAGGCGTCAAGGACGCGATCGACTGCGCTGTCCAAAGTCTCACCGCCGGCAATCAGCGCCAATGGGTCCAGGTTCCCCTGGACGGGCAGCCCAGCCGGAAGTTCGCGCGCAGCCCAGGCCGGGTCGACCGTCTCGTCGACACCTATGGCATCGACGCCGGTCTCGCGTGCGTAAGCGGGGAGCTTGCCACCGGCGCCCTTGGGAAAGCCGATTACGGGCACGCCCGGGTGCCGCTCGTGAAGCGCCGCCGTCAGCCTTGCGGTCGGCGCAATCACCCATTGCTCGAACTGGCTCGGCGACAAACTGCCTGCCCAGCTATCGAACAGCTGCACTGCCTCCGCGCCGGCGTCGATCTGCCGCGACAGATAGTCGAGCGTGACTTCCTCGATCCGGCCGATGATCTCGCCGAAACGCTGCGGGTCGGCATAGGCCATGCGTCGCGCGTCGGCCTGGTCGCGGCTGCCCTCGCCGGCGATCATGTAGGTCGCAACGGTCCAGGGACTGCCCGCAAAGCCGATCAGCGTCTTTTCGGCGGCAAGCTGCGCCTTCACCTTGCGCACGGTTTCATAGATCGGCTCCAGCCGCGCGAGCACCGGCGTCAGGTCGTTGAGTGCCGCTGAGCCCAGCGGCGGTGTCAGCCGCGGCCCCTCGCCGGCGATGAAGGTCAGGTTCTGACCGACCGCGAAGGGAACGATCAGAATATCGGAGAAGAGGATGGCGGCGTCGAGCTCCGGGAAACGCTTGAGCGGCTGAAGCGTGATCTCCGCCGCGGCGTCCGGAGCGTAGACGAGGTTGAGGAAGCTTCCCTTCTCCGCCCGCAGCGCCCGATATTCCGGCAGATAGCGCCCGGCCTGGCGCATCATCCACATGGGCGGCGGGCCGACCCGCTCGCCTTTGAGGACCGCCAGCAGGGGCTTGGCCGCAGGCGTGTTCGGAAGCTCGGAAGGCATGGAAAGCCACTCCTCTTCTCTTCTTTTATATATTTATAGAAGAAGATTGATGATGTGATTGGGCGGTGAAGCGCGGGGTTTAGGCGCGGCTCCCGAAATTGCCAACAAGGGCCTTGTGCCACCCTCCCCTGAGAAGTCCGCGAGTCGCGCTGAGCTGCTCCCATGATTCACAGGCTGGGGGCAGTTTTCGTCCCCGTGGATTAATCGTTGAACAAAGCTCGGCGGGCGTGCGCGGAATCATTGGTTGAGGCGCTCCCCAGCCTCGCGCTACGATTCCTTTGCCCTTTTTCCACAAGGTTGTTCCTTGAGCCTGATCCTCGCTTCCACCAGCGCCATTCGCCGCCAGATGCTCGATGCTGCCGGCGTCCGCTATGAAGCTGTGAAACCTGACGTGGACGAAGACGTCCTCAAGCAGCGCCTCGATGATCCGGCCACCATCGCGCTCGAGCTTGCCAAGGCCAAGGCGAGCAGCGTCGCAGGAGAAGCCTGGGTGATCGGCAGCGACAGTGTGGTTGCGGTTGAGGGCCGCCAGTTCAACAAGCCGCACGACCGGGATGAGGCGGCGGAGCACCTGCGTTTCTTTTCCGGCAAGACCATGCGGTTGACGAGCGCTGTCGCTCTTGCCCGCGGTGGCACTGTTGAATGGAGCATCGCAGACACGGCGGAATTATCGGTGCGGCCGCTGAGCGACGCCTTCATCGGCGCCTATCTCGACGCCGAATGGCCGGAGGTCGGCTATTGCGTCGGCGTGTTCCGGATGGAGGGCCGCGGGGTGCAATTGTTCGACCGCATCGACGGCAGCTATTTCACCATCCTGGGCATGCCGCTTCTGCCTTTGCTCGGCGCCTTGCGCGACCGCGGGTTGATCGCCGCATGATCAAGATCGGTCTCACCGGCTCGATCGGCATGGGCAAGTCGACGGTGGCGAAGATGTTCGAAGCCGCTGGAGTGCCGGTGTTCGATGCCGATGCTGAGGTGCGCAAGCTGCAGTCCGACGGCTCGCCTCTGCTCCAACAGATTGGCGAGCTTTTTGCGGGGACAGTGACGGACGGCGTTCTCGACCGCGATGCTCTGGCGGCGGCGGTACTTGGCGATCCGGAGAAATTGCAGCTGCTCGAAAGCGCGGTTCATCCTGCCGTTCAGAAGGCGCGGCGCCGTTTTATTGATGTACATGCCGATGCGCCGGCTCTGTTGTTCGACATTCCTTTGCTGTTCGAGACTGGCGGGGAAGGCGAGTTCGACAAGATCGTTGTGGTATCCGCGCCTGCCGAGGTGCAGCGCGCTCGGGTCCTCCAGCGGCCCGGCATGAGCCCGGACAAGCTCGAGGCCATTCTCGCCCGCCAGATGCCGGATGCGGAGAAGCGCGGGCGCGCGGATTTTGTCGTCGATACAGGGTGCGACCTATCCACAACTGAGGGCCAGGTGCGCGACATTCTCGCTTGTCTCGGAATCCTCAAAGGAGGATAATTTCGGCCGTGCGGGAAATCGTCTTCGATACGGAAACTACGGGGTTGAGCCCGCTGGCCGGCGACCGGATGGTCGAGATCGGCTGCGTCGAGATCTTCAACCGTGTCGAGACAGGCCGGCACTTCCACGCCTACTTCAACCCCGAGCGCGACATGCCGTTCGAGGCGGAAGCCGTGCATGGGCTGTCGACGATCTTCCTGTCGGACAAGCCGCGTTTCTCCGAAAAGGCGGAAGAGCTGCTCGACTTCCTCGAGGATTCGCCGCTCGTCGCGCACAATGCCAGCTTCGATTTCGGGTTCCTCAACCATGAGCTCGAGCGCTGCGGCCGGCCGAGCGTCTGCATCAGCCGGATGGTCGACACCTTGGTGCTCGCGCGCAGCAAGCACCCTGGCGCGAAGCATAGCCTCGACGCCTTGTGCATGCGCTTCGGCGTGGACCGCAGCCACCGCGTCAAGCACGGCGCACTGCTCGACGCGCAGCTCCTCGCGCAAGTCTATGTCGAGCTGACCGGCGGGCGGCAGATCGGGCTCGGGCTCGTTGCCGACACCGAGCAGGTCAAGGTGCAGGAATCTTCCGGCTCGGTAACGGTCCGCGAACCGAGAATCCCGCGCCCCCATGCGCCTGCCGATGAGGAACTAGAACGGCACCGCGCGTTTATGGCTCAGTTCGTCAATCCGCTTTGGGCACGCTTCGCCGGGGTCAGTTGACGCCAGCTTTTCGGCGGTCCTAAGCGGCCCCGATTACGGAAGGAGCAGGCCAAGTGGACATTCGCGTTGCAGATCATCAGGTCGACACCAGCGATTCGGTGCATGACCTCGCGCAACGCCGCATGGCTGAAATCACCGAAAAGTATTTCTCCCGGGCCATTGGCGCGAACGTCACGTTCGAGCCGGGCGGAGACAATGGCTTTTCGTGCAACATCGTCGCCCCCATTGTGAACGGCGTCGTCCTCAAGGCCTCTCACAGCGCCCGTGAGCCTGAAATGGCGTTCAATGGCGCGGCCGACCGCATCGAAAAGCAGCTTCGCCGCTACATGAGCCGGTTGAAGGACCACAAGGTCGACGACGGCGCGCGTCCCGTGGTCGAGAATGCCGGCTACCGGATCTTCTCGCCCGGGCCCGAAGAAGCCGAGGCAGCCGACGCGCCGGCAATCATTGCCGAGACCCGCGTGGACATCCCGGAATCGAGCGTCTCGGACGCCGTCATGCTGATGGATCTCAGGAACACCACGGCGCTGCTGTTCAAGAACAGCGCGACGGGGGAGTACAACATGATCTACCGCCGCGAAGACGGGAACATCGGCTGGGTCGAACCGCACGACGCCTGAGCCCCGGCAAAGCATTCAAACAGAGCGGCGGGCATGTGGCTGCCGCGGTCACCCGAGTCCTTGTCATGCACCTTTCCGACTTCCTGGATTTCGACGCGATCAAGCCAGCGCTGCCGGGCGGGAACAAGAAGACGCTTCTCCAGCAGCTCGCCAATGTCGCGGCACAGCGGCTCGGCCTTGATGCGGCGGAGATCCTCGCCAGCCTCGTCGAACGCGAACAACTCGGCTCGACCGGCTTTGGCCAGGGCGTTGCGATCCCCCACGGCAAGGTCGAGGGGCTGAAGCAAATCTACTGCCTGTTTGCGCGGGTGGCTGAGCCGCTCGACTATAAGGCGATCGACGGGCGGCCAGTCGACCTGGTGTTCCTGCTCCTCTCGCCACCCGACTCCGGCGCCGAGCACCTGAAGGCGCTGGCGGCGATCAGCCGGATCACGCGCAATGCCGCAACGCTCGAGAAGATGCGGGGCGCGCGCAGTCGGGACGCACTGGCTGCGGTGCTGCTGGCCGCCGACGAGCGCGACGCCGCCTAAGGGTGGACGAGCGCCTCCCCGCGCACGTTGAAGTGAGCGCGATCCTCCGGCGCGCTGCTACGGGGGGCGATTTCGCAACCGTGCTGCGAAAAGGCGATGCCGAGCGGGGGTCGATCCTTCTGTTCGTCGCGAGCCGCGGCGCTCATGTCCGGTGTCTTGAGCGGGTGCTCTCGTTAAGCGATGGCGCTTACCGCTGGGAGAGCGTCGGGCCGGGCGAATCGGCGAGTTCCGCCGATGTGAGCGACTTCCTCGCGCGCCGGGCACGCTTCGACGCGGATTTGTGGGCAATCGAACTGGATATCGCGGACGCCGAACGGTTCATCGCTGAAACGACCTCGTCGGGTTGACCCGGCAGAGTTGCTGCCCGACACCCGCTGACGACAACACGAGCGGGGGGCATTACCTCGGCAGTTATAGCCAGGAATGCCACGCGAGACGGGGAATCACCGCGAGCGCACGCGGAAGTAGTGCAAAGTACAGGCGCTCGAAAATACGGCGGTTCACCGCAGAGATACGGCTTCAGTTTTGGCTTCTATTCGTTCGGCGCTGCTGATTTGTGCTGCGCTTACCGCCTCTTTGATTGCGCCGGCCAAGGCCGGTCCTTCAAGCGAACCTTTGGTCTCGGTTGCTAACGCGACCCTTGGCAAGGTTCCGGTGCAGCAATTGCTCGATCCCAACGGCCAACCGCAGCTTGCCCAGCCTCCCGCTCCGCAGGAAGCAGTGGTTGAGCCTGAAGCCGCCGACGAGCCGCAGGTCGATCGCAAGCAGACACTCGCCTCGATGGTTGAAGATCTGCGCAGCTCCGAAGCGGGCAGCCGCGAGATCGAATGCCTTGCGACCGGCATCTATTTCGAATCCAAGAGCGAACCGCTCGCCGGCCAGCTCGCCGTCGGTCAGGTGATCGCCAATCGCGCCGAAAGCGGCGGGCGCTTCCCGTCGAGCTATTGCGGCGTGCTGTTCCAGCGCGGGCAATTCTCGTTCGTGCACGGCAAGACGTTGCCGAAGGTGCCGCGGGCGAGCCGCCAGTGGCAGACCGCCGTCGCGATCGCGAAGATCGTCGACCAGGACCTCAAGGATTCGGAAGTCGGCAACGCTCTGTTCTTCCACGCGCGCTACGTGTCGCCGGGTTGGCGCCTGAAGCGCGTCGCGTCGATCGGCAACCACATCTTCTTCCGCTAAAAATCATTTTCGAAAGCGGGCGGGCGGCGGGCGAGGGCAACCTCGTCCGCCTTTTCTTTTGTTGCCGTTCTGTTCTAGCAGGAGCGGATGGCCAGCCAGCCCGAGTCTCTTTGCTTCACCGATGCGCCGCCGGTCGCCGGTGAGGTCGCGCGCGGCGTCACCCGGCTGTTCTGCCGCCAGGACCTGTTCGCCATCTGCGAAGTCCCGCTGCCGAACGGCCGCCGCGCCGACCTGATGGCAATCGATGCAAAGGGCGGACTGACGATCGTCGAGATCAAGGTCGCCAAGTCCGACCTGCTCGGTGACAGCAAGTGGACGGACTATCTCGAATATTGCGACCGCTTCTTCTGGGCGGTGCCGCCGCACCTGGCGCCGCTTCTCGATGAAGAAAGGTTCCTTCCCGGCGATGCCGGGCTGATCGTCGCCGACCGTTATGATGCGGCCGTGGTTCGCGCTGCCGCTCACCGCCCGCTGGCGCCCGCGCGGCGAAAGGCGGAATTGCTCCGCTTCGCCCGTCGCGCCGCTCGCCGCTTATCGGCGCAGATCGACCCATCGCTGGGCGATTTCAGCTAATTCAACAGCTTACGGCCATCCACCGGCCCTTGATTGCCCCGCGTCGCGGGCGCATCTGCTGCCAGTCATGAACGCCCGTCAGCCATTCTGGGAAAAGCCGCTTACGAGCCTCGACCGCGGCGAGTGGGAGGCGTTGTGCGATAGCTGCGGCCGCTGCTGTGTCCACAAGCTGGAGGATGAAGAGACGGGAATCCTCTACGCGACCAATGTCGCGTGCAAGCTGCTCGACCGGCGGAATGGCCGCTGCCTGGACTACAAGCACCGGATGAAGCGGGTCACCGACTGCGTGAAGCTCGACCGGAGCAACCTCGGTAAGCTCGAGTGGCTTCCCGAAACCTGCGCCTACCGGCTGCGGGCCGAAGACAAGCCGCTGCCGGAATGGCACTATCTGATCTCCGGCAGCAGCGAGACCGTGCACGAGGCCGGCCAGTCGACACGCGGATGGACGGTCAGCGAGGAAGATGCCGGCGAACTCGAATATCATGTGGTCGACCGGCCGCTCTGAAGCCGACCTGGAATCGGCACTTCCGGCACCGATCGACATCAGGCGCGTGAAAGGGGCGCGGCGGTTGCGGCTGCGCTTTGACGAAGCCTCCGGCACGCTGAAGCTGACCTGCCCGTGGCGCCACAGCCGCCGGTCCGCGCTCGCCTGGGCGCTCGACCAGCGCGCATGGATCGACATGCAAATGGCGCGCGCCTTGCCGGGCGAACCCTTCGCACCCGGGCGCTCGATCCCGCTCGAGGGCCGTGAGGTCGCGATTGTCTGGCGCGAGGACTGGCCGCGGACGCCGCGCCTTGCCGGAAACGAGCTCCATTGCGGCGGGCCTGAAACCAGCCTCGCCTCGCGTATAGAGGCATTCCTGAAGCGGCGGGCGCGAATATTGATGTCGGACGACATTGCCGAATTCGCTCTCAAGGCGGGCGTTCGGCCGAGCTCCGTGACGGTTGGAGACGCGGCGACGCGCTGGGGGAGCTGCTCGTCGCAACGGCGGATCCGGATGAGCTGGCGCCTGATCTTCGCCCCGCCGGAGGTGCGACGCTACGTCGCCGCGCACGAGGTCGCACACCTTGTGCACATGAATCACGGCCCTGAGTTCAAGACCCTGGAAGCGCGGCTGTTCGGCCAAGGCGTCGCCGCCGCCAAGTCGGAGCTACGCCGGATTGGCCCCCGGCTGCGCCTGATCGGGCGGGGGTGAGCGCCCGGCCGGCCCCGGCGGCGGAGGCTGCCGCGGCTGGGGTTGAGGTAGACGCTGAGACGGCTGCTGCGGCGGGAAGGCCTGGTCGAGCTCCTGCTGGCTCGGGTCGCCGGTGCCGTCCGGGCGGATCATCGGTTGGCTCGGCTCGTAATTCGGGTCGCCGACCGGCTGCCCACCGATCGGCAAGCCGTTCTCGTCCACCATCGCGCCAACGCCGTTAAGGTCAAATCCTGGGTCACCGAACAGCTGCTCCTCGGGCGTCAGCTGCCAGTCCGGCAGCGGGACGCGCGTTTCGAACTGCTCGACCGGCCGCTTGGCGACGGCGACGGTCATGAAATCGTGGAATGCGCGCGCCGGCGCCGTACCTCCCTGGAGGCCGCCGATCGGCTTCGCATCGTCGCGTCCCATCCACACGCCGGTCGTCAGCCCGCTCGAGAAGCCGATGAACCAGCCGTCCTTGTTCGAGGAGGTGGTGCCGGTCTTGCCGGCGACGGGCCGGCCGATCTGCGCTGCACGTCCGGTTCCGGAGAGGACCGCCGACTGCAGAAGGTCGGTCATTTCCGCCGCCACCCAAGGCGCCACGAGCACCCGGCCCTCGTCCGAATCATGCTGGTAGAGCAGGCGCCCGTCCGCCGTGACGACCCTGCGGATGCCGTAGGGCGTCACCGCCGTACCCTTGTTTGCAACGGACGCGAAGGCCCGGGTTATTTCGATCAGCCGGACGTCGCTCGATCCGAGCACCATCGACGGGTAGGTCGAGATCGGGGTGGTGATGCCGAACCGGCGCGCCATATCGGCGATGGTGCCGAAGCCGACCTGCTGGCCGATCTTGGCGCTGATCGTGTTGATCGACCGCGAGAAGGCTTCGCGCAGCGTCACCGGGCCGAGGTTGGTCCGGGTCGAGTTGCGCGGCGTCCAGCCGTCGATCGTCACCGGCTCGTCGGCGATGGTGTCGGTCGGTTTCATGCCCGATTCGAGCGCTGACAAATAGACGAACAGCTTGAAGGCCGATCCTGGTTGCCGCTCCGCCTGGGTCGCCCGATTGTAGATGGAGGCGACATAATCCTTGCCGCCGACCATCGCCCGGACAGCGCCGTCGCGGTCGAGCGACACGAGCGCGCCCTGCGCGCCGCTCGGTGCATTCGCACGGATTGCTTTGTCGGCGGCGACTTGAAGCGCAGGATCGAGTGTCGTCCAGACGTCGATCGGGTCGCTGGTCTGATCGATCAATGTCTCGAGCTGCGGCAGCGCCCAGTCGGTAAAGTAGCGAACGCTATTGTTGTTCGTGGTCTGCTGGATCTTGACGTCCGCGGGATCGACTGCGGCGGCCTGGTCGGCGCTGATGAAGCCGTTGCGGACCATCGTCTGCAGGACGACGCCAGAGCGCGAGCGGGCGGCCTCGAGATCGGCGGTCGGCGAATAGTTTGACGGCGCCTTGACGAGCCCCGCGATGATCGCTGCTTCGCCGAGGCTTAGGCGATCCGCGCCATGGCCGAAGAACTTCCGCGACGCCGCGTCGATCCCGTAGGCGCCGCCGCCGAAATAGACGCGGTTGAGATAGAGTTCGAGGATTTGGTCCTTGCCGAACTTCCGCTCGAGCGCGATCGCCAGGATGGCTTCCTTGATCTTGCGGACGAAGCTGCGGTTGTTGGTCAGAAAGATGTTCCGCGCCAGCTGCTGCGTGATGGTCGAAGTCGCGCGGACGCGATGGCCCTTGGTGACCGCCGACCCGAGCGCGCGGCCGATCCCGAGCGGATCGACGCCGATATGGCTGCGGAAACGCCGGTCCTCGGTGGAGATCATCGCCGCCCGCATCTCCGGCGGGATCTGGTCGTAGCGGAGCCAGCGCCCGAAGCTCGGGCCTAGGGACAGCAGCACCTGGCCGTTCGCTGCGCGGACGCGGATCATCTGCCCAAGATCGGAACGCTGCGTCAGCTGTCCGTAGCTCGGCAGGTAAGCGGTCGCGACCGCGACGGCGACGACCAGGCCGAGGATCCCGAGCAACGCCGCATAGGCCGCCCATTTGACCAGACCCATGAACGAGAAGCCTCTCGACGGAGCGGAGCGATTGCGAGCCATTGGGCTGCTGGGATAGAAAGCTGCGCCCCACCCGACAATAGGGCTGCTGCAGCCCGGCAAGCGGCGGGCGTTATCGCGCCGTTAACCCTGTTTTAGGCTGCGTCCCCTATTCCGCTCGTCGATGGGCGCTTCGAGACTCCTTGCCCTTATGGTTGCGGCACTTGCCGCCGGCGGCGGAAGCGTGGCTCCGGCGCCGGCGCAATGCCGCCTGTGCGACCAGCCGAGTACGACTCGCGACGGCGGCAGCGATGCGGATGGGCTGACGCTCGAGATCGAGACGAACCTCAACTTCGACCGCCTGGTTCTTGCTGCAGCCGGCAGTGGCGCAGCGGTCGTCCGGCCCGACGGCAGCAACCGCGTCGAGGGCGCGGTGGCCTTGATGAGCGCACGCGCGATGGTCGGCAGTGCAGTGGTCCGCGGCGAACCGTCGCGTGCGGTCCGTGTCGAGATGCCGCGCCGCATCGACCTTTATTCGACCAGCGGCGGGCGGATCAGCGTCGACGAAGTGATGACCGACCTGCCGGCGCTGCCCAAGCTCGACTCCGCCGGCAAGCTCAGCTTTCGCTTCGGCGGCCGGGTGACAATCAGCGGTGACGCCGAGGGCAATTATCGCGGCGAGATGCCGATCACCGTCGAATATCAGTGAGGCCAATCCCTAAGCCGCCATTAACCATGCCCTTGAGGGAAGATGTAAGCGGGCAGGGTTAATAGCGTCGTCACGGTAAACCGCGCTCAGTGCCGGGAGCCGCGAACTGAACCAGTGGGGAATATAAGATGAACAAGCTTCTTCGCATGACGTCGCTCGCCGCGACGGCCGCGGCGCTGGCCTTTGCTGCGACCCCGGCTGCTGCTGCCGTGACCTCCGGCACCGACGCTACGGCCAAGGTCCGCATCCTTCGTCCGCTGACGCTCGTCAGCAGCGCGAACCTCAACCTCGGCGACATCGTGCTTTCCGGCACGGGCACCTACAGTGCAACCGTCAAGCTGAGCAGCGGGAATGTCCGCACCTGTGCGGCCAATGTCACCTGCTCGGGCACGACGACCGTCGCGAAGTACGACCTCACCGGCACGAAGGGCCAGGTGGTCACGATCAGCGCTCCGGACGTCACCATGACTGGTCCAGGTTCCGTGACGCTGACGCTTAAGACGACTGACTCGGGCGGCGCTGCATATTACCCGACGACTGTCACCCTGGATGCGACGACCGGCGCCGGCACCTTCAACATCGGCGGCGAAGTCACGGTTGCCAACACGACTCCGGACGGCGTCTACACCGGCAATTTCAACGTCACTGCCGCCTACCAATAAGCCGTGACCATCGGCGGGTTCTGCCCGCACGACGTTCGAAGGGGCCGCCTCACCGCGGCCCCTTTTTCGTTGCCGTTCATGGTTGACGGAAAATAAACCATTCCGGTGGAAAACCGGGACCATGGCCAGCCATGCCCGATTGCTGCTGATCGCTGTCGCGTGCCTTGCCGGGCAGCGCGCCGAGCCCGCGCGTGCAGCAACCCAGAGCGCCGCGGTTCAGGCAAATATCATCAAGCCGCTGACTCTCACGTCGCTTCAGAACCTCGATCTCGGCACCATCACCTTGAAGCCAGGCAGCTGGACGGGAGCGACGGTGTCACTGTCACGGACCGGCGCGCTCACCTGCGCAAATGCGAATGTGATCTGTTCGGGCGCAACCAGGGTTGCCCAATACAATGTGACGGGCACGAACAAGATGGTGGTCCGCATCACCGCGCCGGATGTGACTCTCGTCAACAGCACCGATCCTTCGCAAACGCTGAAGATGGTCGTCGACGCTCCGGCCTCGGTCGCACTGACCTCGTCGGGCGCGCCGGGAAACAATTTCGAGCTCGGAGGGTCCATCACCCTCAGTTCGACGACGGCGGGCGGCGACTATACGGGCACCTTCGACGTCATTGCCGAATACCAATGAGCGTTATGGTTGACCGAAAATAAACCATTCTGGAGCAAAACATCCCCTCGGTAGCTCCCTGCGCGGGAGCGAAAGTGGGGACCTTCCGGAATGCCTTTTCTTAACAACAAGATCGTCCGCGCGGCGATCGCCGGCGCAGCCATCGTCAGCTCCTCCTCCATTGCCCATGCCGGCGTCGGTGACCTTCTGGTCGCGCCGACGCGACTGGTGCTGGACGGACGCAAGGGCGCCGAAGTCGTTCTCAACAATATCGGGACCGAGCCGGCGACCTATCGCGTATCGGTCGAATTCCGCCGGATGACTCCGGACGGCAATCTCGTCGAGGTGACGGAGCCGACGCCGCAGGAAAAGGCCGCGGCCGACATGATCGTCTATGCCCCGCGCCGCGTGACTCTGCCGCCGAACCAGCCGCAGGCGATCCGCATCTCCGCGCGTCCTCCGGCGGGCCTGCCCGACGGCGAATATCGAGTGCACCTGCTGTTCCGCGCGGTTCCGCCGCCGACCGCCGTCGCCAAGCCGGAAGACGAGCAGGCCAAGGGACTGCGCCTGCAGCTTATCCCCGTTTACGGCGTCACCATCCCGGTCATCGTCCGCCTCGGCAACCTCCAGGCCAAGGCGGCGATCACGGACGTCAAGCTTCAAAAGGATGATGGCAAGCCGGCCATCGCGCTCGAGCTCAGCCGGACGGGCACCCGCTCGACCTTTGGCGAGGTCCGGGTGCTCAAAGCCGGCGTCAAGGATCCGGTGGCCATCCAGCGGGCCGTCGCCGTCTACACCGACGTTGGCCAGCGCAAGGTGACCATCCCCGTCAGCACCGAGTTCAAAGGCGATGTCTCCGGCCCCGTGACGGTCCAATATCTGGAGACCTTCAACGACGGTTCCGAGAAGATCGCCGAGACCCAGGCGGTGCTGCGCTAGAGGCAAGGACGGGACCGAAACAGGATCCAAGCCGTGCTGGGCGGCCGGAAATGGTGGCGGAAGGCCGCGATGCTGGTGGCGCTGTGCGCCGGCGGCGTCGGCGCTTCTGCGCCTTCCGCCCAAGCGCCCGCCTGGACCGCGGACCCCGACGACCAGTTCCTGCTCGAGGTTACCATTCGCCAGCTTCGGCTTGGCGATGGTGTGCGCGCCTATCAGGCGCCCGAAGGCACATGTGTCGTCTTAGGCGACTTTTTGACAACCCTGGACGTGCCGGTCCGCGTTGACCTGGGTACGAAACGGGCGAGCGGTTGGGCGTTCAAGGAAGCCAACCGGATTTCAATCGACCTCGCGGCGCAGACTGCGACATTCGGCTCCAGAAGCGAGCCGATCGCCGGCGGGACGATCCGCGAAACGCCTGAAGGCTGGTGCGTTCAGGCGAGCGCCCTCTCACGCTGGTTCGGGATATCAGTAAAGCCGATGACCGCCGGGTCCGTCCTGCTTCTTGAAGCGGCGGAAAAGCTGCCGGTGGAGCTGGCGATGGAGCGGCAAGCCCGCGCCGCACGCATCGGCAAGGCGAAGTTCGATCTTGCGGCTCTGCCGCAGGTTAGGGTCCCTTATCGCATGTGGCGCGCTCCCGCGCTCGACTTCGTGGTTAGCGCGGGCGTCACCTACCGAGCCAAGGACGGAATTCGCGTGGACCGCCAGTCCTCGGTGTACGCGGCTGGCGAGATTGCGCGCCTGTCGTATGACGCGCAGGTTTCGACCAACCAGAAGGGGATGCCGACCAATGTGCGCCTGCGCGCCTATCGCTCGGATCCGGAAGCGCAATTGCTGGGCCCTGCCAAAGCGACCCACTTCGGCGCCGGCGATGTCGAAGGCTTCGACAGCAAGCTGACCGGCTCGGCCGCGCTCGGCCGCGGCGCCGTCATCACCAACCGGCCACTGACAACCCAGACGGCGTTCGACCGCACTCGCTTCGAGGGCGACCTGCCCGCCGGCTGGGAGGCCGAGCTTTACCGCAACGATGAGCTTCTCGCCTTCGCGAAGGCCGGGTCAGGGCAGCGCTATGCCTTTGAAGATGTTCAGCTTCTTTACGGTGAGAACCGGATCAGGATCGTTCTCTACGGACCTCAGGGGCAGACCCGGACCCGCGAAGAGCTGGTCAATGTCGGGCAGGACAATGCGCCGCCCGGCAAGACCTGGTATTGGGCGGGAGTCAGCCAGCCCGGGCACGACATCTTCATGATCGAGAAGCCGCCCGACCGGGCAGGCGTGGCGAAGAGCCAGGCCACTGTTGCACTCGAGCACGGGATCGACACGCGCACGTCGGTCGCCGCGCTCGCACGGGTAATGCTCATCGACGATCAGCGCGTGACCTTCGTTGAAGGGTCGGTCCGGCGTTCGATCGGGCTCGCGATGGCGGAGGTCAGCGCGGCGCGGGAGTCCGGCGGCGGCATCGCCGCGCGCGCCCAGCTGATCGGCAAGCTGGGCGGCGTCAACGTCAATGCCCAGGCGCTCATTGCAAAAGATTTTCATTTTCAGGGCGGCGCGGTCCGGAGCCTCAGGGACTATCGGCTCGCGCTCGACGCGCCGCTGAAAATCGGGCGAGCCGTGCTTCCGGCGCACGCTGACGTGCATCTCAGCGATCGCACGGACGGTAGCAAGACGCTCGAAGCCGCGACGCGCCTGTCCGCTAGCCTAAACCGCTTCAACCTTGCCGCCGGCGTCCAGTACAGCAAGCAACTCGTGCCCGGCGGCAAGAGCCTGCCAGCTACGACCAGCCTGAACCTGATCGGCAGCGGCTATTTCGGCGGCGGCGTCCGCGTTCGCGGCGCGACGGCATTCGACGTGTCGCCCGAGGCGCGCTTCCGCACCGCCGAACTCCAGGCCTACTGGGCTGCAAGCGACAAAGTGAATTGGGAAGGGGCTCTGGCCTACGATGGCCCGGCCCGCCGCGCGCGGGCGAGCGTCTCCCACATCCGGCGGCTCGACAGCATGGCCATCGCCTTGACCGGCGAAGCCGCGACCGACGGTTCAGTCGCCGTCGGCCTCAACTTGAGCTTTTCGCTCGATCCGCGCCACGGATTTCACTTGTCGCGCCAGCCGCTTGCGCAGGCCGGCGAAGTCCGCGCCGTCGTGTACCGCGACCTCAACGACAATGGCGTTCGCGATGCCGGCGAACCGGGGGAGAAAGGCGCGCTGATTACCACCGGTACGCATCAGGCGGAGCGCGCAACAGGGCGCGACGGCACGACGATCGTCGGTGGGCTTACCGCCTACCAGGCGGTCGCCGTCGGCGTCGACCTCACCAGCCTGTCAGACCCGATGCTCGTGCCCCAAAAGGCGCTCCAGGTCGTCGTTCCGCGGCCCGGAATTCCTGCCGAGGTGCAGATCGCGCTGGTCGGTGGCGGCGACGTCGAGGGAGCCTTGGTCAAGAGCGGCGGCACCGGGTTCGAGGGCGTCGACCTGGAGCTGGTCGACGCGACCGGAAAAGTCATCGCGACTGCGCGCACCGACTACGACGGCTTCTTCCTGTTCGAACGGGTGGCATACGGCAATTACAGCGTGCGGGTCGCGGCGGCTTCCGCGACGGCCGCGAAAATCCGCCCCGAGCTGGGGATCCAGTTCACCATCGATGCGAAGACGTCGGTCGTGAGGCTTGGAAGCGTCAAGCCGACGCCCGTCGCGCAAATCGCGCAAGCGACTAGTGGCGCGGGGCCCGGCTCGCTGCGCTAGATGTCGGGAGCTCTGATCAAAAGTTCAGCCAATCCGCCGGACTGGCCCTGACTTTTGATGGTGCGGTCGAGAAGACTCGAACTTCCACGTCCTTTCGGACACAACGACCTCAACGTTGCGCGTCTACCAGTTCCGCCACGACCGCACGTCATGTTTAGCCGGCTTAGGTTCGCCGGCACTGGCAAGGCGCGCGCCCTAGCAAAGCCCCCGCACCCGCGCAATGCCGCGCGCACACAGGCAAGATCGGTCCATTTCGGGACAAACCCTAACGCGCCGTTTACCATTATGAACGGAAAGCGTTACGGTGATCGCCATGCTCTGGCTCGTCGCCTCCGCTGCCGCGCTTTCCGCGCCCGTCCAGCCGCCGCGCTGGGCACCGTCCGGTGCCGTCGCACAGGCGACCGCATCGGTGCGGATTATCTCTGGTGTGCGCTTGAAGTTCGGTGACGAGAACCCGCAAGCGCCTAAAGCGCGCGACCGCAAGGTACGGACGGAAGACGGACTGGTCCGGCCGGCCCGCCTGATCGAGTTCGAGTAAGCTTTTAGCTTTCCTTGGTGCCGAGCGTGATCGTCAGCTCGTCGCCGCCAGCGGGAACATCCACTTCGGTGCTGTAGAAGCTGGCGCTGGCGCCCGCAGGTAGCGAACGCGCCGGCGGGGCAATCGTCCAGCTGTAGACGACCTCTCCAGCCTTGGTCTTGAGCTGCGCCTGGAGCGGCGGAACGGACTGCTCCTTGCCGGTCGGATTGATCACCCGTCCATTAATGGTCAGCGTCTCGTTGCCGCTCGCTAGTCTTTGGCGGTCCATATGCGTGGTGACGAGCGCGAGCGGCGTGGCACCGGCGGCGCCAATGCCGAGCTTCGCCTTCAAATCGGCGGGTGCCAGAAACCAGAAGGCGGCAGCGGCCGCGACAACCACCAGGACGATGATGAGGGTGGCCAGCAGTGTATTGCGCCCCTTCCGCTGCGGCTCCGGCGTCGCTGCGAACGGGCTGAACTCGTCGTCCTGTGCTTCGCCATGGGCCGGCTCGCTCCAGTCGGACTCCTCGGCTTTGCGCATATCAAACGGCGCGGCGGCGTAGGTCGACGTTTCGGACTGGGGTTCGTCGGCCGGCGGAGCTTCGGCTTGGGCGGCTTCGAACGCGCGCTCCTCCGCCTCGGGGCCGGACCGCGGTTCGATCAGGGTCGCCTCGACGAAGCTCTCGTCCTCGTCCTCGCGCTCCTCGGAAACCTGTTCCTCGGCGACGGGCTGCTCCTCGGGCGCGATCTCTTCGCTCGTGGGTGCGAACGCTTCTGGTTCTTGCTCGGACGTCCCAATATCTTCGGCAGAAGCGGTTTCTTCGGGATCCTGGTGCCAGCTATGCTTGCACGCGGCGCATCGAACTTGCCTGCCGCCCGGCGGGATCGCGCCGTCCTTCACCACATATTGCGTGTCGCAGTTCGGACAGGTGAGGATCATCGCGTTACAAAAGCCCTCTTCCGAGACGGTGCGCGCAAGCTAAACAGCAACGGATGGGCCTTTGCAAGGCAAGCGGCTTTGCAAGGGCAAGCGGGGAGGGAACGTCAGCTGGCTGCGATTGCGGAATTCGACAGCGTCGGCCTGCGCTACGGCACGGGCGCCGAAGTTCTGCGTGATCTAGACTTCCGCCTCGCGAACGGGGGCTTCTATTTCCTCACCGGGCCCTCCGGCGCCGGCAAGACCTCGCTGCTGAAGCTCCTCTACCTGGCACAGCGGCCGACGCGTGGGCGCATCCGGCTGTTCGGCGAAGAGCTCAGCGAAGCGCCGCGCGAGGCGCTGCCGCCGTTCCGCCGCCGGATCGGGGTGGTGTTCCAAGATTTCCGGCTGGTCCGGCACCTTTCCGCCTTCGACAATGTAGCCCTGCCGCTGCGGATCGGCGGCGCGAGCGACGAAGAGGTCGAAGGGCCGGTACGGGAAATGCTTGCGTGGGTGGGCCTGGCCGATCGCGCGAGCGCCCGTCCGCCGACGCTTTCCGGCGGTGAGCAGCAGCGCGTCGCCATTGCCCGCGCCGTGATCAACCGGCCGGAGCTGCTGGTGGCCGACGAGCCGACCGGCAATGTCGATGCGGAGATGGCGCAGCGGCTGATGCACCTGTTCACGGCGCTGAACCGGCTCGGCACGACGGTCGTGGTCGCTACGCACGACGTTGGGCTCATCAAGGCGACACCGGGGGCGCAACTGATTCGTATCGAGAATGGCGGGGTGGTCGACCCGACCGGCATGCTCCGAAACCCACCGCCGGGGCGCGGCTGATGCTCGGCTGGCTGTTCTCCTCGCCGTCCGATCGCCGGCTGCTCGGCACCAGCCGATTCCGCGGTCCGACGGCCTGGGTCATCGCGATCATGAGCTTTTCGATCATGCTGATCGCCGCCACGGGTCTCGCGCTCGCGAACACCGCAGGCTCGCTCTCGCGCGCAATCGAGAGCCGCTATTCGGTCGAAGTACCACACCGGGAAGGGGCCCTGCCGCAGGTGGTCGCAGCATTGAAGAGCGCTCCGGGCGTCACTGCGGTCGAAGCCGTGCCGGAGCGGGAAATGCGCCGGACGCTCGAGCGTTGGCTGGGAGCGGCGGCGAATAGCGCCGATTTGCCGGTGCCCGGGATGGTGAACTTCGACGCGGGCCCTGAGATTGACATTGCGGCGATCCAGAACCGGCTGCGCAGCGTCGCCCCCGACGCGCGGATCAGCGCCCATCGCGAACGCGTCGCGCCTTTGCTGCGATCGATGACCGCGCTTCAATGGCTGGCGTTCGGCCTGGTGCTGCTCCTCAGCGCCGCGGCCGCAGCCGCAGTCGTGCTGGCCGCCCGCGGCGCCCTCGACACTCACCGCTTCACCATCGAAGTCATGCACGGGATCGGCGCGACCGACCTCCAGCTCACGCACCTGTTCCAGCGCAAGATCGCCATCGACGCGCTGATCGGTGCCTTGGCGGGTGCCGCAGCGGGAGCGATCGTCCTCCTGCTGCTGGCGAGCGGGGCCTCGTTTGTCGGGGATCTCACCGGCGGTGCGCGTCTGTTCGCGCTCGACCTGCTGATGCTCCTCGCCCTGCCGTTCGCGCTTGCGGCCCTTGCGACATGGGTTGCCCGAAGGGCTGTTCTCGCGGCACTGCGCCAAGCCTTATGATCGCCCGCTTCGGCTCCGCTTTGGTTCTGCTTTACGTGATCGGCTTCGTGCTGTTCGCCTTCACCCTCGGCCGCCCGGCGGGCGCGAAGGTTCAGAACACGGACGCCGCAGTCGTCCTAACCGGCGGCAGCGGCCGCATCGAACATGCAATCGACGTTCTGCGCGAGGGTAGGGCGGGCCGGCTGCTCGTCGCGGGCGCGGACCCCGCGGTGACCAAGGGCGACCTCGCGCGGCGGATCCCGCGCAGCGGCGCTCTCCTCAAATGCTGCGTCGACCTCGGCAGCGAGTCGGTGGACACGCGCTCGAACGCCGAAGAAGCGGGCCGCTGGCTGGCAAGGCACCGGTTCAAGTCGCTGCGGCTGATCACCAGCGACTGGCACATGCGCCGTGCCCGCTACGAATTTCGCCGCGTGCTTGGCGATAGATACAGGATCGTGCCCGACGGGGTCCGGACGGAGCCGAGCTTCCTGATCCTGTTCGCCGAGTACAACAAATATCTGCTGCGCCGCGTCGCAGTGTGGGCGGACATCTGATGGCGGCGCTCCGGTCGCTTATCTACGCTGTGGTCTTCTATCCGGCCACGATCCTGCTCTGCATTATTGGCCTGGGCGGCGGGCTATTTGCGCAACGGCCGATGCTGGCGGCCGTGCGCGCCTGGGCCGACCTCAACAACTGGCTGGCACGCAGGGTCCTCGGCATCCGTGTTCGAGTCGAGGGGCAGGTTCCGGCCGGAGCCTACCTGGTCGCCGTGAAGCACGAATCGATGTTCGAGACGCTGGAGATGGTGCGCCTCACCAACGTGCCGGTGATCGTCATCAAGCGGGAACTGGCCAACATCCCCCTCTTCGGCTGGATGACTCGCCGTTACGGCATCATCGCCGTCGATCGAGAGGCGGGCACCAAGGCGCTGCGCGCGCTGGTCGAGCAAGGGCGCAAGGCCGTGGCCAGCGGGCGCGGGATCATCATCTATCCGGAAGGCACCAGGGTGCCCCACGGCGAGACGCCGCCGCTGAAATCAGGGTTTGCCGCGCTGTATCGTGCGCTCAACCTGCCCGTCGTGCCGGTCGCGATGGACAGCGGGCGGTTGTGGGGCCGCGGCTTCGTGCACCAGGGCGGCACCATCAACTTCAAGATCGGCGAGGTGATCCCAGCAGGGCTTCCGCGGAAGGAAGTCGAGGCGCGCGTCCACACCGCGATCAACCTCCTCGTGTCAGGAGCGGAGCCGGGCGCCTAGCTTCTCGGCCGCGGCGACGATGCGCCGCGAGATTTCGCCGATCTGCTCGTCGGTGAAGCTCTTCTCGGCCGGTTGCAGCGTCACTTCAAACGCAAGGCTGAGGCCTTCCGGCGCTTCGAACCTGTCGAAGAGCCGGACACCGGTGATCGCGGCCTTGTCGGCACCGCGGATGGCGCGGAGCAGCGTGTCCGCGCTTGTTTCAGCGGGAACGATGAACGCGAAGTCGCGGGTCACGGGCTGCAGGCCAGGCGGCGTGAAGGCGCCGCGCGTCCGTCCTGCAGATCGGCCGGCCGGAATGGCGTCGAGATAGATTTCGGCCGCGACTGCTCCGGCAGGTGCATCGATGCTCTTCTGAAGCGCCGGATGAAGCTCGCCGAACGCCGCAACCACGGTCTTCGGCCCCAGCCGCAGCGTCGCCGAGCGGCCGGGGTGCCACGTCGGACCCGCGTCGGGGAAAACCTGGAGGTTGTCGACCGGCGCACCGGCGGCGTCGAGCAGCGCCAGCACTTCCGCCTTGGCGTCGAAGGCATCGAAGCTCTGCGACTTGCCAGATTGCCAGCCCCGCGCGCGCTTCTCGCCGGCAAGGATCAGCCCCAGGGTCGGATGCTCGCCTTCGGCAAGATAGCGGCGGCCGATTTCGAACAGCCGGACCGATGAGGCGCCGCGATCGAGGTTCCGGCGTGCGGCCGCGATAAGCCCCGGCAGCAGCGACGGGCGCATGACCTTCATGTCCTCGCTGATCGGGTTGGCGAGCGTCCAGGCTGCGCCGCCGAACGCCTCCGCTTCCGATTGCGAGATGAAGCTCCAGGTGATCGCCTCGTCGAGCCCGCGCGATGCCGCCGCGCGGCGGACGCGCCGCTCCACCAATTGCGCTCGCGTCGCGGTCGGTGTCGCGACGCCGGGTGCGCGATCGAGCGGCGTCGAGGGCACTTTTTCGTAGCCGTACAAGCGGGCGACTTCCTCGACCAAGTCGGCCTCGCCGTCGATGTCTGGACGCCAGCCCGGGGGAACCACCTGATCGCCGTTCACGGCGAAGCCGAGGCGCGAAAGGATCTCGTGCTGCTCGGCGGCCGGGATGTCGAGGCCGGCGAGATCGCGCACGCGCTCCGGCCGAAGCTCTATGCTGCGGGGCGCAACCACCTCGGCCCACCGGCTGGTGCTGGCGATCGTCGCCTCCGTCGCTTCGCCGCCGCACAAGTCGATGATCATCGCGGTCGCCGCCTCGATCATCTCCGCGAGCGCCGTCGGATCCACGCCGCGTTCAAAGCGGGCGCGCGCATCGGTGTTGATCATGTGCCGCCTGCCGGTCCCGGCGACCTGCTCCGGATCGAACCAGGCGCACTCGAGGAACACGTCCGTGGTCGCGTCGGTCACGCCGCTATCTTCGCCGCCTATGACGCCGCCGAAGCCGAGCACCGAGAAGCTGTCGGCGATCACGCAGTCCTTCGGCGTGACCTCATATTCATGGTCGTTGAGCGCCAGGAAGCGCTCGCCCTCGCGGCCGCGCCGGGCGACGATCCCGCCGTTCAGCTTGGCCGCATCATAGACGTGGAGCGGCCGCGCCCGGTCGATCGAGAAGAAGTTGGTGATGTCGACCAGGGCCGAAATCGGCCGCAGCCCGACGGCCTTAAGCCGCTGCTGCAGCCACTTGGGGCTGGGCCCGTTCTTGACGCCGCGGATCAGGCGGCCGCCAAAGGCCGCGCAACCGCTGTCCTCTTCGATTCTGATCGAGATCGGGTTGGGGCCCATTGGCGAGATCGCGGCCACGGGGAGTGGCTTCAGCTGGCCCAAGCCCTTGGCCGCGAGGTCGCGCGCGATGCCGCGAACGCCAAGGCAATCGGGCCGGTTCGGAAGCACGGCGATGTCGAGCACCGGGTCGTCGAGCTGCGCATAATCGGTGAACTTCGCGCCGACCGGCGCATCGGCGGCGAGTTCGATGATGCCGTCATGCTCCTCGCCGAGCTGAAGCTCGCGCACCGAGCACATCATGCCGCGGCTCTCGACGCCGCGGATCGCCGCCACCTTCAGCGTCAGGTCGCTTCCGGGGACATAAGCGCCAGGCGGGCCGAAAACGCCGAGCATGCCCGCCCGTGCGTTGGGCGCGCCGCAGACCACCTGGACCGGACCTTCGCCGGCGTCCACGGTGAGCACCTGCAGCTTGTCGGCCTGCGGGTGCTTCTCCGCAGTCAGCACTTTGGCGACGCGGAATGGCGCCAGCGCTTCTGCCGGGTTGACGATTTCCTCGACCTCGAGCCCGAGCCAGGTCAGCGCATGCGCGATCTCATCGACGCTCGCGGTCGTTTCGAGATGATCCTTCAGCCAGGAAAGGGTGAACTTCATGCGCCCACTCCTGCCGAAAGGGTGGGCACCTGGAGCGAGCGGAATCCGTAATGCTTCAGCCAGCGGATATCGCCGTCGAAGAACGCGCGCAGGTCGTTCATCCCATATTTGAGCATCGCCAGCCGATCGACGCCGGTGCCGAAGGCGAAGCCCTGCCATTCGTCGGGATCGAGCCCGGCGGCCGCGATCACCCGCGGGTGAACCATCCCGGAGCCCAAAACTTCCATCCAGTTTTCGGAGCCGCCGATTACCCGGCGGCCCTTCTCCCAGCCCCAGCCGACCTGCACGTCCGCCGACGGCTCGGTGAAGGGGAAGTAGCTGGGGAACATGCGGATCACGACGTCGTCGCGCTCGAAGAATGCCTTGAGGAAGGTCTCGAGCGTCCATTTGAGATGGCCGAGGTGAATGCCCTTGCCGATCACCAGCCCTTCGATCTGGTGGAACATCGGCGTGTGGGTCGCGTCGCTGTCGGACCGGTAGACCCGCCCCGGCGCAATGATGCGGATCGGCGCGCCATGTTCCTGCATGCCGCGGATCTGCACCGGGGAGGTATGCGTCCGCAGCACCTTCGGCTCCTCGCCGTCGGACGCTTCGAGGTAGAAGGTGTCGTGCATGGCGCGCGCCGGGTGGCTCTCCGGCATGTTGAGCGCGGTGAAATTATACCATTGGCTTTCGATCTCCGGCCCCTCGGCGACGGAGAAGCCGAGGTCGGCGAAGATTTCGGCGAGCTCGTCCAGCACCTGGCTGACCGGGTGGACCGTGCCGGACGGGCTTTCCGGCGCCGGCAGCGAGAGGTCGATCTTCTCGGTCGCCAGCTTGCGATCGAGTTCGGCGGCTTCAAGACCGGCCTTCCGTTCCGCGATCGCCGCCGTGACGGATTCGCGAAGAGCGTGGATCTTCGGCGCTTCGGCGGCCCGCGTGTCCGGGTCCATTGACCCAAGCGACTTCAGCTTCGCCGTGATCTCGCCCGACTTGCCGAGCAGCGCGACGCGAACGGAGTCGAGTTCAGCCAGATCGGCGGCGGCGGCGATGCGGTCGAGAAGGGCGTCGGACATGGCCGCAGCGCCTTAGCCGCGCCCGCGCGAAAATTGCAAAGACATGCTACGCACTCGCCGATGAGCGACTGGCCCGAACTCAGCGTCGACAGGGATCATGAGACGCTGGCGCTGCTTCACCTCGCGTCACAGATGATCGGCAAGATCCGCGTCGCGCACGCACCCTGGGTCAATCACGGCTGGCATGCGGCGCTCCAGCCCAATGCGCGCGGGCTCGGCACGATTCCGACGCAGGCGAGCGGCGGGCGGACGTTCACTTTGACCCTCGACCTCTGCCGCCACGCGATCGTCCTGTGGATCAGCGACGGCGGGCGGGAGGAGTTGCCGCTCAACGCCGGGACCGTGGCTCGCCTGCATGCGCGCTTGGTCGCAATGCTGGAGCGGCACGACCTGCCGTCCAGTTTCGACGGGAAGCCTAACGAGATCCCGGAAGCGCCGCCCTTTGCGCAGGACAATGCGCGGCGGGTCTACGACCGCGGCGCGGCGGAGCGGTTTCGCAGCGCCGTCGGCGCCATGCTCCCGACCTTTCATCATTTCCGTGCCGGGTTCACCGGAAAGGCGAGCCCGGTCCATTTCTGGTGGGGAAGCTTCGACCTGGCGGTCAGCCGCTTCTCCGGACGCAAGGCGCCGGAACATCCAGGCGGCATCCCGGGCTTGCCCGACGCGATCACCCGCGAAGCCTACAGCCACGAAGTCAGCAGCGCGGGATTCTGGGCGGGTGGAGCCACGGCCGCGGAGCCCTTCTTCTACAGCTACATCTATCCCGAACCGGAGGGTTTCCGCGCCGCCGACATCAAGCACGGCCGCTTCGACGAGACGTTCGGCGAGTTCGTTCTGCCCTATGCGGAAGTTCGGGCGTCAGCCGACCCGGAGCGGATGCTGATGGAGTTCTTTCAATCGACCTATGACGTCGCGGCGGACCTTGCGCAGTGGGATCGCGCAGCGCTCGAGCGGGAGCCGCTGCCGCCTAGCTAGGCACGAACGGATAAGGCGAAATCGTCTTCCGGTTTTCTTCCACCGCGAGCATGTGCCCGGCCGGCGCGGTCGCCCGATACGGGCACTGCAGGCGCGGACAAATGGCGCAGGCGGGCCCGACCGGCGTCGCCGGCGTATTCACCAGGTCGAGGCCGTCCGAATACGCGATGCGATGTGCATGCTTGACGTCACATCCAAGCCCGATTGCCAGCAGCGCTTCGTCGCGCAGGTCCGGCCGGATCGGCCGCTCGATGGTCCGGCTGATCGTGAAGAAGCGCTGTCCGTCGGGAGTCTCGATCAGCTGGCGGAGCGTCTGCCCAGGGGTCTGGAAGGCCGAATGAAGATGCCAGCGCGGACAGGTGCCGCCGAAATGGGAGAAGGGGAAACTCTCGCCCGCGTAACGCTTCGAGATGTTTCCCGCCGGGTCGACCCGGAGCATGAAGAAGGGCACGCCCTTCGCGCCGGGGCGGCTCAGTGTCGTCAGGCGGTGCGCGACTTGTTCGACGTTTGCGCCGAACTGCGCCATCAACCGGTCGAGCGCGTAGCGATGCTCCTCAGCGGCCCGGAGGAACTTGCCATAGGGCGTGATGATCGCGCCCGCGGCATAATTGGCGAAGCTCATGTGCAGCAGCCGCCGGCTTCCGGGATCCGGCGGACGCGCTTCGTCGAGCATACGCGCGAGCGGCCGCGCAAGCTCGAGCAGCGACAGCTGGTACGCCAGCGCAAAGGTGCGGTTCTCCGGGCGAAGCAGCGATGACAGCATCAGCACGCGGCGCTGCGCATCATAATGCTGGCTCGCATCCTCGAGGATTTCCGGCTCGACGACGCGAACCTCGACGCCCCATGCTTCCTTCAGCCGATGGCGGAGCGGTTCGGCAACCGAGAGGCCATCGGTCAGCGCGCCGCCCAGCGTCTCGCAGGCTTCCTCGAGGTCCGGCCAATGGTTCCGCTGCGCCTGGATGTAATCGCGCACCCAGGTTTCCGGCGTGATCAGCACGCGCGGGTCGGCGCCGCCCGTCTGCGCCTCGCGCGGGTGCCGCTGCATGTCGCGAAACGCGGTGTAGATCCGCATGATGCCTTCGGCGACCGACGGCGCATTGTCGGTCAATTCGACGAGCTCGGCCCGGCTCACGCCCAAGTCGGCGAGCATCGGGTCTGCAAAAATTTCGTTGAGCTGCGTCGCCCCGCCCGCCTCGCCATTGTCCGCCGCGAACGCCTTCACATCGACATCGAATGCCTCGGCCAACCGAAGCAAAATGCCCGCCGTTACCGGCCGCTGGTTGCGCTCCAGATGGTTGAGGTAAGATCCTGAAATGCCGAGCTGTTCGGCCATCTGGCTCTGGTTCAGGCCGCGCTCGCGACGGAGCCTTTTCAGTCGCGCGCCGAGGAAGAGCTTGCGCTGCAGGGCCATCGGGTGAGCTTGTCAAGATTTCTACAAAGATACAAGCGAGCACCTACTCACAGCGACTCTTTTTCGTGAAGCTTTCTCAAAATGTCCTGGTTCTCTCCCGATAATTCACAATCGGGAGGACGAGGAATGAGCGATTTCGGCCTGGTAGTTGCGGCTCCTGAAGGGCGCTTCGACGGTATCGAGCGGCCCTACAGCGTCGAGGATGTGCAGCGACTGCGCGGGTCGATCCCGATCGAACATACGCTTGCCCGCCGCGGTGCGCTCAAGCTCTGGGAGCTCCTCCAACGTGACGAGCCGGTGCGGGCGCTCGGCGCGCTCAGCGGGAACCAGGCGATGCAGATGGTCCGCGCCGGCCTGCAGGCGATCTACCTTTCCGGCTGGCAGGTCGCGGCGGATTCGAACGTCTCTGGCTCGATGTACCCGGATCAGTCGCTCTATCCGGCGAACTCGGGCCCCGAGCTTTGCAAGAAGATCAACAAGACCCTGAGCCGCGCCGACCAGATCGAGCATATGGAAGGGGGCGCCAAGCGCGACTGGTTCGCCCCGATCGTAGCCGATGCGGAGGCCGGCTTCGGCGGTCCGCTCAACTGCTTCGAGATCATGAAGGCCTATATCGAAGCGGGCGCGGCCGGCGTTCACTTCGAAGACCAGCTCGCGAGCGAGAAGAAGTGCGGGCACCTCGGCGGCAAGGTGCTGATCCCGACCCAGGCGGCCGTGCGCAACCTCGACGCGGCGCGCCTCGCGGCCGACGTCTGCGGCGTCCCGACGATCGTCGTCGCCCGCACCGACGCGGAAAGCGCCAAGCTCATCACCAGCGACGTCGACGAACGCGACCGGCAGTTCATCACCGGCGAGCGAACGCCGGAAGGATTTTTCCGGCTCAAGGATGGGACCGGCCTCGACCATTGCATTGCCCGTGGCCTGGCCTTCGCGGCGCACGCCGACCTGTTGTGGTTCGAAACCAGCCACCCGAACCTGGACGAGGCCCGCCGCTTCGCCGAAGCGATCCACGCCCGCTTCCCGGGCAAGAAGCTCGCCTATAATTGCTCGCCCAGCTTCAACTGGAAGGCGAAGCTCGATGACGAGACGATCGCCAACTTCCAGCGCGAACTCGGCGCCATGGGGTACAAGTTCCAGTTCGTGACGCTGGCCGGCTTCCACAGCCTCAACCATGCGATGTTCGAGCTTGCGAGCGATTACCGCGACCGCGGCATGGCGGCTTATTCCGAGCTTCAGCAGGCCGAATTCGCCAGCGAAGCTGCCGGGTACACGGCCACTCGTCACCAGCGCGAAGTCGGCACCGGCTATTTCGACGCGATCGCCAATGCGGTGTCCGGCGGGCAAGCCTCCACCACCGCGCTCGAGGAATCGACCGAATCCGCGCAGTTCGTGGCTGCTGAGTGAGGAGAAAACGGATGGGACAGCGTTATTGGGTCATCGGCGGCGAATATCAGGACTGCTACTTCAAGGACCTGAAGCCCGGCACCGAAATCGTCCATGGGCCGTATAGCGAGGAGCTGAAGGCGCGGATGGAATGGCAGCGGCTAACCTTCCGGGACCGTTGTGCGGCGACGGAGCGTTATTCGATCTGCGTGGAGCCTGTCGTCCAGTGAGCACCGTCCTCGACCTTCTGCCGATTGCCGCCGAGCCGTCCGCCGTCCGCGGCGCCGATGAGGTGCTGAACGGCGGCGCGCTCGAACTGCTGATGGAGCTTCACGAGCGCTTCGACGGTCGCCGCCGCGATTTGCTCGATGCTCGGCTGCAGCGCCAGCAGCGCTTCAATGCCGGCGAGCTGCCCGACTTTCCCGAGGAGACGCGGGACATTCGCGAATCCGAATGGACGGTCGGCAGCATCCCGGCCGACCTGCGCGACCGCCGGGTCGAGATCACGGGTCCGACCAATGCCAAGATGATCATCAATGCGCTGAACAGCGGCGCCAAGGTGTTCATGGCCGACTTCGAGGACGCGACCTCCCCGACTTGGGACGAGCTGGTCCAGGGCCAGGTGAACCTCCGCAACTACTGGCAGGGCCGCCTCAACTTCACCGATCCGTCGACCGGCAAGCATTATGAAGTCAGCGACGATCCCGCGGTGGTGATGGTCCGCCCGCGCGGCCTTCACTTGCCGGAAGACCATGTGACGGTCGACGGCCGGCCAGTCGCCGGCGCCTTCTTCGACTTTGCCCTGTACGTCTGGAACAATGCGCGCGCGGCACTGACGAAGGGCAGCGGCCCCTATTTCTACATTCCCAAGCTCGAAAGCCGCCACGAAGCCGCCTTGTGGAGCGACGTCTTCGCTCTGGCTGAGGCCAAGCTGCGGCTGGAGCGCGGCACGATCAAAGCAACGATTCTGATCGAGACCCTGCCGGCGGCGTTCGAGATGGACGAGATCCTCTACGCGCTGAAGGAGAATATCGTCGGGCTCAACTGCGGGCGTTGGGATTACATCTTCAGCGCCATCAAGCGGCTCGGCCGAACCCGTGAGCGGCTGACGCCCGACCGCTCCTGCATGACCATGGATAAGGCGTTCCTCGCCGCATACTCGCTCCGGCTGATCGCCACCTGTCACCGCCGCGGCGCCTTTGCGATGGGCGGCATGTCGGCCTTCATTCCGGTCAAGGGTGACGAAGCCGCCAACGCGGCTGCGATGGAGAAGGTGCGGCAGGACAAATTGCGCGAGGTCCGCAACGGCCACGACGGCACCTGGGTCGCGCACCCTGCGCTGGTGCCGGTCGCGCTGGAAGCGTTCGAGACGATGGAAGGCCCCAACCAGCTCTCGAAGATGCCCGAGCATCTTCCCGGCCGGGACCAGCTGCTAGAGATGCACGAAGGGGCACGCACGGAGGCTGGCGCGCGCGAAAATATTCGCGTCGGTGTCCAGTATCTCGCTGCCTGGCTCGGCGGAAAAGGCGCGGTGCCGCTCTATAACCTGATGGAAGACGCGGCGACTGCGGAGATCAGCCGCACCCAGCTGTGGCAGTGGCTCCACTTCGGCGCCGAGCTCGAGGACGGCCGAACGTTCGACCGCGACCTCTTCGACCAGCTGTTCGACGAGGAAGTCGGGCTGCTCCAGGACGTCGAGAACATCCAGGACGCCGCCGAGCTTTTCAGGGACATGGTCGTGAGCGATGAGCTGGTCGAGTTCCTAACCCTGCCCGCCTACGAACTGCTCGGCTGACGGCAGAGCAGTCACCGCGCTGAAGCGTCATCTAGTTGAGCGTGGTGAAAGCGCTCAGCCGGCAGGGCGCTCCCGAAACCATTTGGTCAGCACATATTTGGTGCCGCGGCGCACCTTCATGCCCTGGTGCAGGGTCGCCGGGTTCGGGCGTCCATCGGGCAGCAGGTTGTTCCACGCGAGCAGCTTGCCGGTCTCAGGCTGCACCGTCTTGCCGATAATCTTGAACCGCGTGGCGCCGCCATCCTCCGGCTCGTTGAGGTAGATCATCGCCGTCCAGGTCCGCTGCCCCGTGTCGGCCGTGTGGACGAGATAATCGTAGCCGCCCGGCTCGAACGTATCGGTGTGCGGCTTGAACTCCTGGCCGGGGGCGTAGCGCTGGCCTTGGAGCGGTTCGCTTGCCTGCAGCGAAAGGCCGAGCAGCTCCGCGATCTTCTGGTCGACGTTGGCGACGAGCGGGTCGCGCCAATCGAGGTCGCAAGTCTCGCTGGTCCGGAAGTTCGCCACGCCGACGTCGTCGGCAATGTCAGACGGCCGGCGGCGTTCGTCGATGAGGGTGACCAGCGCCATGCAGGTGGCGGGGTCGAGGAAGCGGCGGAGGATGAACAGCTCCAGCTCACGGGTGGGCACCCGCTGGACACCCGGCGTTCCGGCGAGCCGCGCTGCCGGGCTAGCGGCGCTGGACGCTTCCGCCATTCAGCTGGTCGTGCTGCGCGATCACCGCTCTCGTGAGGTTGCTCATCATCGTCATGCGCACGGGCAGCGGAGTGGACGTCTTCTTGATCATCACCGCGACCGCATAGCTCTTGCCGTTTGGCGCGGTCAGGATGCCGATGTCATTATAGCCGGTCTGGTAGCCGCCGAATTCCTGGCCGGTGCCGGTCTTGTGATTGAGCGTCCAGCCCGGCAGCAGCCCGCCCTTCAGGCGGTTCGGCCCGGTTTTCGTATTGCTCATGATGGTGAGCAGGCGTCGCGTCGACTCTGGCGACAGAAGCTCGCCGCGCTTGAGCCGCGCCAGCGCATTGGTAATCGCATGGGGCGAGGCGCCGTCATAGGGGTCGGCGATGTAGCGGTTGAATGCCGATCGGCGCACCGACAGCGGAAGCGCGTCGCGGGCTTCGAAGAAGGCGTTGCCGATCGAGTAGCTTGGGGTCCAGACCAGGCCTGCGACCTTGCTCTGAAGCGCCCGCTCGCCATTGTAGAAGCGGATCGCACCCAGCCGCTTGGCCTTGATCATGTCGCGCACCGCTTCGGCGCCGCCGACCGTCCGCATCACCTTGTCGTTGGCGGTATTGTCGCTGGTCGTGATCGCCTTGAACATCAGGTCGCCGAGCGTCGTGGTATATTGGCCCTGACCGAGGATCAGGCTGCGGATCGGCTGGTGAAAGACGGTTAGATCGTCGCGCCGAAGAGTGACCTTGTCATCGAGCGCGACGCGACCCTTATCGACCGCGTCGAGCGCCGCCATCGACACCCACAATTTGCTGACGCTCTGCTGAGGATAGAGTTCGTCGGCCTTCCAGCCCACTTCCCAGCCGTCTTCGATCGACTTGACGGCGATGCCGACCTGGCCGTCGAAGGCGCGGCCAAGCTGGGTAACGCGTTCACGAATATATTGCGGCGCTACCGGTGCGCGCACGACCGGCTGGGCAGCCACGGCAGCGCGGAGAGGCTTGGCGGGAAGCGGTTGCGGGACACCGGAAGCGCTGACCTGCGTCACGGCGCCGAACACCAGCGCAAGCCCTACGCCCGTCTTGAATGACGTCATGAGTTCAGAATTCCCCCGACTTCACGAAGCACGACAAAGGCTTAGCAGGCGGCGGCTGAACCTCGCCTGTGCCGGCGCGAAGATTCGCATCCGGCGAGTCGCTTGCCAAGCAGGGTTTGCGGTCAGCCGTTCTGATTGGGAGTCGGAAGGAGTGCGGCGGATTCGATCTCGTCGAGAGCGCGATGGGCGGCGATGTACCGCCGCGCCTTGGCGATCCACTCGCCGGCGCGGCTCGCGCCGGGCATCCGCATCGTCTCGGCAAGCGCCTGGTCGACATCGCCCTGCTCAAGCCGCTGCTGCGCGCGCCGATACCGCGCGTCAGGATTGGCTGCAGGTCGGTCGGCCGCGCGGATCTGGACCACTTGCCCCAGCTCGCGGCGGAAATTGCTCCACCAGCCCTCTTGTGGGCCGCCGCGCCGAAGCTCGGGGCCGAGCGCTTCATATTGGGCCGTCAGTTCCTCGAGGCGGACCGGCTGGTGCGACGCTGTGATGATCGTCGCGACGGCATGCTGGTGAGTGGTGGCGAACCGCTCGCGCAGCAGTCGTTCGAGATAGCCAAGGGAAACCCCGCGATCGATCGCGCGGCGGGCCGCGAACGCGACGACCAGCGCGTCGGCCCTCCCGGCAGAGCCCTCCGCCTGCTGCGCAGCATTCTCGACCTGCGCTAGCCGCTTCTCCAAATCCGCGATCCGCGGGTCCGGCTGGGTCGGCGGCGGAGCGACAAGCTGCTGTGATGTCATCCGCTGCACCGGAGGCTGAGCTGCTGCGGCCGGTGGCGGCGCCACGCCCAGGAACCGGGCGGCGGGCTGATAATGAGCAAGGCTCCATACCGCGGCGGCGGCGCCGACGAGGATCAGCACGAAGGCGATCAGCAGCCGCGCGCCCCACCCCATCCGGTCACGTGTCGCGTTCATTACAGGACCGGTTTGTTGCACAGGCGGGCGGCAAGGGCCAGCAGGGCGTCGTCGGTCGGCTCGGGCGCTGCTTCGACCCGGGCCCATCCGTCTCCGGCTGCCTCCGCCGCGGCCTCGCTGATTGCGGCAATTGAGGTCTGCCCCTTTTCCGTGATCAGCTCGGCAAAGCGGGCCCCGGCGCGGGGCGAGTGGATCAGCGCCACCGCGCCGTTCGCGCAACTCAGGTCCGGCGCCTCGATCGGCTTCGACCGGTAAACCGCCACGGTCGTGATCTCCTGCTTGGCGCCTTCGGGATCCCGCCGGTCCTCGCCGCACAAGTGCAGAAGCCTCAGGTCAGCGTCGATCGAGTGCAGCAGCCGGGCGACGCCAGAATTTCCGACCGAGGCAATCCCAAAACCCGCGTCGCGCGCTTCGTCGGCAGTCGCTTGACCAACGGCATAGGCCTGGAGCCCGCGATAGTCCTTGAGCTTGTCGCCGCCATGGCGAACCGCATTGGCGCTGGTGAACAGCACGCCGTCGAAGTTGCTTGGTTCGGGCGCTTCCCAGTCAATGGGCTCGACCTCGAACAGCGGCACGGCTGCGGCGTCGAGCCCCTGCTCGCGCGCTTTCGCCACGGTCGCGCTTGCGCCGGGCTCCGGCCGAAGGACCAGCACGCGGCTCATTCGGGCGAGAACAATCTCCGCACCGCATCCGGTGCACGGTCGAGCAATGACTGAGCCAGGCCCGCCGGCGTGTTGACGTCGCCGCAGTCGAAGACGGTGCGCTCCTCGACCATCTCGCTGCCGTCATCGCTGAAGATCTGGCCACGCATGCGCAGGTCGCCATCCTCTAGGACGCAGAAAGCCGCGACCGGCGACGAGCAGGACGCGCCGAGCGCCCGGGTGAAGGCCCGCTCGGCCATCACGCAATCGTAGGTGATCTGGTTGTTGACCGTGGTCAGCACGCTCTGGGTGCGCGTGTCGTTCGTCCGGCACTCCATGCCGATCACCGCCTGCGCTGGGGCGGGAAGGATGATTTCAGTGGGGATCGACGTGCCGGCGTCGATGTCCAGCCGCTTGAGCCCCGCCGAAGCGAGCAAGGTTGCGTCGACGTCTCCGCTCTCGACCGCTCTCAGCCGCGTTTCGACGTTGCCGCGCAGCGAAACCACCTTCAGGTCAGGGCGAAGCCGCAGCATCTGAGCTTTGCGCCGGGGAGATGATGTGCCGACGACCGCGCCCTGCTTCAGCTCGTCGATCGACTTGGCGCCGATGATCCGGTCGCGGGCATCGCCTCGGGGGCGCACTGCGGCGATGTGAATGCCCTCCGGCCGCTCGCTTTCGACGTCCTTCATCGAATGAACGCAGAAATCGACCTCGCCTTCCATCAGTGCGCGGTCGAGCTCCTTGGTCCAAAGATATTTGCCGCCGATCTCCGCTAGCGGCCGGTCCTTCACCTTGTCGCCGGTGGTGGTGATGGGCACGATCTGCACCCAGCCTTCTGGCCAGCGCTGCGCGGTCTCGATTGCTGCGGCAACCTTGCGCGCTTGCGCCAGCGCCAGCGGCGAACCGCGAGTCCCGAGGCGAAGTCCCTGCATGCCCCACCCCTAGTGCAAGTCTGGATGATCAGGCAAAGGGCCGGACACGAAATGAGTCTCATCCTCGGCCTCGAATCTTCGTGCGACGACAGCGCTGCCGCCTTGGTGACCAGCGAAGGGGAGATTCTCGCGCAGGCGGTGGTGGGGCAGAATAGCGCCCATCAGCCGTTTGGCGGCGTCGTTCCGGAGATTGCGGCCCGCGCCCATGTCGAGGTGCTTCCCGACCTGATCAAAAAGGTGCTGAATGACGCCAAGACGCCGCTTGCCGATGTCGATGCGATCGCCGCGACTGCCGGGCCGGGCCTGATCGGCGGCGTGATGGTCGCGCTGCTCGCCGGCAAGGGGCTTGCGCTTGCGTCCGGGAAGCCGCTGATTGCCGTCAATCACCTCGAAGGCCATGCTCTGTCGCCGCGGTTGGTCGATCCCGACCTCGGCTTTCCTTACCTTCTGCTGCTCGTCTCGGGCGGGCATTGCCAGTTGCTCGAGGTGCGCGGCGTGGGCGATTACCGGCGGCTGGCGACGACCATCGACGATGCCGCCGGCGAGGCGTTCGACAAGGCCGCGAAGCTGCTCGGCCTCGCCTACCCCGGCGGCCCGGCGATCGAAGAGCTCGCCAAGGACGCCGATCCCTTGGCAGTGCCGCTGCCCCGTCCGCTCGTCGGCTCCGGCGAGCCGCATTTCTCCTTCGCCGGCTTGAAGAGCGCGGTGCAGCGCGCTGTCGTGGCCGATGAGCACAAGCAGGCCGATATCGCTGCGAGCTTTCAGCAAGCGGTCGTCGACTGCCTCGTCGACCGCACCCGACTTGCGTTGCGCAAGAGCGAAGCACCGACGCTGGTGGTCGCCGGCGGTGTTGCGGCCAATCATGCCATCCGCACCGCGCTTGCAAGTCTCGCAACTGAGGAAAGCCGCCGCTTCAGCGTCCCTCCCGGATGGCTGTGCACGGACAATGCCGCGATGATCGCCTGGGCAGGGGCGGAGCGTTTCGCCGCCGGCTTGGTCGACGGCCTCGATGCGCCGGCGCGGGCGCGTTGGCCTCTGGATGAAGCGGCGGAAAAGGTTCGCGGCGCGGGAGTGAAGGCGTGAGGCTCGGAATCGTCGGAGGCGGCGCGTGGGGGACTGCGCTTGCGCAGGTGTCGTCCGCGGGCGGCGAGACGCTGCTGTGGGCGATGGAGCCGGAGGTCGCTGCCGCCATCAACCAACGGCACGAAAACTCAATCTACCTTCCGAGCGTCCCACTGGCCCCGGCGATCACCGCAACCAACGACTTCGCCGATCTCGACGGCTGCGATGCGCTGTTGGTCGTCACGCCGGCGCAGCACATGCGCTCGGTGCTTGCCGGCTTGTCGAACTGGGACGGGCCGCTGGTCCTCTGCTCAAAGGGTATCGAGGAGCGGACCGGCGAATTGCTCCATCATGTCGCGGCCGAGGCCTGCCCGAACGCCGGGGTGGCGGTGCTATCAGGCCCGACCTTCGCACATGAGGTCGCCAAGGGTCTGCCGACCGCCGTCACTCTTGCCGCGAAGGACGCGGAACTGGCCGAACGACTGCGCCAGCGGATCGCCCGCTCCACCTTCCGCATCTACCTGTCGGACGATGTCGCGGGCGCGGAGGTGGGCGGCGCAGTCAAGAACGTGCTCGCCATCGCCTGCGGGGTGGTCGAGGGCAAAGGTCTTGGCCAGAATGCCCGTGCTGCCTTGATCGGCCGCGGCTTCGCGGAAATGACGCGCTTCGGCCGCGCTTACGGTGCTCGGCCGGAGACGCTCGCCGGCCTTTCAGGCCTTGGCGACCTCGTCCTCACCTGCTCGTCCACCAGTTCGCGCAACTTCTCCTTGGGCCTCGGCATCGGTCAGGGCCGTCCCGCGGCCGAGCTGCTGTCCCACCGCAAGACGGTGGCCGAAGGCGCGTTCACTGCGCCGGTCCTTGCGCGCCTCGCGCGCAAGAAGTCTATCGACATGCCGATCGTCGAAGCGGTGGACGCGCTGATCGCCGGCCGCGCCGACGTCAACCAGGTGCTGGATGCTTTGCTTACGCGCCCGCCACGCCACGAAGGCGTCTAGAAATCGATCGCGATGCCCTTCTTCTCCCAATCGCCGTAGCGGGTGGGGTCGAGCCTCTGCTCCTCGCCGACCGGCGGCTGGGCAGGATCCGAGGGCTCCGGCTCGGGCACCGGCGGCGACGGGCTGAGATGCTTGGGGGCCTGAAGATGTTTGGGGCGTTTCATGACGCCAAGATGGAGAGCGCGTCCCCCCATGCCAAGCGATGAAGGCGTGCCCGCCCGGCGCGCGGCGCTTCAGATCCTCGATGCCGTGCTTCGCCGCGGGCAGACGATCGACGCTGCCGCGTCGCGAGCGACCAACCTAGTGCCGGTCGACCGCGCGCTTGCGATCGCAATTGCCGGCGAAGCGCTGCGCCGCTTGCCCGACCTCGATGCGCTGATCGACAGCGCGACACGCCAGCGGCTGCCCGACGACAGCAAGGCGCGGATGGTGCTGCGCCTTGCGCTCGGGCAGAAGATCGGGCTCGGCACGCCCGAGCATGCGCTGGTCGCGACGGCGCTGCCGCTGGTCGACGGCGGTCCGCGCAGGCTCGTCCACGGTGTCCTTGGGACGCTGCTGAGGCGCGGCCTGCCTGCCGGGAACGCCCCTCACCTCCCTGAAGAGGTAGAACAGCGCTGGGCGGAAGCCTGGGGCGAACCTATCGTCGAGGCCGCGCGGCGGCAGATTGCCAGCCGTCCGGCGCTTGACCTGACCTTTGCGGACGATGCTGCGGCCCAGGCGTATGCGGAGGAACATGACGGCACGTCGTTTGCAGCGCGGCACGTCCGCCTCGAAAGCAGCGCCGTTCCCGATCTCGCCGGGTTCAGCGGCGGCGGCTGGTGGGTGCAGGACCTCGCGGCCTCGCTTCCCGCGCGGCTCATCCCCGAAGGCGCACAGGATGTGCTCGACCTCTGCGCCGCGCCGGGCGGCAAGACCATGCAATTGGCTGCCGCGGGACATCGGGTCACGGCCGTGGACTCGTCGAAAAGTCGTCTCGCACGACTGCGGGAGAATCTCGACCGCACGAAGCTGAGGGCAGAGCTGGTCACGACGGACGCGCTGAAATGGCGGCCGGAGCGAAGCTATGACGCCATCCTCCTCGACGCGCCCTGCTCGGCGACCGGCACGTTCCGGCGGCACCCCGAAGTCCTCTACCGCGCCCGGCCGCGCATCATCGCCCAGGGCGCGGAGCTGCAGGGCGCGCTCCTCGACCGCGCGGCCGAATGGCTGAACCCAGGGGGCACGCTCGTCTATTCGGTCTGTTCGCTGGAGCCAGCGGAAGGGGAACAGGTCATTGAGAGCTTCCTGTCGCGCAGCAGCGGTTTCGAGCTAGCGGCGCCGGAAGGTCTGCCCGACTTCGTGCGTGTCGAGGATAGGGGCTGGGTGCGGATCCTGCCCGGTACGCTCGCCGATGCGGGCGGTCTCGATGGCTTCTTCATGGCGCGCCTTGTCCGCACTGCATAATCCCGTCTAATCGGGCCAATGCCTCAAACCATCATCGCTCCTTCGATCCTGTCGGCCGATTTCGCCAAGCTCGGCGAGGAAGTGCGCGCGGTCGACGAGGCCGGCGCGGACTGGATCCATGTCGACGTCATGGACGGGCATTTCGTGCCGAACATCACGATCGGACCGGCGGTGGTGAAGGCGCTTCGCGCGCACACCGACAAGCCGTTCGACGTCCACCTGATGATCTCCCCCGTCGATCCGTTCCTCGACGCCTTCGCCGAGGCCGGCGCAGACATCATAACCGTGCATCCGGAGGCCGGGCCGCACCTCCACCGCACGATCCAGCGCATCAAGGCGCTGGGCAAGAAAGCCGGCGTTTCGCTGAACCCGGCCACGCCGGCCAAGATGCTCGACTATGTCCTCGAAGAGGTCGACTTGGTGCTCGTTATGAGCGTGAACCCGGGCTTCGGCGGCCAGAAGTTCATCTCCAGCCAGCTTAAGAAGATCGAAGCGATCGCCAATCGCGTTTCCAAGGAATCGCTGGACGTCATTGTCGAAGTCGACGGCGGCATCGATCCTGACACTGCGCCACTCGCCATCTCCGCCGGCGCTGCGGCGCTTGTTGCGGGCTCCGCGACCTTCCGCGGCGGGCCCGACGCCTACGCCAACAACATCAAGGCGCTCAGGGGCCAAGAATGAGCGGCGAGAGCGCGGCCGAGCAGCGCGCGATCGTCTCCAAACTCGCCCGCGGCTCGCTGTTGTCGCGGCTTCGCGGCGGCAAGCAGAGCCTCAAGCTGGCGGCGGTCCCGCGCGATCACGTCCAGGGCGATCGGCAGCGCGGCGAAGCGCTGCTTGCGGCGCGCCTGACCGTCGGCAGCGAAACGCTTCCGCTCAAAGACCTGGATTTCGCGAGCGTCGGTGCAGCGGGTGCCGTGGCTGAGGCGCTGCAGGGCTTCTCCTGGCTTCGCGACCTTGCCGCTGCCGCCTCGCGTGAGAAAGGCGCGCGACTTGGCGAGGCCGTGGCCGGCAGGTGGCTGCTGGCCCATGGCACGAAGGTCGACGAAGCGTGGGCGCCGCATCTCTGGGGTGAGCGGATCCTCTTCTGGACGGCCTATGCGCCCTACATCCTGTCGAGCACCGACAGCGGCTATCGCTCCGCGCTGCTCAACACGCTCGCGCGCGGCGCGCGGCACCTGGAAAGCAATGCCGACAAGGCCGCAGCCGGGATCGACCGGGTAACGGCGTGGTGCGGCGTTGTTGCTGCCGGCCTGGTGGTCCAGGGCGGGGTGCCCCGGCTCGCGCGCGGCGAGGCTGGACTGGCTCGAGCGCTCGCCTCGGCCCAGTTCGACGATGGCGGGCTGATCAGCCGGTCGCCGTTCGAACAGATGCAGTTGGTCGACCGGATGGGCCTGCTCCGCTCCTGCTATCAGGCGGCGAAGCAGACGATCCCCGATGGGATCGACGCGGCGGCGCAGGCATCGCTCGCCGCGCTTCATGGCGTCACCATGGGCGACGGCGCCCTCTCGAGCTGGCAGGGCTGCAATCCGGGCAGTGCGTCGCGCCTGACCTCGCTTATTGAGGGCTGCGGCCTTCGTGCCCGTCCACTGCGGCAGGCGCGCGGTTGGGGCTATCACCGCATGTCGGCATTGGGCACGATCGTCGTCCTCGACGCCGCGCCCCCGCCGCCGCAGAAGATGGCGGAGCAGGGTTCTGCCTCGACGCTCGCATTCGAAATGTCGGACGGCGGCCAGCGGCTGGTCGTCAATTGCGGGGGGCCGGGGCCGATCCCGACCAACCTTCCCGACGAACTGGTGCAGGGCCTGCGCACGACTGCGGCGCACAGCACCCTCGTCCTCGCGGACACCAATTCCACGAACATCCTCGAAAACGGGGCACTCGGGAAAGGTGTCGAGGATGTCGCGACGGACCGCAGCGAGGACAATGACGCCAGCCGGCTGGAGGCGAGCCACGACGGCTACGTTCGCGCCTTCGGCATGGTCCACAAGCGCAGCCTGATGCTCGGTAATGACGGCAAGGAGCTGCGTGGCGCCGACCAGCTGCAGCCGAAGGGCCGCAAGAAGATCCGCGAATCGGCGCCCTATGCCGTGCGCTTCCACCTCGCGCCGGGGGTGGAGCCGACGGTCACCGCGGACGGCATGGGCGCGATCCTCAGGTCGAAGGGGGCGCCGCCGTGGAACTTCCGCTGCCGCGGCGGCAATTTGGCGATCGAGGAAAGCCTCTGGATCGACGGCGGCGGCGCGCCGAAGCGGTCGATGCAGCTTGTCATCACCGGGGAAGTGTCGGCATTGGGCGGCGAAATCGGCTGGCAATTCCGCCGCGCCAGCTAAGCAGCAAAGGGCAATCGATGACTGATGTGGTCCCCGTCAAAAGGGCGCTGATCTCGCTTTCCGACAAGAGCGGCCTCGACGAGCTCGCGGCCGGTCTCGCGCGGCATGATGTCGAGATCGTCTCGACAGGCGGCACGGCGGCCAAGCTGCGGACGAGCGGTGCGAATGTCCGCGACATTTCGGAGCTTACCGGGTTCCCGGAGATGATGGACGGTCGGGTGAAGACCCTTCACCCGAAGGTTCACGGCGGTCTTCTTGCCGTGCGCGACAACCCTGAGCATGTCGCGTCCATGGACGAGCATGGGATCGGCGCCATCGATCTCGTCGTCGTCAACCTTTATCCGTTCCTCAACACAGTGATGAGCGGCGCCGACCGCGACACGATCATCGAGAATATCGATATAGGCGGGCCGTCGATGGTGCGCTCCGCGGCCAAGAACCACGCCGATGTCGCTATCCTCACAGATCCTGCGGACTATGCGGCCTTGCTCGACCAGCTGGACGCGAACGGCGGCACGACGCTCGAATTCCGGCGCAAGCTGGCGGCCAAGGCTTATGCGCTAACGGCGGCTTACGACTCCACCATCTCTCAATGGTTCGCCTTCGCCGACCAGGGGCAGCGCTTCCCCGAAAGGTGGACCCTCGCGTCGACGCTCAAGATGGGCCTGCGCTACGGAGAGAACCCGCACCAGCAGGCCGCGCTCTACGTGCCGGTCGGCCCGGCCGCGGCCGGCATCGCGCAAGCGCGCCAGGTGCAGGGCAAGGAACTCAGCTACAACAATTTGAACGACGCCAATGCGGCGCTCGAGCTCGTTTCCGAGTTCCGCGACGGCGATCCCACAATCGTGATCGTCAAGCATGCGAACCCCTGCGGCGTCGCAACGCGCGCCTCTTTGATCGACGCCTGGCGCGAAGCGCTCGCCTGCGACAGCGTCTCGGCGTTCGGCGGCATTGTCGCAACCAACCGGCCGCTGGACGCGGAGACGGCGGCTGCCATCACCGAGATCTTCACCGAAGTGGTGGTCGCGCCTGACGCCGACGAGGAAGCGCGCGCGATTTTCGCCAAGAAGAAGAACCTGCGCCTCCTGCTCGGCGAACTCCCCGATCCGCGCCGCGGCGGGCAGAGCCTGGCGCTCATCACCGGCGGACTGCTCGTGCAGGACCGCGACAGTGGCATGGTCACGCGCGAAGAGCTGAAGTGTGTGACCAAGCGCCAGCCGACGAGCCAGGAGCTCGCCGACTGCCTGTTCGCCTGGACGGTGGCCAAGCATGTGAAGTCCAACGCCATCGTCTATGCGAAGGACGGCGTCACGGCAGGCATCGGCGCCGGGCAGATGAACCGCCGCGACAGCGCACGCATCGCCGCCATCCGCGCGAAGGAAGCTGCGGAGGCCAATGGCTGGCCGGAGCCGCGCACCGTAGGCTCGGCAGTGGCCTCGGACGCCTTTTTCCCGTTCGCCGACGGCCTGCTCGCCGCCGCCGAGGCGGGGGCGACCGCCGTCATCCAGCCCGGCGGCTCCATCCGCGATGACGAGGTCATCGCCGCCGCCAACGAGGCAGGCCTGGCAATGGTTTTCACCGGAATGCGTCACTTCCGGCATTAGGCAGGACGCCAGCTAGACGATGTCGTCCTGAACCTGGTCGCGGGCACGAGCGGCGGCTTCGGCTTCGCGAAGGCCTCGTACTTCGGAGCCGCGCATGCTGAACAGCTCGCGGTCTTCCTTGGACAGCCCCTTGGTCCACAGGATCGCGAAGAAGGCGATCAGGATCGCGGGAACGCCCACGATCAACTGCCACGTCTCCGGTAGCAACAGCCGCACGCCGGCACCGACGATCACCGCGGCGGCGGTCGCCCAGCCGAGATCCCAGCGCCACCCAGACACCGATGCGCCGAGCACCTTCTTCGCCAGCCACGACTTGGCCACGGAGGCGAAGGCGAGCGCGACGCACAGAGCGATGGCCGGGCCGGTTGCCTGGTAAGCGATCGGCAATTCATGGTCTTTCATGATGAGGATCAACGCCGCCGCAAGCCCTGCCTCGGCCGCCAGCATGATCAGGCTGATCATCATGTTCCGCTTGCGCGCGACGTAGATCAGCGCCGCTTCGCTGACGACGGCAGTGGCGGCGATCACTTCGGCGGCGAGCAGGAAGGCCAGCATCGCCGTGCCGCCGGTGAAACCCGAACCGACGAGCCCCATGACGGCACGGCCCGGGACCGCCAGTGCCAGCGCGATGCCGACCTGTGCGGCAAGGATCCAGTAGGTCACCTGCCTTACCTGCTTGGCGATGCCGACGAGGTCGCCGCTCTTCACCTTGCGTGCAATCGCCGGGCCGAGCACCGGCTCGAAGCTGGTCTTGAGCTTGGCCGGCAGCGTCGCAACCTGCTGCGCGACATAATAGATGCCGACTACCGTCGCCGGCAGGAAGGCGCCGAGGACGGCGAGATCGACGCGGCGCGAGGCCCATTCAACCGCGTCCGCGGCCGCTAGCGGGATATTCCGCCAGGCGGTCTGCGAAGCGCCGGCAAGGTCGGGTTTCCACCCGTGCGGGAGGCCGTAGCATTTCACCAGCGGGATGAGGGACGCGATCAACGCTGCTACCATCGAGAAAACGTAGGAGACGATCAGCCCGTCATCGATCGAGATATAGGCCCAGACAAAGGCGACAATGCTGATCGTCCACGGCTCGACGATCGAGCGAGCCCGGACCGTCGACCCGACGTCGTGCTGGTAGGCAAGCGCCGCCAGCGCGATGTCGGTCCAGGCGATGGCGATGACCGTGATCGCCAGCAAATGGTCCATGCCCGAGATGCGCGTCGTCGGGTACATGGCGCGGGGAAAGCCGATCAGGATCGCCATTCCGATCGCTGCGCCAATGGCCGTAACCAGCATCGCGTCGGCAACGACGCAGGCCTGCGGCTTCTTCGCGTCGGCAAGCATCTTCGCGAGGCCGCGCCTGAGCCCGAGAGCCGCGATCTGCGCTGCGAACTCGACGACCAGCACCGCATAGGCGAACCGGCCGAGTTCGGCGGCGCCGTACATCCGCCCGGCGATGAACAGGAACGGGATACGGGCGACCAGGCGAAGGACGAAGCCGAAGACATTGAGGCGGCCGCCCCGCGCGAGCGTCGCCATGTCGGCATCGTGTGCCTGGGGCTGCTCAGCGGGCGCGGCGTCGCTCTTCGTCAATGCGCGGCGCCCCAATGCTCGCCCCAGCCGACCTCGACGTCGAGCGGCACGTCGAGCTTCAGCGCCGGTCCCGCAGCGTCGCTCATCACCCTCTTGATGACGGCTGCGGCTTCTTCCTCGCGGCCGTCCGGGACCTCGAAGACGAGTTCGTCGTGGACCTGGAGCAGCATCTTGACGTCGCGCAGGCCGGCGTCGGCCAGCGCCTGGTCCATCCGCGCCATTGCCCGCTTGATGAGGTCGGCGCTGGTGCCCTGGATCGGCGCGTTGATCGCCGCACGCTCGGCGCCGCCGCGGATCGATGGGTTGGGCGAGCGGATGTTCGGCTCGAAGTGGGTCTTGCGCCCAAACAAGGTGCGGGTGAAGCCGTGTTCCCGAACGAAGGCGAGCGTCGACTGGATATAGTCCTGGATGCCCGGGAACCGCTCGAAGTAGCGGTCGATGATCGCCTTGCCCTCGTCCTTCGGCACGCCGAGCCGGCCCGCGAGCCCCCAGGAAGAAATGCCGTAGAGGATGGCGAAGTTGACGGTCTTCGCCTTGCCGCGCGTGTCGCGGTCGACGGTGCCGAACAGCTCCTCGGCGGTGATCGCGTGGATGTCGGCGCCGGCGTTGAACGCCTCCTTGAGCTGCGGGACGTCGGCCATGTGCGCCGCCAGGCGAAGCTCGATCTGGCTATAGTCGGCGGAGAGGAGCTTGTGCCCCGCTTCCGCGACGAAAGCGTCGCGGATCTTGCGCCCGAGCTCGGTGCGAATCGGAATGTTCTGCAGGTTCGGATCGTTCGACGACAACCGCCCGGTCTGCGCCCCTGTCAGGCTGAAGCTGGTGTGGACCCGGCCGGTCTCCGGGTTGATCTGCTGCTGCAGCGCGTCGGTGTAGGTATTCTTCAGCTTGGTGAGCTGGCGCCATTCCAGCACCAGGGTCGCGCAGCTGACGCCTTCGGCGGCAAGCCGCTCCAGCTCGTTGACGTCGGTTGAATATTGGCCGCTCTTGCCCTTGCGGCCGCCCTTGAGGCCAAGGCGGCCGTAGAGCACTTCGCCGAGCTGCTGCGGCGATCCGATCGTGAACGGCCCGCACGCCGCCTCATAGACCTTTTCCTCCAGCGCCTTGATCTCGGTTCCGAAGTCGGCCGACAGCTTCGCCAGATAATCGCGGTCGACCTTGATCCCGCGCCGCTCCATGCGGCTGATCACCGGCACCAAAGGCTTGTCGACCCGCTCGTAGACACGGGCGACATTCTCCTGCGCCAGCCGCGGCTGCAGCCGCAGCCATAACCGCAGCGTGATGTCGGCATCCTCGCCAGCATATTCGGTTGCCGGACCCAGCGGCACCTTGTCGAAGGTAATCTGCTTGGCGCCGGTCCCGCATAGCGACTTGTAGCTGATGCACTCATGCTCGAAGTGCAGCTTGGCGAGCTCGTCCATGCCGTGCCCGAAGCTCCGACCCGCATCGAGATCGAAGCTCATGACCATCGTGTCGTCCACCGGCGCGACGCAGATGCCGGCCTTGTCGAACATCACCCAATCATATTTGAAATTGTGCCCGATCTTCAGGACCGACGGGTCTTCAAGGAGCGGCTTCAGCTTGCCGAGGACGAGATCCATCGGGAGCTGGTCGGGTGCATCGGACAGCAGGTCTGCGCCGCTATGGCCGACCGGAATGTAGCAGGCGCGGTTCGGCGCGGTCGCCATGCTGATGCCCGCCAGCTTCGCGATGATGCAGTCGATGCAGTCGGTCTCGGTATCGACCGCGACATAGCCCTGCGCCGCAGCTTCCGCGATCCAGCGGTCGAGCGTTGCTTCGTCGGCCACCGTCTCATATTTCGAGCGGTCGATTTCTTGGCGTTCGGCAGGCGCGGGCTCGCTCGGCTTGCGGTCCATCGCCGCCATGACGTCATTGCGTACGGTAGCGCCGGTCTGCGTCGGGGTGCCTCCCATCAGCCGCGCGTAGAGCGTCTTGAACCCCTGGTCCTGGAGGAACTCGGCAAGCGGTTCCTTCGGGATGTTCTTCAATTCGAGCGCGTCGAGTGGCTCGGGCAAATTCGCGTCGCACACCAGGCGCACCAGCTCGCGCGAGAGCCGCGCATCGGCGGCAAAATCGACGAGATTCTGCTTGAGCTTCGGCTTGCTGATCTGATCGACCGACGCCAGCACCGTCTCAAGGTCGCCATATTGCTGGATGAGCTGGCTCGCCGTCTTCGGCCCGATCCCCGGCACGCCGGGCACATTGTCGACGCTGTCGCCCATCAGTGCCAGCACATCGCCGACTTTCTCAGGGGGAACGCCGAACTTCTCGAGCACTTCGGTGCGTCCGATGCGCCGGTCGTTCATCGTGTCGAGCATGTCGATGCCGGCATCCTCGTCGATCAGCTGCATCAGATCCTTGTCGGAACTGACGATCGTGACCTTCCAGCCCTGCTTCTTCGCCTCCGTGACGTAGCAGGCGATGATGTCGTCCGCTTCCAACCCCTCTTCCTCGATGCACGGGATCGAGAAAGCGCGAGTGGCGACGCGGATCAGCGGGAATTGGGGGACCAGATCCTCGGGCGGGGGCGGCCGGTGGGCCTTATACTGGTCGTACATCTGGTTGCGGTGCGTCTGCTCAGACGCGTCTAGGATGACCGCCATGTGCGTGGGCCCGTCGGCCTTGCTGAGCCCGTCGGCCAGCTTCCACAGCATGGTCGTATAGCCGTAGACCGCGCCCGCAGGCTGGCCGTGGCGGTTCGTCAGCGGCGGCAGCCGGTGATAGGCGCGGAAGATGTAGCTCGACCCGTCGACCAGATAGAGGTGCGGGGTGGCGGCAGGCGTAGTGGTAGCAGACTGGGAAGCGTCAGACATGAACTTGGCGGTTTAGCAGGGTCGCAGCGCGAGGGAAGCTGACCGCCGATGTGGGGACTGCTCATCGGGAAAACTACGGATAGCTGGCAGCGTCGCCCCGCAGGCATTCACCCATCATCAAACAGGGAGATTGATGATGACCGCTCGCCTCGACCACGCCCAGCTGCTTCACCGCGACGAACTCGTTGCGCCGCCCGCACTGCCGCTGGAGCGCGCATGCGCCGACCACAGCTTCGGATTGCCGGCGGGCATCTACGTCGCGATGGCCTCTTTGTTCGCGGGGATGATGGGGGTGCTCGCCTTCGCGTTCCGGACCGACATGGCGATCAGCTATGCAGTCGTCTTCGCCTTCCTGACCGCTTTCTTCGCGCTGCCGGCGATCTTCGTGAAGGCTGCGCGTGGCCAGGGCACCAAGGCGCTTAGCTGGGACGAGTTCCTCGACAACGGCATCGACACGCTGACCGGCCGCACGCCGGCACGCGAGGCGGTGACTTTGGTCCTTGCCTTGCCGCTGCTGATTTTCGGCTGGGCTGTCTCAGTCGCGATCATCGCGGCTGTTGTCGGTTAGGGATCGGCCGCCGCCGGGTTCAGAAGCGCATCGCAAGGCTGGCGCCGACGCCGTGCCGGCTTGCGTACGGCAGCCACTGAACCTTTTGGTCCTTCTTTGACGTCACCAGCCAGCCGGTCGCTTCGCCGAGCAGCGCGCCGGCCACGACGTCATGGACGTAGTGCTTCTTCGCCTTGACGCGCGCGACGCCGACTAATGCAGCGACCAGATGGGCGGGCAATCCAACTTTCCAGCCATAACGCTTCTCCAGTGTCGCGGCTGCCGCGAAGCTGCTCGAAGTGTGACCCGACGGGAAACTCTTGTCGTCGCTGCGGTCCGGCCGCTGCTCGTTCGTTGCTCGTTTCAGCGCTTCGGTCACGACCCATGTCCCGCCGATCGCGACGGCGGCCTGCTTGTCGCCTTTCCAATCCCCTTGAACGGCGGGGATGCCGAGCGCGGCAACGACCAGAGCGCTGCGGCCCACCGAGCTCGCCTTGTCCCAGTCCTCCTTGGAACCTGCGGCAGCGGGTGACGAGCAGGCGATCGTGACCGCCGCAACAGGAGCAATCCAGCGCATCGGCGGATGCTATCGGCAAAGGCGGACTAAGCCAATGATTTGATTAGGGAACGAGGACGGTATCCTTCGGATCGGCGGCCGCCCTCGGATAATCCAGGGTGAAGTGAAGTCCGCGGCTTTCGTGACGGGCAAGGGCGCTGCGGATGATCAGGTCAGCGACTTCGACCAGGTTGCGGAGCTCGATCAGGTCCGGAGTGACGCGGAAATGCGCGTAATATTCCTTCACTTCCTGGCGCAGCATGTCGATGCGGTGCTTGGCCCGTTCCAGCCGCTTGGTGGTGCGGACGATGCCGACATAATTCCACATCATCCGCCGGATCTCCCCCCAGGTCTGGGTGATGACGACTTCTTCGTCGCTGTCGGTGACACGGCTTTCGTCCCAGGGGCGGATTAGCGGCACCTGCGGAAGAGCGTCCCAATTGTCGGCGATATGGCGCGCGGCCGCTTCGCCGAACACCAGGCACTCCAGAAGGCTGTTCGACGCCAGGCGGTTGGCGCCGTGCAATCCCGACTGCGTGACTTCACCGGCTGCATAAAGGCCGGGAGCGTCGGTGCAGCCATGCTGGTCCACCACCACGCCGCCGCAAGTATAATGTTGCGCCGGCACGACGGGGATTGGATCGCGAGTGATGTCGATGCCGAGGCCGATCAGCTTGTCGTAAATGTTCGGGAAGTGCTGCCGAACGAAATCCGGCTCCCGGTGCGAGATGTCGAGGAAGACGTAATCGAGGCCATCCCGCTTGATCTCGGCGTCGATGGCCCGGGCCACGATATCGCGCGGCGCAAGCTCCGCGCGCTTGTCATAGTCCGGCATGAAGCGGTGGCCGGTCACCGGGTGCTTCAGGATCCCGCCTTCGCCGCGCACCGCTTCGGTGATCAGGAAATTTTTGACCTGAAGATTGTAGAGGCAGGTCGGGTGGAATTGCATGAATTCCATGTTCGACACCCGGCAGCCGGCGCGCCACGCCATCGCGATCCCGTCGCCCGTCGCGCCGCGCGGGGCCGTCGAATAGAGGTACGCACGCCCCGCTCCGCCGGTCGCCAGGATGGTTGCGCGGCCGGTCAGCGTTTCGACCCGCTTCTTCTTTCGATTGTAGGCGTAAAGGCCGTGGACGGCGCCGCTGGTGGAAAATTGGCTTGCGTGCCGTCCCGTGACCAGATCGACCGCCACCATGTCGGGCAGCAGCTTGATATTCGGGTGCTTGGCCGCCGCGCCTTCGAGCGCCTGCTGGATGGCATAACCGGTGGCGTCGGCGACGTGGACGATGCGCCGGTGGCTGTGCCCGCCCTCCCGGGTCAGGTGCAGCGCATTGCCGTCCTGCGCGAAGGGCACTCCAAGATCGATCAGGTGCTGGATCGCGCGCGGCGCCGCCTCAACGACATGTTCGACCACGGCGCGGTCGTTGAGACCTGCCCCGGCGACCATCGTGTCGTTCACATGGGCTTCGAAGCTGTCGCCTTCCTCCAGCACCGCGGCGACGCCACCCTGCGCCCAGCTCGTCGCGCCCTCGCCTAAGGCCCCCTTGGCAATCACCGCCACCTTGTGCGTTTCGGCCAGGTTGAGCGCGGCAGTGAGCCCCGCCGCGCCCGAACCGACGATCAGGACGTCGGCCGTGGTCTTCACGCGGCCTGCGGCTCCGACACCAGGCTCAGGAACACATCCTCTAGGTCCGGGTCGCGGGTCGTCACATCGACGATCGACAGGCCGTCGGCGGTCAGGGCACCGAGCACCTCACCCGCATTCGCCTGGTCCTTGCGATAGGTGATCGCGAGCGTGCGCTCATCGACCAGCTTGATGTTCTGGAAGCAGACGTTCTGCGGCACTTCCTTCACGTCCTGGTCGAAGGTGACGACGACCGCTTTCTCCTGCGCCTTGGCGACAAGTTCCCGCGTCGGCTCGTTGGCGATGACCTTGCCATGGTTGATGATGGCAATGCGGTCGCACAACTCCTCGGCTTCCTCGAGATAGTGGGTCGTCAGGACGATCGTCACACCCTTGGCATGGAGCTCGCGGACATAGTCCCACAGCTGCCGGCGGAGTTCGACGTCGACACCCGCGGTCGGTTCGTCGAGCACCAGGATCGGTGGCGAATGGACCATTGCCTTGGCGACTAGCAGCCGCCGCTTCATGCCGCCCGACAAAGTGCGCGAATAAGCATTGGCCTTGTCCGTGAGGTGCATGGCGGCGAGCAGCGCGTCGCTGTGCCGCTGTCCCGCCGGGATGCCGTACAGCCCCGCCTGAATCTCCAGCGTCTCCCGCGGCGTGAAGAACGGGTCGAAGATGATCTCCTGCGGGACGACACCGATCGCGCGCTTGGCGTTCCGCGGGTGCTGGTCGATATCGAAGCCCCAGATGGAGACCTTGCCCCCGCTTTTGACGACCAGCCCCGCAAGGATGTTGATCAACGTCGACTTTCCGGCGCCGTTAGGCCCCAGCAGTCCGAAGATCTGCCCGCGGGGAACGTCGAACGTGACTTCGTCGAGCGCCTTCTTGCCGCCGGCATAAGTCTTGGACAGCGCTTCGATACGGATTGCCGGCTCGATCATGGCCGCGGGCATAAGAGCCGCCCGGCGCAGCGACAAGCACCGGCAAGGTGAATCAGCCGTTTACCCTAACCGCTAGAGTGATCTTCAGGTTAACCTAATAATCCGCGGGTCGATGAAACGGCAGCTTTCCCTTGTTCTCGCCCTTGGCGCGGCAGCATGCCCAATGCTGCTCGTAAGCACGGCGAGCGCACAGAGTGTCGCTGCAACGACCGACGCGACCGGCACTACGACGATCCTCCGGCCATTGACCGTGGTGAGGACGGCCGACCTCGACTTCGGCTCGATCATCGTCGCGGGTGCAGGCACTGCCGTGATCGACCCGGTAAGCGGCACGATGACAACCACCGGGCCCCTCACTGTCGTCGGATCGGCGCAGCAGCCGGCGAGCTTCACCACCACCGGTTCGCGCAATTCCATCGTCCTCATCCGTCTCCCGCAGCAGCCGGTCACCCTGACGCGCGTCGGCGGCACGGAAACGATGACGGTCACCAATTTCACCCTCGACGGGCCGAGCAACCGCCGCTTCCCGATCACCCAGACGTTCGATTTCGCGGTCGGCGCGCGTCTCAACGTCGCGGCGGGACAGGCGGACGGCAGCTATCTCGGCAGCTTCACGGTCACGGTTCAATATCCCTGACCGCACCTTGTGAGGCGCCGCGTCCAGCACTAATTGGCGGACATGGCATCAGAAATCCCGCCGCCGGAAGTGATCCGAGTCTCCAGCGTCCAGGTCGCATGCGACGGCTCTGGGGAGGTCTCGCCGGTCCTGGGGCATCCGCGCGTATTCCTGAGGATCGAACCGGATACCGGCTTCGTCGAGTGCGGCTATTGCGATCGCCGTTTCGTTCTTGAAGGGGGACCTGCGGACAGCCAGGCGGCATGACCGTCGCCGACCCGCGTAGCTTCCTTTACCGGAGCCTCGATCCCGACGCGGCGCGCCGGCTCGCGGCCACGCATCTCTCCGCTCACGACGACGGCGAGCTCTATCTTCAATATGGCGTCAGCGAGGCGTTCGGCTTCGACGACGGCCGGCTGAAGACTGCCGATTATCATAGCTCCTCGGGCTTCGGCCTGCGGGGCGTCAGTGGCGAGACCACCGCGTTCGCCCACGCCAACGAGATCAGCGAGGCGGCGATCGAACGCGCCGCAGCGACCCTGAAGATCCTCGATCCCCGCACCGCCTCGCCTGCGCCGCCGCCGGCGCGCACCAACCAGGCGATGTACGGCGCCGACGATCCGCTCGCCGAAGTTCCGTTCGCCGCCAAGGTCGAGCTTTGCCAGCGGATCGACGCCGCCGCGCGCGCCCGCGATCCGCGCGTCGTGCAGGTCAGCGTCTACCTGCTGGCAAGCTGGAACGTCATCGACATCCTTCGTGCCGACGGATTCACTGCCTCCGACGTTCGCCCGCTGGTGCGGCTCAATGTGCAGATCGTCGCCGAGCAGAACGGCCGCCGCGAGACCGGCAGCCACGGCCTCGGCGGCCGCCACCTTTACGGCAGGCTGTTCAACGAGGCGGAGTGGAGCCGCGCGATCGACATCGCGCTTGCGCAGGCGCTGACCAATCTCGAGTCCGTCGCCGCGCCGGCCGGCGAACTGCCCGTCGTGCTCGGGCCCGGCTGGCCTGGCGTTCTGCTTCACGAAGCGGTGGGCCATGGCCTTGAAGGGGATTTCAACCGCAAGGGCACGTCGGCCTTCTCCGGGCGGCTCGGCGACCGGGTCGCGGCGCCGGGCGTCACCGTCGTCGACGACGGTGCGATGGAAAACCGCCGCGGCTCCCTGACCATCGACGACGAAGGCACGCCCACAGGCCGAACCGTGCTCATCGAGGATGGCATCCTCAAGGGCTATCTGCAGGACCGCCTGAATGCGCGGCTGATGGGCGTCGATCCGACCGGAAACGGCCGGCGCGAGAGCTTCGCTCATGCGCCGATGCCGCGCATGACCAATACCTTCATGCTCGCCGGGAAGGACGATCCGGGTGAGCTCGTCGAACGCGTGAAGGACGGCATTTACGCGAAGAGTTTCGGCGGCGGCCAGGTCGATATCACCAGCGGCAAGTTCGTCTTCTCCTGCACCGAAGCCTATCGCATCCGCGGCGGCCGGATTGCCGAGCCGGTCAAGGGCGCGACCCTGATCGGCGACGGCCCCACGGTGCTGACCCGGGTCAAGGGCATCGGCAACGATCTCGAGCTCGACGAGGGCGTCGGCGTGTGCGGCAAGGGCGGGCAGAGCGTGCCCGCAGGCGTCGGTCAGCCGACCCTGCTGGTCGACGGGCTGACGGTTGGAGGCACCGCCGCGTGACCGGCAGCGACTGGCGCGCCGATGTCCTCAAATTCTGGTTCGGTCTGAGCAAGGACCAGTGGTTCGGGGGCGGCGACGAGCTCGACCAACGCTGCCGCGAGCGCTTCCTCAAACTATGGGCGGAGAAGCGGCAGCTGCCCGCAAGCAGCTTCCTCAATGACCCGCTGACCGCGCTGGCCGCCGTGATCCTGTTCGATCAGCTCCCGCGCAACATGTTCCGCGGCCACGCCGACCAGTTCGCCACCGATCATCTCGCGCTGGCGATCGCCAAGGGCGCGGTGGACAAGGAGTTCGATGGCCAGCTTGAGCCGGAGGAGCGCGGCTTCCTCTACATGCCCTTCATGCACAGCGAGGATCTCGGAGACCAGGACCGGTCGCTGCTGCTTTTCACCGCGCTTGGCGACGAGGAAAAGCTGCACTTCGCGCGCGAGCACCGCGACGTCATCGCCCGCTTCGGCCGTTTCCCGCATCGCAACGCGGTGCTCGGTCGCGCGCCGCGGGCCGAGGAGCAGGCGGCGGACGACATTCCGTCCTGGTGACCGCGCTCGTCGAAGCTGCCCGATACAATAGCCGCGTCGAAGCGGACCTCGCGCGCTTGTTCCTTGAAAGCGAAGGCGTCGAGGCGGTGCTGTTCGATACCGAGATCAACTATTTCTACGGCGGCCTGTTCATGCCGGTGCGGCTGATGGTCCTCGACGAGGACCTGGACCAAGCGCGGCAGCTACTCGAACAGGACGGCTAAAGCAGGTGCGCGATCGGGCCCGGGTCGAACCCGGCGTCGCTGAGCGAGCGTTCAACCTCATCCGGTGACGCGCCGGACCGCCGCCTTGCGACCGCGATCGCGTAAGCCGAGCGAGTTCCCGAGCGGCAGAATGCGAGAAGCTTGCCGTCCCCGGCACCGGCAAGTGCCTCCTCCATCGCTTCGACGTCCGACGGTCCGATGCCGCGGACGATCGGGATGTGGTGATATTTGAGGCCGGCGGCCGCTGCCGCCTGCTCGATGGTGGAGGCGCTCGGCTGCCCGTCTTCCTCGCCATCGGGGCGATTGTTGACGATGACCGTGAAGCCTTGCGCTGCCAGATCGCCGACGTGGTCCGCGGCGATTTGTCCGCTGACGCAGGTTCGTTCGTCGAGCTGGCGTATCATTAGGCAGTTTCCCGTGATGCGAGGACGGCAATGATCGCCTCACCATAGCGCTCGAGCTTGCTTGCGCCGACCCCCTGAACGTCGGCGAGCTCGTGGAGCGTGCGCGGCTTGCGCGCGGCGATCTCGCGCAGCGTGGAATCGTGGAAGACGACATAGGGCGGCACGCCGGCTTCCGCGGCCAGTTCGCGGCGGGCCGCGCGCAAGGCTTCGAACAGCGGGTCCGACGGGGCGGTGTCGCGGTTGCGGCTGCGGCGAGCGCGCGGTGGCGGCACGGCGATCGTCACCTGCTCCTCACCTTTAAGGATCGCCTTTGCGCCGGGGCCGAAGCTCAGCCCGCCATAAGCGTCGGCGCGCAGGGCATCGCGGGCGATCAGTGCGCGCGACACCGGCTGGATCAGCGCTAGCTCGTCGGCATCGGCAATCCCGAACACTGACAGCCGGTGATGGCCGAAATTGTGCACCTTGTCGGTTTCCTTGCCGGCAAGCACGTCGGCGAGATGTCCGACGCCGAACCGCATTTCGGTGCGGAAGGCGGCGGACAGCAGCTTGCGCGCGATCTCCGTCGCATCGACCGTTGCCGGCGGCTCGAGGCAATTGTCGCAATTGCCGCAGCGCTCCGGTGGATCCTCCCCGAAGTGACGCAGCAGGATTGCCCGGCGGCAGGTCGCGGCCTCGACGAAGGCGGCAAGAGCGTTGAGACGCTCCCGCTCCGCCGGGCGCCGGTCGACTTCGACTTCCTGCTCGATGCGCTGGCGGGCGCGGGCGAAATCCTGGGCCGACCAGAACAGCCACGCTTCGGCGGGTTCGCCGTCGCGGCCGGCGCGGCCGGTCTCCTGATAATAAGCCTCGATGCTCTTGGGGATGCCTGCGTGGGCGACCGTCCGCACGTCCGGCTTGTCGATGCCCATCCCGAACGCCACCGTCGCCGCCATCACCATTTCCTCGGACTGGACGAACGCAGCCTGGTTGCGGGCACGGACCTGCGGGTCGAGCCCCGCATGATAGGGAAGCGCAGGGCGGCCGCTGCCAGCGATCGCTTCTGCGATCTTCTCCGAATTATCGCGGCTCGGCGCATAGACGATCGCCGAGCCGGGGCGGCTGCCGAGCAAAGCGCTTAGCTGCTTGCTGCCCTGATCGCGCGGGCGGACATGATAGCGGATGTTCGGACGGTCGAACCCGGCGACGATTAGCCCGTCTTGCGGGATACCTAACTGAGCCAAGACGTCGGCGCGGGTCCGCCGGTCGGCAGTGGCAGTCAGCGCCAGGCGCGGCACGTCGGGATTATCGTCGAGAAGCCCGCGCAGCTGCCTGTAATCGGGACGGAAGTCGTGGCCCCATTCGCTCACGCAATGGGCCTCGTCGATTGCGATGAGCGCCATATCGATACGGCCGATCAGGCGCCGGAACCCGTCCGTGGTCGCTCGCTCCGGAGCGACGTAGAGCAGGTCGAGCTCGCCCGCGCGCAGCCGCTCGAGCGTCGCGTCGCGATCCGCATCGGCTGACGTCAACGACGCCGCCTTGAGGCCGATCGCATCGGCGCTTCTGATCTGGTCGTGCATCAGCGCGATTAGGGGCGAGATGACGAGCGCGGTGCCTTGGCGGACACGCGCCGGGAGCTGGTAGCAAAGCGACTTGCCCGCACCCGTGGGCATGACCGCGAGCGTGTGACTACCGGCGAGGACGCGGTCCACGACCCGTTCCTGCACGCCGCGAAACTGGTCGAAACCGAAGATTTCTTTGAGGATCAGGTGAGGGTCAGCCACACGGGTTCCGTACCCCTCAGCACGCAGGGGTCCAGCCTGTTCGAAGAAAAACCGAGCTATTCCGCGGCTTCGGCAATCGCTTCGGCAAGCCGTTCCGACGCCTGGCGTTGCCATAGCTCCGCATAGAGGCCGCCCTTTTCGAGCAGCTCGTCGTGCGTGCCGCGCTCCGCCACCCGCCCCTCATCCAGGACAATGATCTGGTCGGCGTTGACGATCGTCGACAGGCGGTGCGCGATCATGATCGTGGTGCGGCTACGCGCAACGCGGTCGAGCGTCTCCTGAATCGCTTGTTCGGTGCGGCTGTCGAGCGCGCTGGTCGCCTCGTCGAGGACGAGGATCGGCGGGTCCTTGAGCAAGGTGCGGGCAATCGCCACCCGCTGCTTCTCGCCTCCCGACAGCTTGAGGCCCCGTTCGCCGACCATCGAACCATAACCATCCGGCAATGCCCCGATGAAGCGATCGATCGCGGCGCCCTTGGCGGCGCCTTCGATCTCTGCCTGCGTCGCGCCGTCGCGGCCGTAGCCGATGTTGAACCCGATCGTGTCGTTGAACAGCACCGTATCCTGGGGAACGATGCCGATCGAGCCGCGCAGACTCTTCTGCGTAACGGCGGCGATGTTCTGACCGTCGATGACGATGCTGCCGCTGGTCGGGTCGTAGAAGCGGTAGAGCAGCCGGGCGATCGTCGACTTGCCGGCGCCCGATGGGCCGACGATGGCGCAGCTGGTGCCCGCCGGAATGTCGAACGACAGGCCGTTCAGGATTTCGCGGCCGCTCTCATAACCGAAGCGCACGTTCTCGAAGCGCAAGCTGCCGGTCGTGACCTCGAGCGGCCTGGCACCCGGCGCATCCGTAACATCAGCATGGGTGTCGACGAGGTTCCACATCGCCTCCATGTCGATCAGCCCCTGGCGGATCGAGCGATAGACCCAGCCGAGCATGTCGAGGGGCCGGAAGAGCTGGAGGAGCATGGTGTTTACGAACACGACGTCCCCGGCCGTGAAGCGACCTTGGCTCCAGCCCCACACCGTGAAGACCATGGCGCCTGCCATCATCAGGTTGGTGATCAGCGCCTGGCCAATGTTGAGCCACGCGAGTGACTGCTCGTTCTTGACGGTCGCGCGGGCAAACGACGTCATGGCGTCGTCGTAGCGCTTGGCCTCCCGCTCTTCGGCGTTGAAATATTTGACCGTTTCGTAGTTCAGCAGGGAATCAACCGCGCGGCCGATCGCCTTGTTATCGACGTCGTTGAGCTGGCGCTGGAGCTCGGCCCGCCACTCGGTCACCCGCCGCGTGAACAGGATGTAGGCAGTCATCATCGCCAGGGTGGCGGCGACGAGGCCGGCGCCGAACTTGACGAAGAAGATGATGCAGGCCGCGGTAAGCTCGATCAGCGTCGGGCCGATGTTGAAGAGCAGGAAGTAGAGCATCATGTCGATGCTCTTGGTCCCCCGCTCGACGATCTTGGTCAGCGATCCGGTGCGCCGCTCGAGATGGAAGCGAAGCGACAGATCGTGGATGTGGCGGAAGACCTTGCCGGCGAGGCGCCGCGCCGCATCCTGTCCGACTTTCTCGAAAATCGCATTGCGCAGATTGTCCGACAGGACCCCCGCGAACCGGGCGCCGGCATAGCCGACCACGAGCATGGCAACGACGCCGAACGCAGCCTTGTCCTCCGACATGCCATCGACCACCGCCTTGTACGCGAAGGGCATCAGCAGCACCGCGGCCTTGCCGGCAAGCACCAGCACCATCGCCGCGACCACGCGGAACCTCAGCTGCGGTTCGTCCTTGGGCCACAGCATCGGCAGGAACCGCCACAGCGCGCGGAAGCCGCCGTTCTGCTGTTCCTGCTTCTGAGCTTCCGCAACCGCCATCGCCCGTAAGTAGGAACGGGTAGGCCCAGCGGCAAACAAGACGCCGTAAATGTTGGGAACCGAAGCAAAATTCGGCGGTTAGAACAGCATCTTAGGGGATGCTTCACATGGGTGCGGGTTACTTCGTCATCGCCATTCTCGGTTGCGCCGACGGCGGCAGCCAGTGCACGCCCGTCACCACGCTCCAGACGCAATATGCGAATGAGGCGCAGTGCGCAGCGGCCACCAGCGCCGCGCTGCTCGAGAACAACGGCTTCGACTACCCGACCCTGGTCGCGCGCTGCCGCGCCGGCGAGACGAAAGCGGTTGAATCGCAGAAGAAGAACGACAAGCCGCAACGCGGTTGAGCCGTAGGAACCCGCTCCCGAGGCTGGCGGTTAGTCAGGCAAAGGAGATCGACATGGGCCAGAACAGCCACAGCAGCGAACAACCGACTACCCAGAACCAGAACAACGCAATGTCCGACGACCCGCGCGACGGGCATCGGCTCACCGACAAGCCTGAAGCGCATGGCGCCACGGCGGTCGAAAAGCCGGCAGCCGGCGATCCGCAGGAACAGCCGACGCCCGAAGAATTCGGACAACGCGGCATGGGCATGGCCGCCAAGGAGTAGCTGCCATGAACCAGGATAGCGACACGATCGAACCGATGGTCCACGAGGACCAGCTTCCCGGTCACGAAAGCCAGCTCGACCCGAAGCCCGATTGGGAGCCGCGCTACCGCGGCTCGGACCGGCTGAAAGGCAAGGTCGCGCTGATCACCGGAGCGGACAGCGGCATCGGCCGCGCCGTGGCGGCGCTGTTTGCCCGCGAAGGCGCCGACGTCGCGATCCTCTACCTTTGCGAGCACGACGATGCCGAGAAGACGAAGCAGATCGTCGAACAGGAAGGCCGCCGCGCGATCACCATCGCCGGCGACATCGGCAGCAAGGAGTTCTGCGAGGCTGCGGTCAAGCAGACGGTCGACGAACTCGGCGCGCTCGACATCCTCGTCAACAATGCCGGCGAACAGCATTGGGAGAAGAAGGTCGAGGATATCAGCGAGGAGCAGCTGCGCCGCACCTTCCAGACCAACATCTTCGGCATGTTCTTCATGACGCAGGCGGCGCGGCCGCACCTCAAGAAGGGCGCGGCGATCGTGAACTGCACGTCGGTGACCATGTACAAGGGCGCGCCGATCCTTCTCGACTATAGCTCGACCAAGGGCGCGATCACGGCTTTCACGCGCTCGCTGGCGCTGAACCTCGCCGAGGAGGGGATTCGCGTGAATGCGGTCGCTCCCGGACCGATCTGGACTCCGCTCAACCCGTTCGGGGGCCAGCCGAAGGAGAAGATCCCCGAGTTCGGCAAGGACACGCCGATGGGCCGCGCCGGACAGCCGAACGAGGTCGCGCCGTCGTTCCTGTTCCTGGCTTGCGAAGATTCCAGCTACATGACTGGGCAGGTCATGCATCCCGACGGCGGCGATTCCACGTCGAGCTAGGAAAATTTCCCAACTCTCGGCTCAGGGCGCGGCGTGGCGAGAAGCTGCGCTGCGCCATTTCATTGTAATTATTGGATAATCTCAAATTGGCACGCCCCATGCATTGATAGTTGCAGGGCCCAATGGTGGGACCCGCAAACGACAAAAAGGGTAGTTCAATGTTCGCCAATTTCGCTTCCGCCCGCCACACCGCGACCGTGTTCGCCGGCGCGTTCGTCTCCGCGATGCTTCTCGTCTCGGCCGCAACCTCGCTGCCGATCGTCTAAGCGCTCAAACGAAAGACCAAGACAATGAACGGACGTTTCCTCATTAACCGCGACGATCGCAAGGTCATGGGTGTCGCGGCGGGCCTCGCCGACTACACCGGTGTCGACGCGACGCTGATCCGCCTCGGCTTTGTCGCCGCGACGCTGATCACCGGTCCCGTGATGCTTCTTTTCTATGTGCTGGCAGGGCTGCTGGCGCCTGCGAAATAGGCGCCAGCCCCTCACCTCGCTTCCCAATTCCGCTCCTTTCCAGTTCGCGCTAATGTCTGCTCCTTAGGAGGCCAGACCAATGCGCAAGACGATCATCGCCGCCGTTGCTGCCGCGCTTGCGGTCACGCCGGCCATTGCCGCACTTCCGGTCGGCGCAAAGGCGCCCGACTTCGTCACCACGGGAGCGATTGCCGGCAAGGCGTTCAAGCTGCACCTGAAGGAGCAGCTGCGCAAAGGGCCGGTCGTCCTCTATTTCTTCCCTAAGGCCTTCACCAAAGGCTGCACGCTGGAAGCACATGCGTTCAGCGAAGCCGCGGACGACTTCAAGAAAGCCGGTGCCCAGGTGATCGGCATGTCGGCCGACGACCTGCCGACCCTCAAGCGCTTCTCCGTCGAGGAATGCCGCAACGCCTTCCCAGTGGCGACCGCCACCCGTCCCATCATCAAGGGCTATGACGTCGCCATGCCGGTGGTGAACCGGCTCGCGACGATGACCAACCGCACCTCCTACGTCATTGCGCCGAACGGGCGTGTCGCCTTCGTCCACTCCGACATGAACTGGAGCGAGCATGTCCAGCAGACGCTCGCCGCAGTGAAAAGGCTGAAAAAATAACCCGCCGCGGCGTCCTGATCGGCTGTTGAGCCGGGCGGGCTAGCGGTCGAAGGCCGACAGGATAGGGCAGGGACCGCCGTCCTTCTTCGCGCAGGCGGCGGCCAGACCAGCCAGCGCCTGGCGCGCCTCACGCAGCTCCTCGATCTTCGCGTCGAGCGCGGCGACGCGGCCGCGGGCGAGCTCCCGGGCGCGGGCGCGGTCGTCGGACGCGTCGAGCTCGAGCAGCTCCTTGATCTCGTTGAGCGTGAAGCCTGCAGCCTGCGCCGAGCGGATGAAGTGGAGCCGCTTGAGGTCATGGGCACTGTAGCGGCGCACCTCCCCAGGCGGGCGCGGCGGTTCCGGAAGCAGGCCGCGGCGCTGGTAATAACGGACGGTTTCCACGCCGACGCCGGCAGCCTTGGCCAGACCGCCGATGGTGTCCGAACTTTTTGCTTGATCCTGTACCATGGTACGGAGGTCATAGACCCTTCACCGGCGGCGAATCAATGCCGTTGCGGCAAAAGGGAGAAGACCAATGACGACGCAGAACGAACTTCAGACCAAGGCGGCCGAGCTGGACGCGCGCCGCGGTTGCCAGTGCAAGCCCTGCACCTGCAAGAACTGCGGCTGCTGAGCCCGCGGGGCCGCGTCTCCTTCGGGGCCGCGGCCCTTTTTTGCATTGCCGAACATCAGCAGTAACATTGCAGAGACGGAACGATCTTGCTCGCGAGCCGTTGGACCATCATGCAAACTCAGAACATCATCGAACGCGCGTTCCAACTCGCGCCGACCTCCACCAGCATTGACGAGATCCGCCGGGTCCTGCGTCAGGAAGGCTATAGCCAGGTCGACGCCCATCTTGCCGGCGCGTCGATCAAGGCCGACCTCAAGAAGAGGTTCCGCGTCAGCGCCTGAGGCGCTCGACCCTATATCATGCGTCCGCGGGTGGGCGCAGGTAGGCGAACATGTGCGGCACATAGTCTGCCTTCCCGATCTCCACGCCCTCTTTGCGGAGGATCGCGTAGGCGGCCATCACATGAAAATAGAATTGCGCCAGCGCCCAGTCGCGCGCGAACTGTTCGCGAGTGACGTCGAAGGTCAGGCCCATCGGCAAGGTGAGTTCCAGAGCGGCGTGCGGATCGGCATCGATGGCGCCGGGCTCAAGCGTGTCGAGGAAGGCCAGCGCCTCGTCGATCCGCCCACGTGCGTCGGCGAGTGAGCCGGGGTGCTCGCCGGCGTTGCGCCCTTCGTTGAGCAACGAATCGAGCGGCTCCAGCGATCGCCCCATCAGCCGCAGCGGGGCTTCCTGCGCCTGAACGCAGGCGAACCGCACCTGTGTCGCCAGCGAGAACATGTCGGGCGCGAGGCGGGCGGACATCAGCCGGTCCGCGCGAGCGCCGAACTGCGCCTCTGCCTTGTCGAGGAGCCCGCGAAGCGTTCCCAACATGTTGCGATAGGTGGGCACGAGAAGGTCGGCGAGGGTCATCGCGGCGCTGTTGCCTCTTTCACCAGCTCGGGCAAGCGCGCGGCCGAACGGGCGAACAGAAGCGCGGAGGCGAGCCACAGGCCGGCGAACGAAATCGTCAGCGGTCCCGTGAAATAGCCCTCTGCGAGAGCGACGACGCCGCAGAGGATCTGCGCGACTGCTGCCGCCGTAAGCGCCATCGCGACGCCGGACGGCCGGAAGCGCGAAACCAGGCTGCCGACCAGCGCCCCCACCGGGACGGCGAAGAAGATGATGTTGACCCGGTTGTCCTCCGAACCGGCAAAGCCCACCGCGAGGTTGCCCCACACCAGGATGAAAGCGGTTGCCAATGCCGCGACCGTGCCCGCGGTGCGGACCCAGCGCACGGGGACGCGCAGCGCGAATTCGAATGCGATGCCGACCGCCGCGATCATGACGAACGCAAACGGCAGATCGGCGATGTCCCAAGCCGCCGGATCCGCCATGCGAAGGGCAAAAAGAGGCAGCAGGACCAGTGCGGCGGTCGCGCCCCAGGCCGCGGCGCGGATCCGGCTTGAATTCCGTTCAATGTCGACGTTCGTCATGGCGCGTTCCCGTGCGTGTCAGTTGAAGCCTGCCGACTTGTGGCAGATGCCGGCATGAGCGGCATGAGGAGGATGTGAGAAGCCGGTGAAATCGTCCTACGGTGAGCGCCGCTGACCGGCGCGGCAAAGAATCTTCCCAACACAAGTTAGTTGCGGGAACGCGCACGGCTGGCCGCTCGCTGGATCCCAAGCTTCACCAACGCGAGGGATAAGCGACATGAACATCACCAAGACCGGCCTGGCCGTTATCGGCTTTGCAGCGCTGGCCGCCTGCAGCAGCGGCGGCAACGAGCAGAACAATGCCGACGCCAATATGATGGGCGATCCGTCCATGACCACCGACATGAACGCCGGCGCGGACATGAACATGGGCACCGACATGAATGCCGGCGCCGGCATGAATGCGGGCGACATGAATGCGACCGGCACGACCGGCACGGATGCGACCGGCGGCACGACTGGAACCGGCACGACCGGGACCACGGGCGGCACCGGCACGACGGGCGGCACCGGCACTACCGGCACGAGCGGCGGCACCGGGACGACGACCGGCGGCGGCACGACCGGCAACACCAGCACCAACCCCTAAGACCCCGGCGAGAGCACGCGCTGGACTCGGGCGTCCGCGGCTCCGCTGCGGGCGCCCGCCTTTCATGGCGCGCGCGGCGGCGCAATGGTGTAAGCCGGCGCCCGGGGCATTCCGCCCGGCAGAGGAACGGCCATGGCCAAGGGGCAGATGAAGTCCAACAAGGAAGCACGCAAGCCGAAGAAGGCGAAGGTGAAGACCATTGCCGCCAATCCTTCGACCAAGGGCGGCGGCGGGCTGGAAAAGCTCGAGCATCTGAAGAACCGCTAGAGTCGGCTCGTGAGCGAGACCTGGCATGACGAGCGCGATCGGCTGGTGCGCCTGCTGGCGGCGATCGAGTCCGGCACGGTCACGCACGTCGACGAAAAGAACCTGCGCGAGCTTCAGGCGACGACGCCGGAGAATATCGATGCACTGCGGGCCCGCCTGGCCGAGCTGAACGCAAGGCTTGGCGGCTGAAGCCGCAAGTTCAGGACGCAAAAAATGAGCGGCGGGACCTTTTCCGTTGTCCGGCGTTTAACCCTTTGACCGTCAACGCTTTTTCGACAATCCGTCCTGGATTGCGCGCGCGGGTTGGAGTGTTTCATGACCTGCCGCATCTGGGTCGGCCTGTCCGCCGTCTTCGTCATGGCTGCCCCCGCCGGTGCCGCGGCGCAGCCCGCCGAGGTCCAGCGGACCAGCGCGCGGAGCCTCGAATCATTCCGCGACTGCTTCATCACCAGCCAGGACAAGGCTGAGCGCCCGTGGGCCTTCGTGCCGGACGAAGGCGGCGGCGGCACCTTCTCGACCGTACCCGCCGCGCAGACGGACTCGCCCTATTTCCTGACGATGCGCGGCAGCCGCTCGGGCACGAGCCTCCGCCTGAGCGGCGAAGCGCGGCCCGGATCGGGCCCGACGATCGCCGCCGCAGTTGAGGGTTGCGCCCGCTGAGCTAGACGGGCGGCATGGCCGAGGACTGCTTCAACCTGCAGCGCTTCCTCGAAGCGCAGAGCGGCGGCGTGTACGAGCAGGCGCTGGCGGAAATCCGCGCTGGCGAGAAGCGCAGCCACTGGATGTGGTTCATCTTTCCGCAGAGTGCGGAGCTGGGGCGGAGCGCGATGGCGAAGTTCTACGGCTTGTCAGGCGAGGAAGAAGCGCGCGCCTATCTGGCGCATCCGCTGCTCGGGTCGCGATACCGCGAGTGCGTCGCGGCGGTGCGGTCGTGGGTGGAGAAGGGCCGGAGCCTTGAGGAGATCTTCGGCGAGTTGGATGCGATGAAGTTCAGGTCCAGCGTGGAGATTTTCGGCTCCGCTTGATTGCTAATTCGGGCGAAGGTCTCGTTCCTGCGCCATGAACAGCCCGGTGGGGCCACCCTCGATTTCGTACTGCACCAACGGGCCTGAAACATAGCCTTGGCGGATCATCCCGGAGCCTCGGGAAGTGGAGACCCGCTCGCCCCGGCGGAAGCGGAAGCGCGCCGGCTGATCGTCGAGTGTGGCGATCCCATGCTTCCAATTGATGTGGAACGGGCCGACGCCATGAACCTGAACCACTGCGCCGTCGGGCGCGTAAGCGAACATCGTGCTGCCCTTCGGCGCATAGCCATAGCTGCCGGTTGGGAGCGCGGCGAGGCGCGCGCGATCGAACCTGTCCCCGAAGCCAAAGTGCCAGGTGCCGGAGACGATCGTCAAATGCTCGTCGACGGGATGCGAGTGCGGCGGAACGATGGTTCCGGGCAGCTCGCGGATGCGGATGACGAACGGCTGGCCGGGCAGGTCGGGATTGCCGTGCAATACCTCCACGTCCGAGCTCATCGCGACGAACGGCGCGAGGCTCGGCCTGGCCGCCGGTGCATTGGATTTGCGGATGGTTCCAGTCGCCGCGGATGAGAATGCAGTGCGTTCTGCATCCGGGGCCTCTCTGCCGCTGCAGGAGGCAAGTAGGCAAAGGACTAGCATCGAACTTGCGCGCATCGCCTGTCCCCTTTCGCCCGCAGGCTAACAGCGCCGGCCCGCCGCGCAGCTTGGCCGCGCGCTCGTGTGGTGAGGACGAGCGGCACTTCGTCAGATTAGTTTGCAGTCGCCGCCAGGCAGTGCCAGCTTCGCAAAAAAAGGGGGAATTGCCGATGATCCTCGCGACCATGGCGCTGCTCGCCCAAGCCGCCGCCGTATGCCAGCCGAGCGCGAAGCTGCACCGGCAACTCGTCTCAAACTTCTATCGCGAGGCTCTGATTCAGAAGCAGCCGGCGGCTGCGTTCGCAAAATATGTTTCGCCCGACTTCATCGAGCATAAGCCCGACGTCCCGCAGGGCACTCGCGACGGCGCGGCGGCGTTCCTGGCCGGACTGATCAAGGCGGTGCCGCAGGCGAGGTGGGAGGTCCTTCGCGTCATCGCTGCGGGTGAGCTTGTCGCCCTGCACGCGCGATTCACGCCGGCACCCGGTGCGCCTCCCTATGCCATCGCCGACTTCTTCCGGCTCAAGGACTGCAAGATCGTCGAACATTGGGACGTCGTGGCCGGGCCGCCGAAGGACCAGTCAAACCCGAACCCGCGCTTCTGACAAGCGAGGCGGATTCACGAATCAGTCGCGACTTGGTCGTTTCGACGTGGACGCTGAGCCGAGCTGCGTGTCAGTCAGGCGAAGGGCCGGCACTCCATCAGCAAGGCCCGGCCCCAGTGCGTATCCACCGGGCCGCCGGCGATGGTGAAGCCGGCCTTTTCATAGGCACGGATGGCGCGGGCGTTGTCGGGGTCCGGATCGGTTCCCACGGCGGGCGCGCCGGCCGCGAACAGCCGCTCGACATGTGCGCGCACGAAGGCTGAGCCGTGGCCTTGGCCAACGAGCTCGGCAGGGCCGATCGACTGGTCCACGCCGCGCGATCGCGGCGGCAGGTGCGCGAAGTGGTGGCCGGGCCAGGCGTGCGGGTCATAATCCTGCGCGTAAGCGATCGCGCGGCCGCCCAGCTCGACCAGCCAGCAGGCGGTATGCGGGTCGGCCAACGCAGCCTCGAAGAACCCCTCGTCGCCCTGTGCGTCGCCCCACCACTCGGTCCAGTGCAGCTGCGCGCGCCAGGAGCGGAGCAAGGGCAGGTCGGCGGCGGTGACGGGGCGGAAATCGTAGGTCACAGAAGCGGTGTAGCGGCTGAGCATCATCGGCTCCAAACCTGCGATTGAGATCGTCGAGTGGCGGCGTTTCCCGAAGCGTTGGAGGGGCAGTCGCCACGCCGCAAAAACCTGCTAACAGCCTTCCATCTTCTCGGGCGGGGCGTCCAACGTGAAATCTGTTCGTGCATATCTGATTGCCCTGGTCGTCACTTGCATGCTGCTTTCCACGATCGGTTTCGGGGTCCTGCTATGGCAGGCACGCGAGACCAGCAGGCGTGAATTTGCAGCCCAGGGGCGTGAGACCGCGCAGGTCCTGTCGCTCGCCGTCGATGCCGAGCTGGAGCGTGCACGGGGGGTCCTGAGCGCGCTTTCGGCGTCTGACGCCATGCGCAACCGCGACTGGTCTGCCGTCGACCGACAGGCGCGGGCGGCCTTCACGACCAAAGACGCGTGGATCGTGGTCCAGAGCCGCGACGGCCGGCAATGGGTAAACACCCGTCTTGCGCGCGGAGCGGCGTTGCCGAAGGCACCTCCGCCGCAGAAAATGTGGCAGGCGCTGGACGCCGGGCGTCAGCATGTCTGCGATCTATCCGCCGGCGCCATCCAGGCGAGGATCGTCTGTGTCGATGTCGGGGACGAATTTTCTCGACCCCCAGCCTATGCCTTAAGTGTCGTCTTCCGGCCCGAATTCTTCAGAGCGATCGTCCGTCGGCAGAACCAGGAGGCGGGCGAACTGGCGAGCCTCGTCGACCGCAATGGCATTGTAATCTGGCGCAACATCCGTCCCGACGCGTTCGTCGGCAAAGCAACGACGTCGGTCCTTCGGGAGCGGATGCAGGCGGCCGATGCAGCATCGCTCGAAAGTGAGAGCCTGGAAGGCGTGCGCATGCTTACCGCGTTTCAGCGCTCTCCCCGTTCCGGCTGGTCGGTCATTGTCGGCATGCCGTTGAAGTCGGCCGACAAGGGCTCGCTCGGCGCGCTGATGCACGGTTCGCTGTTCGCGCTGATCCTCGTCCTGCTTGGATGTGCCCTGGCAGCGATCCTTGGCCGCCGCCTCACCAGGGGTCTCGAGCAACTCGGGCAAGTCCTTGACCCGGACGCTGACTTCAGGGGCGGGTCAACGGGCTTCACCGAGTTCGACGCGGCCGCAGCGGCCCTTAGGCAAGCGTCGGATGCGAGGCTGCGTAGCGAGCGCAACCAGCAGATGTTGATCGGCGAGCTGAACCACCGGGTGAAGAACACGCTATCGGTGGTCCAGAGCCTCGCCCATCAGACCTTTCGCGAGGCTGCCGACCCGAGGGCATCGATCCGCGCCTTCGAGTTAAGGTTGCAGGCGCTTGGGCAGGCCCATAACCTGCTCACTCGCGAGCGGTGGCGGAGCGCCTCGCTCGACGAAATCGTGCAGGTCGCGCTTGCGCCATTTTGCAGTGACGACCGCTGCAGCCGCGAAGGGCCGGACATTCACGTGCCGCCGCAGACTGCAGTGACCCTCGCACTCGCCTTGCACGAGCTGGCCACGAATGCGGTGAAATATGGCGCATTGTCTGTGCGCGAAGGCCACATCACGGTCCGCTGGAGCGGGGATGCGAGGGCGTTCGAACTGCTGTGGGCGGAAAGCGGCGGCCCGCCGGCGACGGAGCCGGCGCGGAGGGGCTTCGGGACTCGCCTGATCGAGCGGAGCCTCGCCACAGAACTGAACGGCACGGCGACGATCGATTTCCTGCCGGAAGGCCTTCGCTGCCGAGTGGTCGGCCGCCTTGCTACGCCGGGCCAAGCCGACGTGCTGGACGTACTGGAGGCCTGACGCGCTCGCCGCGCTCAGTCGTGCTCTATGCCCGCGCCGACCCGCACATGCTCCAGAAATGCCGTCTTCGCGCCTTCCGCGGAGAGCGTCTGGTCGTGATATTGCTCGGCGGTGTTGTGGGTCGAGGCTGAGGCTTGAACTGTTCGCTCCAGCGGAGCTCGCAGATCAGTCCGGACCAGGGATGCGGTAGGGCGACTGGTCGACGGGCGGGAGCGTCCGTTGATTTTCCTGCCAATCCTCGTCGTAATGACGCCGCAAGTAGATCCGGAACTCCTCCGCGCCTTTTGCGCGATCGGTGTCTGACGTGAAACCGGCCTCGTCCTGCGCGCGCCGCTCTAGCACCGGCAAATGCTCCTTGCGCACGATATAGCCATAAGTGCCGAATTGCCCCGAATATTCGGCGAAGCCGATCGGTCGCATCGGCTCTATGCCGAGGCCGGCGAGATGGCGGTTGAGCGCGCGGAACGCGAAATGGCGCTCGATGCGGGGCCGGACCCAAGCTTCGAATTCCCGGTCGCGGGCCAGCTTCTCCTTTTCGTGATTTGGGGTCCAGCGCGTGATGGCGGTTTCCACCCGATGCTCGGAATAGCCGCGCCGGACGAGGTCCTGCCAGGCATTGAGCAGCAGGACCCAAGGCTCGGCGGACCTCCACATGCGCGCGACGATCAGGTCCACTTCGTTGCGGTGGAACGCATAATCGGGCTCGCCGAGCTCTTTCATTCCGCCGCGGGTAGGTAGAGGTCGCCGCCCTCTCGGTAGCGCTCGGACATCTCGGCCATTCCTGCTTCTGCGTCCTCGACAGGCCCTCCCCCAGCCCCTCCCGCTTGCGGGAGGGGAGTCGAATTGATGAGGCCTTCGTCTTGCAGCCGCGCGAACTCGCGCACTTCGGCGGTGATCTTCATCGAGCAGAATTTCGGGCCGCACATGCTGCAGAAGTGCGCGGTCTTGGCGCCTTCGGCGGGGAGCGTCTGGTCGTGATATTGCTCGGCCGTGTCGGGGTCGAGCGAGAGGTTGAACTGGTCGCGCCAGCGGAACTCGAACCTCGCGCGTGACAAGGCGTCGTCGCGCAGCTTGGCGGCGGGGTGGCCCTTGGCGAGGTCGGCGGCGTGGGCGGCGAGCTTGTAGGTGACGACGCCGACCTTGACGTCGTCGCGGTCGGGGAGGCCGAGATGCTCCTTGGGGGTGACGTAGCAGAGCATCGCCGTGCCGAACCAGCCGATCATCGCGGCGCCGATGCCGCTGGTGATATGGTCGTAGCCGGGCGCGACGTCGGTGGTCAGCGGCCCCAAGGTGTAGAAGGGCGCCTCGCCGCAGGCTTCGAGCTGCTTGTCCATGTTGGCCTTGATCTTGTGCATCGGCACGTGGCCAGGGCCCTCGATCATCACCTGGCAATCATGCTCCCAGGCTTTCTTGGTCAGCTCGCCGAGCGTGTAGAGTTCCGCGAACTGGGCTTCGTCATTGGCGTCGGCGATGCTGCCCGGGCGCAGGCCGTCGCCAAGCGAGAAGGCGATGTCATAGGCCTTCATGATCTCGCAGATCTCGTCGAAGCGTTCGTAGAGGAAGCTTTCGCGGTGATGGGCGAGGCACCATTTGGCCATGATCGAGCCGCCGCGGCTGACGATGCCGGTGACGCGCTTGGCGGTCAGCGGGACGTAGGGCAGGCGGACGCCGGCGTGGATGGTGAAATAGTCGACGCCCTGCTCGGCCTGCTCGATGAGCGTGTCGCGGTAGATTTCCCAGGTCAGGTCCTCGGCGATGCCGCCGACCTTTTCGAGCGCCTGGTAAATGGGGACGGTGCCGATCGGCACGGGCGAATTGCGGATGATCCATTCGCGGGTGTCGTGGATGTTGCGGCCGGTCGACAGGTCCATGACCGTGTCGGCGCCCCAGCGGATCGCCCACACCATCTTGTCGACCTCGGACGCGACGTCGGACGCGACGGCGCTGTTGCCGATATTGGCGTTGATCTTGACCAGGAAGTTGCGGCCGATCGCCATCGGCTCGGATTCCGGGTGGTTGATGTTGTTGGGGATGATGGCGCGTCCGCGGGCGATCTCATCGCGGACGAACTCGGGCGTGACATAATCGGGGATGGCGGCACCGAAGTCCTCGCCGTCACGCTGCGTGGCTAGCGCCTGCTCGCGGCCGAGGTTCTCGCGGGTCGCGACATATTCCATCTCGGGCGTGATGATGCCGCGCCGGGCGTAGTGCATCTGGGTGACGTTGGCGCCGGGACGGGCGCGAAGGACGCGCTTGCGGACGTTGGGGAAGGGCTGGACGCCGCCGCTGCGGTCGGGGCCGAGCTGGCCGTTGTCTTCGGGGCGGACCTCGCGCTGCTGTACTTCCTCGACGTCGCCGCGGGCGCGGATCCAGTCGCGGCGGAGCTCGGGAAGGCCGGCCATGATGTCGATGCGCCTGGCGGGGTCGGTGTAGGGGCCGCTGGTGTCGTAGAGATTGAGCGGCGGCTCGCCCGACGAGGGCTCGAGGTCCACGGCGCGCATCGCGACCTGGATGTCATTTGGGCCTTTGACGTAGATCTTGCGGCTGCCGCGGATCGGGCCGGTGGTGACTTTGAGCTCAGTGCGTGCGGGTGCGTCTGCCATGTTCGACTCCTCTTCCTCCGCCGGTCTCAACCGGATCAGGTTCAGCGGGTCGTAGGCTCCTGCCTACCTCTCAAGCGCGGTCCGGCGCTCCCCCGGGGAAGCTTGAGCTTAGAGAGTATGGCGGATGCCGGATCAAGTCCGGCATGACGAAAGTTGGTAGGGCATGCACGTGATCGAGGTCTTCCTGCCGCTGAAGCGGAACGATGGGTCGGACCAGCCGCCGGCGCTGTTCGGCGAGGTTCGAAGCGAGCTGGTCGAGCGGTTCGGCGGGCTGACGGCGTTCACGCGCGCGCCGGCCGAGGGGCTTTGGGAAAGCGAAGGCGGAGAGGTCGACCGCGACGCCATCGTCATCTTCGAAGTGATCGCCGACGCGCTCGACCGCGCCTGGTGGGACGCATACCGCCGCGATCTCGAGCGGCGGTTCGCGCAGGACGAGGTGATGATCCGCGCGTCGGCGGCCGAGCGGCTGTAGGCGCGCCTTAGCGCTTCTGTCCGGCCCGGCGCTCGGCGCTGCTCAAGGTGCCGTCCTTGTTGGTGTCGATCGCATCGAAAGCGGCGACGCGCGGGGCGCGGAACTCGGCGGCGCTGATCTTGCCGTCCTTGTTGCTGTCGTAGCGGGCCAGCGCCTCGGCGCCGTTGGGGCCGGTCGCCGGAGCCTGCGGCGCGGCCGCCATGAACTCGGCCTTGCTGAGCTGCCCGTCCTTGTTGGTGTCGGCGGCCGTGAACTCGGCTTCCAGGCGGGTGCGAATCTGCGCCACGCGGGTCTGGATGATCTTGGTCTCGGCAGCGGCGACCTCGCTTTGCGACAGAGTCCCGTCGTTGTTGGTGTCGAGGCTCTTGAAGCCGGCGTCGAGCATCGTGACGAGCTGCGTGCGGGTCGGCACCGCCGGAGCGGCCTGCGTACCGGCGGCGCTCTGGGCGGCCAGCGGCGAGACGGCGACGGCGGCGATCACGGCGGCTACGGCGAAGCGAATGGGCAATATGGTCATGTCAATTCCCTAACGAAGACAAAGAGTTCGGGCCTTGCAGCGGCAATAGCCGGTTCGCGCCATGCCGTCGACCGGCTGCGCTACTCGACGCGACGCTGCCGCATGCTATCAGCCCAGCCGTGAAAGCGCTGACCCATCTCGACCGGCTCGAAGCCGAGAGCATCCACATCCTGCGCGAGACCGTCGCCGAGGCCGAGCGGCCGGTGATGCTCTATTCGATCGGCAAGGATTCGGCGGTGATGCTGCACCTGGCCAAGAAGGCTTTTGCGCCCAGCCCGCTGCCCTTCCCGCTGCTCCACGTCGATACGACGTGGAAGTTCAGGGACATGTATGCGCTCCGCGAGAAGGTGGGGGCGGAAGACGGGATCGAGCTGCTGGTCCACCGCAACCCGGAGGCGATGGAGCAAGGTATCAACCCGTTCGACCACGGCCCGATGCACACCGACATGTGGAAGACCGAAGGTCTGAAGCAGGCGCTCGACAAATATGGCTTCGACGCGGCGTTCGGCGGCGCCCGGCGCGACGAGGAGAAGAGCCGCGCCAAGGAACGCGTGTTCAGCTTTCGCGACCGCAACCACCGCTGGGATCCGAAGCGGCAGCGCCCGGAGCTGTGGAACCTCTACAATGCGCGCAAGGCGAAGGGCGAGAGCATGCGGGTCTTCCCGATCTCGAACTGGACCGAGCTCGACGTCTGGCAGTACATCATGCGCGAAGGCATCGAGATCGTGCCGCTCTACTTCGCGGCGGACCGGCCGACGGTCGTCCGCGACGGCCTCATCCTGATGGTCGATGACGAGCGTTTCCCGCTTGACGGCGAAACGCCGCAGCCGCGCAAGGTGCGGTTCCGTACCCTCGGCTGCTACCCACTATCCGGCGCGGTCGAGAGCGAAGCGCAGACCATAGAAGATATTGTCGCCGAGATGCTGCTGACCAAGACCAGCGAGCGGCAGGGCCGGATCATCGACAAGGACGGGGGCAGCGCGTCGATGGAGAAGAAGAAGCAGGAGGGCTATTTCTGATGAGCCGCCCGCTTGATTCCGACCAGGACCTGATCCGCCGCGATGTCCGCGCCTGGCTCGCCGAGCAGGAGCGCAAGGAGCTGCTTCGCTTCATCACCTGCGGCAGCGTCGATGACGGCAAGTCCACGCTGATCGGGCGGCTGCTCTACGAGTCCAAGCAGATCTTCGACGACCAGCTCGACGCGCTGGAAGCGGACAGCAAGAAGCACGGCACGCAAGGCGCGAAGATCGATTTCGCGCTTCTGGTCGACGGGCTTTCGGCGGAGCGGGAGCAGGGCATCACCATCGACGTCGCCTATCGCTTCTTTTCCAGCGCGAGGCGCAAGTTCATCGTCGCGGATACGCCGGGCCATGAGCAATATACGCGCAACATGGTGACCGGCGCGTCGACCGCGGACCTTGCCATCCTGCTGGTCGATGCCCGCAAGGGCGTGCTGACGCAGACGCGGCGGCACTCTTATCTCGCCAAGCTCGTCGGTATCCGCCGCTTTGTGCTGGCGGTGAACAAGATGGATCTGGTTGATTACGACCAAGGCGCGTTCGACGCGATCTGCGCCGACTATCGCCGGTTTGCAGACCAGATCGGCATCGCCGATTGGGTGCCGATTCCCGTGTCCGGCCTAGCCGGCGACAATATCATGAGCCGCAGCGATGCCACCGGCTGGTATGAGGGGCCGAGCCTGCTCGAACATCTCGATACGGTGCCGCTCGACACCGCGGCGGACGCCGCCAAGCCGCTGCGAATGCCGGTGCAATGGGTCAATCGGCCCAACCAGAACTTCCGCGGCTTTTCGGGCCAGATCGCATCGGGCACGATGGGCCCCGGTGCCGAAGTGCGGATCCTGCCGTCCGGCCGCACGACGCATATCGACCGGATCGTCACCTTGACCGGCGACCTCACCGAGGCGACCGCGGGCGAGTCCGTGACGGTCACCTTCACCGACGAGGTGGATTGCTCACGCGGCGACGTCATTGCAGCCGCCGGCGACCCGCCCGAAGTTTCCGACCAGTTCGAAGCCACGATCGTGTGGATGGCCGATGAGGAGCTGCTTCCGGGCCGCGGCTATTGGATGAAGATCGGCACGCAGACCGTCACGGCAACGGTCCAGGAGCCGAAGTACGAGATCAACGTCAACACGCTCGAACATCTCGCGACCAAGCGGCTGGCGCTGAACGGTATTGGCGTCGCCGAGATCGCGACCGACCGCGAGATCGTGTTCGAACCTTATGCGGTGGAAGGCACGAGCCCGAACAAGGCGCTCGGCGGCTTCATCCTGATCGACAAGCTGACCAATGCCACCGTCGGCTGCGGCATGCTCCATTTCGCGCTCCGCCGCGCCATGAACATCCACCGCCAGCATCTCGACGTCGGGCGCGACACCCATGCGGCGCTCAAGGGCCAGAAGCCGGCGGTGCTGTGGTTCACCGGCCTGTCGGGCGCGGGCAAGTCGACCATCGCCAACCTCGTCGAGACCAAACTTGCGGCGCGCGGGCGGCACACCTTCCTGCTCGACGGCGACAATGTCCGCCACGGGCTCAACCGCGACCTCGGCTTCACCGAAGCCGACCGGATCGAGAATATCCGCCGCGTGGGCGAGGTCGCGCGGCTGATGGCCGACGCCGGCCTGATCGTGCTGACGGCCTTCATCTCGCCCTTCCGGGCCGAACGGGAGATGGTCCGTCAGATGCTTCCCGACGGCGAGTTCATCGAAGTGTTCATCGACACGCCGATCGCCGAAGCCGAAAAGCGCGACGTGAAGGGGCTCTATGCCAAGGCGCGGGCCGGCGAGATCAAGAATTTCACCGGGATCGACAGCCCGTACGAGCCGCCCGAACAGGCGGAAATCCATATCGACACGACCAAGCTCAGCGCCGAACAGGCGGCCGAGCTGATCGTCGAAAAGCTGATGGAGCGGCGCTGAAGCGTGGTCTTTGGGTCTAGAAACCGATACGCAGGTGCAACCAAGTTCCACAAAGGCTGTTTGGGCGAGATGATGAAGAAGCTTTTGATCGCGGCCGTGGCGTTGGCGCCGGCCTGGACCCCGGCCCTGGCGCAGGAACGCAAGGACATCCGCGTTCGCGTCGGTGCCGGCGCGCAGCTGCGGCCGGACTTCGTCGGCTCCGACAAGATGGAAGTGGGCCCGCTATGGGACGTCGACATCGACCGCGGCAGCAACGAGTTTGGCTTCGAAGCGCCTGATTACCGGTTCGGCATCCCCGTCGTCTCGACGGGCGGGTTCAAGTTCGGCCCCGCCGCCAGCCTCTCAAACGCCCGCAAGGACTCGGATGTCGGCGCGCCGCTCGGCAAGGTGAAGCGGACCTTCGAAGCGGGTGCGTTCGCAAGCTATGAGATCAACCGGTCGCTTCATCTTCGGGGCGAGCTGGTGAAGGGGCTCGGCGGCCATGAAGGGCTGGTCGGCCAGATCGGCGCCGATCACGTGTGGCGCGACGGAGACAAATATGTCTTCTCGGTAGGCCCGCGGCTGCTGTTTTCGGACAAGAAGTATCAGCGAGCCTATTTCGGCGTGACTCCGGTTGCGGCGCTGGCGAGCGGCCTGCCGGCTTACCAGCCAGGCGGCGGAGTCCATGGCGTCGCGATGGCGAGCGGGCTTTCGCTGCAGTTCAACCCGCGCTGGGGCATGTTCGGCTTCGCCCGCTACGAGCGGCTGGTCGGCGATGCGGCCAAGTCGCCGATCGTCCGCGAGCTGGGGTCGCGCAACCAGGTGTCGGTCGGCGCCGGGCTAAATTATACGTTTACGATCAAGCGCTGATTCTTCGATACGCCGCTTGCGCGGCCACTCAGGATGAGCGGTTTTTCCAAAGCCCTGGATCGCGCGTCATTGCGAGCGCAGCGAAGGAATCCAGTGTCGCGCCGCTGGATTGCCGCGGCTCCTTGCGGAGCCTCGCAATGACGGCGCTAGCTGATGCGCTGACTTAGTCGCCGGTGCCGGGGTCGGGCGTGAAATATTTGTCGAACTTGCCTTCCTCGCCCTTGTGCTCGTCGGCGTCGGCGGGGCTGTCCTTCTTGCGGGTGATGTTCGGCCATTCCGCCGAATAGGTGGCATTGAGCTCGAGCCACTTTTCCTGGCCGCTCTCCGTGTCCGGGAGGATGGCTTCGGCGGGGCATTCCGGCTCGCACACGCCGCAGTCAATGCACTCGTTGGGGTTGATGACGAGCATGTTCTCGCCCTCGTAGAAGCAGTCGACGGGGCAGACCTCGACGCAGTCCATATATTTGCAGCGGATGCAGGCGTCGGTGACGACATAGGTCATGAGTGAGCGGCTCCCTTTGCGGGTTCGCTAAGTCGCGGCGCTGCCTCCGTCAATTCCTCGTAGCAGGCGCGCGCTTCCGCGGCGGGGCCGCGGCGCTCGGGAAGGCTGAGGACCTTGAGGATGCGGACTTGGCCGTGGAGGGGCAGCGCGACGACGCTGCCGATGCGCACTTCCTCGCTGACTTTCTCGACGCGCCTGCCGTCGATGCGGACATAGCCGCCTTCGACCACGCCTTGGGCAAGCGTGCGGCTCTTCACGAGGCGGATGCAGTGGAGGAAGCGGTCGATCCTCACGGCTTCTTGAGCTTCGCAAGTTCGGCGAAAGCGTGGGAATGGCGCGACGGCTTGTCCGGCCGCTGCTGCCGCCGGCCGCGCCATTTCCAGGCTTCGCCGGCGCGAGTGAAGCCGATGTCGTTCATCAGCCGCCCGAGCGACTCCTGGTCAAGGCCGATCGATGTTGCGAGCTCGGCATTGACCGGATCCTCGCCGCCGGCGGAGCGGACCTGACGGGCGTGGCTGGCGAGGCGGTCGGCAAGGTCGACACGCACCCACATCCGGCCGGCGCGGCGATAGGCGAGCGCGGCGCCGCGCGGATCGGCATCGCCGCCGAGGCTTGCGGCGCCGGGTGGCGGGATCACGGGCATTGGCTGGTTCTGGCGAACGGCCAGCAGCGCCGCGCGCCATTGCTGGGCGGCGGGCTTGAGCAGCGGCGGCAGGAAGACGTCGAGCGGGCCTAGGCGGACGCGAAGGCCGTGCAGCGCCTGGCGGTCGGGCTGCTCGAGATGGGCGATCGCGCCGAGCGCAGCCTTGCGCGGGAGCAGGCCGCCCGCGTCGGTGAGCATTGCGGCGAGCGCGCGGACGCCCGGCGAGCTTGCCGCATCGGTGGCCGCAGCGGCGAGGACCTGCAGCGGCTTTAAATGCCTGGCGACTTGGGCGTCCACCCATGTTTCGAGCCGGGCGCGCAGGCGGGCGCGGGTGTCGGCGGACAGGCGGTCAAGCGGGCGGGCGGTGCGGATCGCGGCCTCCAGCAAGGAGCGGCCCGGTGCGAGGCGGGCGAGCAGGTGCCCATCCCAGAACAGGGCCGGGCTGCCCTTGTCATCGGCCGCGAGCGTGAAGGCGTGGTCGGGCGCGTCGATCAACGCGTTGGCGCGGCGGTCGAGCTCATCGCCGAGGCGGCGCTCGGCGGCAGCCAGGAGCAGGCGCTTGTCAGCGAGTCGGGCCGTTTGGTCGACGCGGAACTCGAAGCCGAGCAGGTGGCCGATCGGCTCGGGACCGACGCTGACTTCGCCGTCGGCGGCGACGGTGACCGGAAGCGCATCGGCACCGCGGGCGCCGATGTCGCGGACGAGCACCGCGGTGCGGCGATCGACGAAGCGCTGGGTGAGGCGCTCGTGGAGGGCATCGGACAGGCGCGCTTCGACCTCGCGGGTGCGTTCGGCCCATTTCGCCGGCTCTTTCAGCCAGTCCGAACGGTGGGCGATATAGGCCCAGCTGCGGATGCCCGCGAGGCGGTCGGCGAGCGCTTCGATGTCGCCGCTCATATTGTCGAGGCGGGACACTTCGGCGGCGAACCATTCGTGGGGAACGTGGCCGCCTTCCTCGATATAGCTGAAGACGCGGCGGACCATGCGGGCGTGGTGCATCGGGCCGACCTTGCGGAAATCGGGAAGGCCGCAAACCGCCCACAGGCGCCGGGCGGCGACGCTCTTGCGGGCGGCGATCGCCGGGTCCTCGGCGACATGCTTCAGGACGGCGAGGTCAATCGCTTCGGGCGCGGAGCGAAGGACGGGGTCGTCGCTCTTCATCTCCAGGCTGGCAATCAGCGAGCGGACATCGGTGAAATCGAGCGCAGCGTTGCGCCAGTAGAGGAAGTCGAGCGGGCGGAATCGATGCTCCTCGATGGCGCTGATTTCCTCGTCGCTGAAGCCGCCCGATTCTTCGCTGAGCCCGAGGGTCCCGAAGGTGCCGTCCTTCTGGTGGCGGCCGGCGCGGCCGGCGATCTGCGCCATTTCCGAGATGGTCAGCCTGCGGTCGCGGCGGCCGTCGAACTTCTCGAGTCCGGCGAAGGCGACATGGGTGACGTCCATGTTGAGTCCCATGCCGATGGCGTCCGTGGCGACGAGATAGTCCACCTCGCCGCGCTGGAACATCGCCACCTGTGCGTTGCGGGTCGCAGGCGAAAGCGCGCCCATGACGACGGCGGCGCCGCCCCGAAACCGGCGCAGCATTTCGGCGAGCGCGTAAACCTGCTCGGCGGAGAAAGCGACGACGGCCGAGCGCGGCGGCAGGCGCGATAGTTTGGCGCTGCCGGCATAGCGAAGAGTCGAGAAGCGCGGTCGGGTGACGATCTCGGCCTCGGGCAGCAACTCGCGGATCAGCGGGCGCAGCGTGTCGGAACCGAGGATCAACGTCTCCTCGCGGCCGCGGGCGCGGAGCATGCGGTCGGTGAAGACGTGGCCGCGCTCGGGATCGATGCCGAGCTGGGCCTCGTCGATCGCGGCGAAGGCGAATTCGCGCTTCTCCTCGCCTTCATTGCCGACGGGCATCGATTCGGCGGTGCAGAGGAAATAGCGCGCCTGCGGCGGCACGATGCGCTCTTCGCCGGTCAGCAGCGCGACCTGCGCCTCGCCCTTCATGCCGACGACACGGTCGTAGACTTCGCGGGCGAGGAGACGGAGCGGGAAGCCGATGACGCCCGAAGAATGGGCGCACATTCGCTCGATCGCCAAGTGGGTCTTGCCGGTATTGGTCGGCCCGAGGATTGCCCGGACGTGAGCGTCTGAACGCGGCGCCATCATGACGAATGTGGCAGCGCCCGAAGGGAAGGCAAGGTTCCAAGGCGCGATTTTAGGCGGGCCTTAACCTTGTTTCGGCAGACGGATGGGCGTGTTGACGCTCCACGCCAAGGCGCATCCGTTGCGGCGCTCGCTTTCCCGCTCCTGGCCGCGGCCGGGGTGGAAGAGCGCTGGCGCGCTGGCGTTGCTGTGCAGCACCGTCGCCTGGGCTTCGCTTCCGGGGCTTGGAAGCAGCGTCGCCGATGATGCGCACCAGTGGGAGGCGCTGGGCGTCGCGCCGCTGGCGAGCGGCGGCGCGACCGGCATGGCGATGGCGCCGACCGATGCTGCCGAAGCGATCGATTATGCGCCGCAGCGGCCCTATGTGGCGCCGGTTGAGCCTGCTCCCGCTCCGGCGACTGCACCGGCGCCGGCGAACGGACCGATCCGCATCAGCGGGCGTGCGAATGATGGTCTCTATTGGTCGCTGCGCACCGCCGGCGCGACGCCGGACGTCGCGGCGGCTTATTTGCAGGCGCTCGCGACCAAGATCGACGTCGGGGAAATCGGCGTTTCGGACAGTTTCGACCTGGTGCTCGGCAAGAACCGCGAGCTCCTCTACGCCGGCATCACGCAGTTCGGCGAAAAGCCGATGCAGCTGGTCAAATGGCAAGCGAACGGGCGCAGCGAGTGGATCGACGCGGCCAATGTCGAACGGCCGGCGCCGGTCCCGAGCGGTATGATGATGCCGGCGGCCGGCCATATCACATCGACGTTCGGTTATCGGGTTCACCCGATCCTTCGATTCACGCGATTCCATGCCGGGCTCGACATTGGGGCGGGCTGGGGCAGCCCGATCGTCGCTGCCGCCGACGGGCGGGTAATCGGCGCCGGATGGGCGGGCGGCTATGGCCGGCAGGTCCAGATCGCCCATGCCGCCGGGCTGGTCAGCAGCTACAGCCACATGAGCTCGATCGCGGCCGAGCCGGGCACATATGTCCGGGCGGGGCAAGTGATCGGCTATGTCGGCTCCTCGGGCCTATCGACGGGGCCGCACCTGCATTTCGAAGTCCGCCAAGGCGGCACGCCGGTGAACCCGCTCGGCGTGCGCCTGGTCAGCGCGCCGGCCTTCGACCCGCAGCTGGCAAGCGCGGTGAAGGCGCGGCTTCAGGCGTTGCTGAAGGTTGGCCGGAAGAGCGCCTAGCGGAGCTGTGCGGCAATCCCGCCGAGCGTCCGGCGGAGCGCCGCAAGCCGCTGCATCGCAATCACGTTACTGGCCGCGACCGGCGGGAGCGTCCCTGCCGCCGCACCGATCTGGGCCGCGAGCGCGCCGTTGCGCTGGCGACCGTCGACCGACGCCCGTGCTGCGGTGAGCGCCTGGCGCAGCGGCGCGGTTGCCGCGGCAGTAAAGGCGCCGCTCCGCTCCAGCTGGTCGAGATAAGCGAGCGCGACGACCGGATGGTCGGGCCAGGTGACCGGAAATTGCTGCTGCGGGTTGAACACCGCGCCCTGGCTAGCGAGCGACGCAGCCGCAATTTCATTATCCGACAGCTGCGCGCTCGGCGTCAGCGCGAGAATGTCGAGGCCGCGCGCGATCTCGGTGCCGTAGATGCGACCATTGTACCAATAACTCGACCAGAAGCCGCCCATCACCAGATTGTCCTTGGCGACTGGTCCGCGATCGAAAAAGGCGATCTCCGCCGGGCGGGCGCTATCGGTGAAATCCATCACCGAAATGCCGCCCTGGTACCAGGCCTGGACGAACAGGTCGCGACCGGGAACGGGCACGATCGAGCCGTTATGGGCGACGCAATTTTCTTGCTCCGACTGGGCGGCCGGCAGCTTGTAGTGGCTGCGGAAGCGAAGCTTGCCGTCGACGATGTCGTAGATGGCGTTGGCGCCCCAGGTGCGCGGGTCCTGGACCCGGCAGCGCGGTCGGCCGCCGCCGCCCCATTCGTCGGTGAACAGCACCTTGGTGCCGTCATTGTTGAAGGTCGCCGAGTGCCAGTAGGAGAAGGTCGGGTCCGACACGGCGTCGATCCGGCGCGGCTTACGCGGGTTCGAAATGTCGAAGATGATGCCGTTGCCCGAGCAGGCGCCCGCGGCGATTCGGCGAGCCGGGAAGACGGTGATGTCGTGGCACTGGTCCGTGCGCCCCGTTTCCTGAGTTCCTTCGCCGTGCGTGCCGCCGCGCCACAGGCCGGCGAGGTCGCCCGTATTCGGGTCGGCGAAGACCGCCGGGCTGTCGATGATGCGGGCTGCGGCCGGGTTGGCGACCGGGATCTCGACGACATCGATGCGGAACAACGCCGTCTGCGGGCTCGCGACCTCGCCGACGCAGCCCGCCAGTTCCTCACCCTTGCGGACGCCGGCCGTGCCCGAGACATAGACGATGATCGAGCGCGGGTCGGCGGACACGACCGAGTGGGTGTGCGAGCCGCGGCAGGTCTGGACAATGCCGACCTGGCGCGGACGCGTCACGTCGCTGATGTCGAAGATGCGGATGCCGCGGAAGCGTTCAGGGCTGACGTCCTGACGGACGCCCTCACGCCCGCAATCGACGCGGCCGCGGGTCTGCTCGACCGACATGATCACGAGGTTACCGACGATCGACAAATCGCCCTGGCCGCCCGGGCAGATCACCGAGCTCAGCAGCTGCGGCTTGGGATCGGCGGTCAGGCGATAGAGATTGAAGCCGTGGTAATTGCCGACGGCCAGCAAATTGCCGGCGAACGCCATGTCGGTCTGCGCGAAGCTGAGCAGCGGGAAGCGGCCGTCGTCGCCCGCCGGCGCTGCTGCCTTGCCCTTCGCGCCCGGTTTCGGAAACGGCGTGCCCATCGGGTTCTTCGGGTCGAAGAAGCCGGTCGGCTTGGGGAGCGAGGCGAGCAGGCGCATGTTGCTGGCCGCCTGCCCGGCGTCGGTGAAGCCCGCCTTGAGCGTCGAGCGCGGGTCGTCGCGAAGGCCGACGAGCAGGTCGGTCATCTTGCGGATTTCCGCCTTCTGCTCGTTGATCACGTCATTGACGAAATCATAGAGGGTCGGGTCGGCGGCCGAACCGCCGCGGTGAAGCAGCGCGTCCGCCATGGTCACGGCGCCCTGGTGGTGGTTGATCATCCGCTCCAGGAACTGGCGGTCGAAGTCCGAGCCCTTGGCGGCGGCGAGCGCGGCCATCTGTTCGGGCGTCGCCATGCCCATGGACGCAAGATTGTCGGTAAGGCCGCTGACCGGCGCGACCGCCGGCATGGCGTGCATCGCATGCATGTCGTGCATCGCCGCGGGGTTGGCGACCGGCTGGCCGCGGTCGGTCAGCCATTTGCGCATGAAGGCGATCTCGTCGTCCTGCGACGCGTCGATGCGCCGCGCCGCGTCGATCACCGCCTGGCGATTGGTGCGGCCCTTCACCAGCGCAGCCATTTCGACGGCTTGGCTGTGGTGGACGATCATCGCCTGCATGAAGCGAACGTCGTCGGCCGTGTAGCGGGTGTTCGCGATCCGGATCGCCTGATCCGGCGTCAGCTGCTGAGACGGCTGCCCCGGCGCGCCAGGCTGCACGATCGGCGCTTGTTGGGCGCTTGCCGCGCCGAGCGGGACGAGGGCGGAGGCGGTGAGAGCGGTAGCGAGCGTACGCAGGCGAGCAGCCATGATGATTCCCCTGTTGTTAACAGGGGTCATAACACCAGCGGTGGGCGGGGTGGAAGATTAGGGAAAACGCTGCGTCACGCGGAGTGAATCCGCGTGACGTCAGTCGTGTCGCTCGGCTGCTTAGCGGCCGTGGCCGCGCCAACGTTTGATGGTGCGGCTGATGATGCCGGCTTCGTCTCCGCTCTCGCGCCACAGGCGCGCGAAGCTTGGGTCGGACGATGCCGGACGCTTCTCGGGCTCGAGATCGTCGAAGCGGACGCGGATTGGGATCGCGACGCCTTCGCCGCAGACGATGCATTCGCGATTGCGGAGCGCCGGGATGGCGTCGAGGAAGCCGCGCGCGCCTTCGGGCATCGCGGCCCGCACGCAGGCTTGGTCGCGGTCGTTGTTGAGACGCATCGAGACGATGGTGCCGCACTGCGACAGCACGCCTTCCGCCAAGTCGGACGGGCGCTGCGTGATGAGGCCGAGCGAAACACCATATTTACGACCTTCCTTGGCGATGCGCTCGAGGATCTTGCGGACCGCCTGGGCGCCCGAATGTTCGTCCTTGGGCACGTAGCGGTGCGCTTCTTCGCAGACGAGCAGCAGCGGGCGCTGCGCTTCGGTCCGCGACCAGATCGCATAGTCGAAGACCATCCGGGCGAGCACGGAGACCACGACCGAGGTGATTTCCGACGGGACGCCGGACACGTCGACGATGGAGATCGGCTTGCCGTTGCTCGGCAGGCGGAACAGCTTGGAAATGAGCGTCGGCATCGAATCCGACACCAGCATGCCCGAGAACATGAAGGTGTAACGCGGGTCGGCGCGAAGCTCGTCGAGCTTGGTCTTCAGCCGCTGGAACGGCAGCGTATCGCCAGCGCGGTCGAGCTTGCCCATTTCGTTGACGATGATGCCGTTGAGGTCGGTCAGCAGATAGGGGATCGGGCTGTCGACCGTGACCTTGCCGAGCGTGCTCAAGTCCTTGCCCTTGGTGCGGGCGGCGAGCAGGCACTTGGCGAGGATGTCGGCATCGCGCTGCCGCTCCTGCCCCTGGGTCGTCAGAAGTACTTCGCAATGCTCTTCGAAGTTCATCAGCCAGTAGGGCAGCTGCAGATTGTCGACGTTGAACAGCTCGCCGCAATTCTTGAACGCGGCGGAATATTCGCCGTGCGGGTCGATCATCAGGATGTGACCCTCGGGGCTGAGCTGCGAGATCCGGTGCAGGATCAGCGCCACGGAGGTCGACTTACCGGTACCGGTCGAGCCCAGGATCGCAAAATGCTTCGAGAGCATCGGATCGACGTAGAGCGCGCCGCGGATGTCGTCGGTCGGGTAGACGGTGCCGATCTCGATATTCGGCTCGTCGCTGGCAGCGAAGACAGACCGGAGGTCGTCGGTGGTCACGGGCATCACTTCGGCGCCCGGGATCGGATAGCGGGTGACGCCGCGGCGGAAGTTGCTCATCCGTCCGGCCGCGTCCTTCGAGCCTTCGCCCAGGAAGTCGACGAGGGCGACGAGCTGGCCGTCGTCATCGGCACGAAGGGTGCGGACGTTGGCGACCAGCCAGGCATTGCCGACGACCATCTTCACCTGGCTGCCGACCTGGCCGGACATGGCGACCGACGCGTCGCTGTGCGATTGAAGGGCCGAAATCGCCTGTGCTTCCATCCGGATCTTCGAGCCGGAGCCGGCGATTTCGAGGACCTTGCCGATCGCCGACACCTTGGCCGGCGGGGCTTTTGCCGGAGCAGGCGCCGCTTCCTCGGTGAAGCTGCTCACCTCGTTCAGGAATTCGCGCAGGTTCGGCTGTTCGTCCATCTTCGTATCGCTCCAAAGCAAATCGGCTCGCGAGCGGGTTAGCGAGGAGCGGTTAAAATTAACTTAGGGGAAGGGTCTAGAAGCGGCGCTGGAACGCGGCGGCGGCGGCCCACCCGAGGCCGAGCGACAAAGCGACGCAGGCGAGGCCGTAGAGGAAGCGGTGGCGGCGCGCGGCCAAAGCGACGTCGCGCTCAAAGCCTGACTTGCTGATCTGGATCTCGCGCGTGGCGGCGGCGATCACCTTACCGCGGTCGATCAGGAAGGTTTCGGCGGTGTAGGTCCCGACCGGCACCTGGCTGGGGATTGTGATGACGGCGCGGTAGAGGATGCCGTCGGTGATCTCGACGCCGTGGGGGCTTTCGGCGAACAGCCCGGAGCGGGTCCGCAGGTCGATGAGGCCGGCCTCGAAGCGCCGCTCCTTTTCCGGAAGCGCGCCGCCGCCGGGCGAAAGCTGGAGATTGTGGATCCCGAGCTCGTAGATCGAGGCGGTGCGCTCGTCGACGAGCTGCGGGATCGGCCTGGACGAAGCGACGGCGTAGAAGCTGGGCGCCGAGCGGAAGCGGTTGGAATCGGCGTTCATCCAGACGCCGGCAATCTTCTGCTTTTCGCGGATCAGGATTGGCTGGACGGGGCCGCGAAGAACGACCGCGACGTCCGCCGGGCGGTCGGGGGTGCGGCCGCCGGGATAAACGATGGCGCCGAACAGCAGCAGCTGAGCACCGGAAAAGCTGTAGCGGATCTGGACCTGCCTCGCCGAGATGTCCGGCACCAGCACCGGCTTGGTCGCGCCGACCATCAGCGGCGCGGCGAGGGCGAGAAGGAGGCTTAGCGAGCGCGCAGTCACAGATATTCGATCGAGAAGATTTCGTCCGGCCGCCAGAACAAGCCGAGGAACATGCGGAGGGAGACGAGCAGGATGATGATGGCGAGCGCGAGGCGGAGGTAGTCGGGCTTGAGGCGGGTGGTGAGGAGCGCGCCATATTGGGCGCCGACGACGCCGCCGAGGAGCAGCAGGCCGGCAAGGACGATGTCAACCGCGCGGGTGGTGACCGCATGGATCATGGTCGTCGCGGCACTGACCGCCAGCACCATCACCAGGCTGGTGCCGATCACCACGCGGGCCGGCATGCCGAGGATGTAGATCATCGCCGGCACCAGGATGAACCCGCCGCCGATGCCGAGAAGAACGGTGAGGATGCCGGCGAGGAAGCCGATGGCGAGCGGCGCGACGGGCGAGATGAACAGGCCGGACCCTTCGAAGCGCCAGCGCCACGGCAATGTCGTGACCCAGCGGTGGCGTCGCCGCGGCTCGGCTGTCTCCGGCGGAGGCCGCTCGACCCAGCCCAATGCGATCACCGCGTCCTTCAGCATCAGTCCGCCGATGAAGGTCAGCAGGATCACGTAGATGAAGGCGATCACGACATCGACCTGACCGCTGGCGAGGAGCATTCGGAAAATTGCGGCGCCGACGACCGAGCCGAGCGAGCCGCCGACGATCATCACCGCGGCCATTTTCAAATCGACGCCGCCGCGCCGCATGTGGACCATCGCGCCCGACACGCTGGCGCCGGTGATCTGCGTCGTTGCCGATGCGACCGCGACCGTCGGCGGGATGCCGTAGAAGATGAGCAAGGGCGTCGTCAGGAAGCCGCCGCCGATCCCGAACATGCCGGACAGCAAGCCGACGCCGAGGCCGAGCAGCACGATCAGCAGCGCATTGACCGACTGACCTGCGATGGGGAGGTAGATGTGCATCGGCGCCCGGGAGCCTAGCCGCAAAGCCGAGCCGCGGCCAAGGCCGGGGGTTAAAAGTCGCCGGCGAGCGTCAGCGCGGGGCCGGAGCCGGGCAGAGCGTTGCCGGCGACGCGCTGCCGCCAGTCGACATGGACGCGGACATTGTCGCGCACGCGCATGCTGACGCGCGGGCCGACATCGACGCGGTAGACGCCCGGCTGCGCGCCGCCCCAGACGCCGAATCCCGCGGAGAATTGCTTGTAGACGGGGCGCGTCAGGGTGAAGCCGCCGTCGATGAACTTGTCGCGCCGCGGGCGCCGACGACGCCGCCCTGGAGGTAGGCGTCGAGGAGGAAGTCCATCGGCATCGACTGGCCGTAGAGCCCGCCTTCGAAGAAGATAGCGAAGGCGCTGGTGCCGCCGCCATAGCGGCCGATGCGCTGGCGCCGTTCGGCCGTCAGCCAGACGGGCAAGCTGCGCAGCGGCTGTACGCGGACTCCGGCCGCCAGTTCCCCGCCGCGCCGGCCGACTTGGGACGAGCTGCGCAGCACCGCGGCGACCTGCGGCGAGAAGTTGTACATCAGCCGTGCGCCGGCCTGGCTGGCGCCTAGCGAGCCGCCGCCGGAGAGCGACGGGGTTCCGGCGACGCCGGCGCGCTGCGAGCGAAGCATCGCCCATGAGGTCAGCTGGAGCCGGTCGAGCTTCTTGGGCTGAAGCGCTTCGGGGATGCTGATCGGCGCCTCGACTACCCTGGATTGAAGCGGCGGCAAGGCGGAAGCGGCGATCCGCGACAGCGGCCATTCGTCGAGGCGCGGGATCGGCGCATAAAAGCTGGGCTGCGGTGTGGGACGGAGGCTGTCGAGCGCGGGGAAAGCAGCGCTGCGCGTCGGCGGCGCCGCGATCTGGTAATAGATGACGGGTGAGCCGGAAGACGGGGTGAATGCTTGTGGGTCGAGCTGTGGCGGTGCCGCGGCAAGCGGCTCGATGGGCGGGAATTGCGTCGCCATGATCGCCGGCGCCTTGGCTTCGCTTTGGTCGATGCGGAACAGCTCGGCGCCAGGCAGCGCGCTGAGCGTCGCTGCCCGCAAGCCCGCCCAGCCGATCACGGCGAGGCCAAGGAACCTGAGCGACGGGCTCACCGCGGAAGCTCTACCGGGAAGATGTGCCGCGTCTTGTCCCAGCGCTTGGCGCCGCCCCCGATGTGGATCGAAATGGCGCGCGCCGCGGCGAGCATCGCGATGACGTTGCCGACGACGAGGCGCGGAATCGAGAACAAGCCTTCGCGCCACCCATAGGCATAAGCCGTGAAGCAAGCGCGCATGAAGATCCGCCAGACGAGCAGCCAGCCGGTGACGGTCAGCAGCATCACCATGGCCGGATCGAGCCGCGCCTCGATCGGCGCGCCGAGCGCTTCGGCGACCCAGATCTGCGACCATAGGAATGCGGCGGCATAGCCGGCGACCAGCAGCAGCGCGGCGATGGGCCCGCGGCGGTCGCGCAGGCGCATCCATCGTTCGCCGATGCCGCCGCTCCAGCCGAGCCGGTCCCAGCCGGACAAAGCGATGCCGCCAAGCCAGCGGGCTTTTTGCCGCACGGCCGCGCCCAGCGTTGACGGGAAGTGGCCGCGGCTGGCGACCACGCCGCGCTGCCCGGGCGCGGCGGGCAGGCGCACGAACATGGTCTTGAGGCCCAGCGCACCGAGACGAAGGCCGAGCTCATAATCCTCGGTCATGCTGGCACCGGCGAACGGGCGCCCTTCCTGCATGGCGGCAAGCTGGGCGAGCGCATTGCGGTTGATCGCGCAGCCGACGCCGGCGAGCGGGATCGCGGCGCCGACTGCCTCCCGCACGACCAACTCCTTGACGTGAACCTCGGCGAATTCGTCGCAATAATGTCCGGCGACCCAGCGCGAGGTCGGGTCCGGCAGGGGCAGGACCGGAAGCTGGATCACGACCGCGCGGTCGCCGAGGCTGTCGAACAATTTGAACTCGAGCGGATGGACGACGTCCTCGGCATCGTGGAGGACCACCGCAGCCGCGGATTTGCCGGTCTCCACCTCGTAAGCGATCAGGGCATCGTACAGGGCGTTGAGGCAATCCGCCTTCGTGGTCGGGCCGTCCCGCTCGACTTCCACCGCTTCGATCCTTTTGTCGCGAACTGAGGCAATTGCCGCCTCCGTCGCCGGATCATTGCGGTAAAAACCGACGAATATTCGGTAATTGGGATAGTCGAGCCGCTTTGCCGTGGCGCGCAGCATCGACGCGATGACCGCGGATTCGTCCCAGGCCGGAACGAACATCGCGATGAACCCTGGATCCTGCTTGCCGGGCAGCGAAGTTGCGAAAGCTCGCGGATAGCGGGTGTAAATGGCCAGCGAGCGCCAGATCGTCCGCCCGAAGTAAATCAAGTCCACGAGCAGGTCGTTGACCGCAAAAAGCAGGAAACCGATTCCCGCGAACAAGGCGAGTTCGGCCGCAATGCGGCTGACAAGTTCGGCAAGCACCATGGTCAGGCGCTAAACTTCGGGCGCGGTGCGGCTGAATGGGACCCGGTTCATGACGCCTCCCCTGGCGAATCATCCAAAACCGAGCAGAACCGCCAATGACATAGCGAAAGTTAAACAACAATATTCATCCGGAGTGGCGCTTGCTGCTGGCAGTTGGCGTCGGCGGCCGCGGCGTTTAGCGTCCCCGACATGCGCGCACTTGTCGCCTGTTCGCTCTTGATGGCTCTCCCGGCGTTCGCCGGGGCGCGCGGCACCGTCATCATGGCGCGAGGATCGTGGGCGGCGATCGACCGCGGCGCGACCTGCGAGGCGATCGGGCGATCGGCGCGGGTCGCGGCGAAGGGTAAAGTGCAGGCCGTCGCCGGTTTCACGTTTTCCGCCGACCGCCGCCGCTGGGGCGAATTTCACGCGCGGCTTCGGCGCATGCCGCGGGCCGGCGCGACGGTGATGCTGCGTGTCGGCGGCCAGCCATTCCTCCTCACCACCCGCGGCAATTACGCCTGGAGCGAGAGCCCGCGGCAGGACCAGGCGATCATTGCCGCGCTGCGCAATGCGACGGGGATGACGGTCGAGGCGAGGGATGGCGACGGGCGGCGCTTCATCGACCCTTATGGCCTCGAAGGCGCGGCAACGGCGATCGATGCGGCAGCCGCGGCCTGCGCTGGCAAAATCCAGCGGCGATAACTAGATAGGCGCCTCGCTATGAGTGCCGACACCAACCTGATGCCGATCCCCGGCGCCATCGACCCTGTGCCCGTGCCCAGGCCGGCGACCGCGCGCGCCGACGGCCGGGTCGACCTGGTCGGCCTGTCCAAGGATGCGATCCGTGGCGCTTTCGAGGCGGCGGGGCTGGAGGGCAAGCAGGCCAAGCTTCGCGCCAAGCAGGTCTGGCACTGGATCTACAATCGCGGGGTCAGCGACTTTGACGCGATGAGCGATATCGCCAAGGCGCAGCGGCCGTGGTTCGCCGAGCATTTCGTGATCTCGCGCCCGGATGTGGTGGAAGCCCAGGTATCGTCCGACGGCACCCGCAAGTGGCTGCTCAAGACTCACGACGGGCATGATTTCGAGATGGTGTTCATTCCCGACGCGGACCGGGGAACGCTCTGCGTGTCGAGCCAGGTCGGCTGCACGCTCAACTGCCGCTTCTGCCACACGGGAACGATGCAGCTGGTCCGCAACCTCGAGCCGGCGGAAATCGTCGGTCAGGTGATGCTGGCGCGCGACGCGCTCGGCGAATGGCCGAGCCAGCCGGAAGGCCGGATGCTCACCAACATCGTCATGATGGGCATGGGCGAGCCGCTCTACAATTTCGACAATGTCCGCGACGCGCTGAAGATTGTGATGGACGGCGACGGGCTCGGCCTGTCGCGGCGGCGGATCACGCTGTCGACCAGCGGCGTCGTGCCGATGATGGAGCGCGCGGGCGCCGAGATCGGCGTCAATCTCGCGGTGTCGCTGCACGCGGTGACCAAGGAAATCCGCGACGAGATCGTGCCGCTCAACCGCAAGTACGGGATCGAGCAATTGCTCGAGGCTTGTGCCGCTTATCCCGGCGCGAACAACGCGCGCCGCATCACGTTCGAATATGTGATGCTCAAGGACAAGAACGATAGCGACGAGCATGCGCGCGAACTCGTTCGCCTGATCCGTCACTATAAGCTGCCGGCGAAGGTCAATCTGATCCCGTTCAACCCGTGGGGCGGGGCGCCTTATGAGTGCTCGACCGACGAGCGGATCAAGGCGTTCAGCAACATCATTTTCGAAGCCGGTATTTCGGCGCCGGTGCGAACGCCGCGCGGTCGCGACATCGATGCCGCTTGCGGCCAGCTGAAGACCGCGGCCGAGCGGCGGCGGCGAAGCCGGGAAGCCGCCTAGGGGCATGCTGTCGCCGGTCCGCCACTTGCTGGTCCGGCAGGTCCGCAACACCTTCAACGACAAGGCCAGGGGCGAGCGGCCGGTACCGGCGTCGGACCAGGCGCTGTTCCCGCCGGGATCGGTGATCCGCCGCGTCCACGGCGATGTCACCTCGATGATGGTCGGCGGTATCGCCGCGCTGCTCACCCAGATGCTTCACCCACAGGCGCTTGCAGGTGTCTGGGATCACAGCGACGTTCAAAACGACATGATCGGGCGGCTGCGGCGGACGGCGCGGTTCATCGCGACGACGACTTACGCACATCGGGACGACGCGCTGAAGGCCATCGCCAAGGTCAATGCGATTCACGAGCAGGTCAGCGGCACCTTACCCGGCGGCGGGCCCTATCGGGCAACCGATCCGCGCCTGCTCGCCTGGGTCCATGTCGCGGGCGCCATCAACTTCCTCGACGGTTGGCGGCGCTACGCCGAGCCGCGGATGAGCATGGCCGACCAGGATGTCTATTTCGCCGAAACCGGCGAGGTCGCGCGGCTGCTCAACGCCGATCCCGTGCCGCGGACGCGGGCGGAAGCGGAACGGCTGATCCGCGAGTTCCGAGCAGAGCTGGTCGCCGACGACCGCACGCGCGCATTTCGGGACCTCGTGCTCAGGGCGCCCCCACAATCGGCAACGGCTGCGCCGGTTCAGTCACTGCTGATGAATGCCGCCGTCGATCTGCTGCCGCCGTTCGCCCGGGCCATGCACGGCCTTTCGCGCCCGCTGCTCCAGCCGGTGGTACGCGGCGCGACATTCGGCATTGCCGGCACCATCCGGTGGGCCTTTGCCGGCGAGCGTTACCGCCGCGGGGATTGAGGCGTGGCCGTGCGCGTGGCAGGTCGGGCGCAGAGGAGAGGTTCGCAATGTCCCTGATCGGCCGCTTCATCGACCAGATCCTTCCCGTTGGAAGCATCACGATCATCTCGCCCGACGGAAGCCGGGCGACGCACGGCCCCGGCGGGGGCAAGCATGTGACGGTGAAGCTTCACGACAAGCGCGTCGCCTTCGACATCTTCCGCAACCCGCGCCTGCGCTTCGGCGAATTGTACATGGACGGGCGAGTGACGGTCGAGGACGGATCGATCCTCGACCTGCTCGAAATGATCATCGCCGCAAAGCCGTGGGAAGCCGGCGTCGGACGCAAGGCGCTGGGGCGCGGCAAGGCGACTTGGGTGAAGCGCTTCTTCCGCCGGAACGACACCGGCAAGGCGCGCAAGAATGTCGCCCACCATTATGACATCGGCAATGAGCTGTACGAGCTCTTCCTCGACGAGGACTGGCAGTACAGCTGCGCTTATTACAGCGACCCGAACAACAGCCTCGAACAGGCGCAGCTCGACAAGAAGGCGCATATTGCCGCCAAGCTCGACCTGAAGCCGGGACAGCACGTGCTCGACATCGGCTGCGGCTGGGGCGGCATGGCGATCTATCTGCACCAGGTGGCGGGCGTCGATGTGCTCGGCGTCACCTTGTCGGAGGAGCAGATCCGCAAAGCGCGCGAGCGGGCCGCGGCGGCCGGCGTGTCAGACCACGTGAAGTTCGAACTGATCGACTATCGCAACGTCACCGAACAGTTCGACCGCATCGTCTCGGTGGGCATGTTCGAACATGTGGGCGCGAAACATTATGACGAATTCTACGCCAAATGCCGGGAGCTGCTGAAACCCGACGGGGTGATGCTGCTGCACACCATCGGCAAGCTCGGCGGCCACGGGCTCCCCGACCCGTTCACCGACAAGTGGATATTCCCCGGCTATCACATCCCGAGCCTCGCCCAGATGTGCGAAGCGAGCCAGAAGGTGAAGATGATCGTCAGCGACGTGGAAACGCTGCGGCTCCATTATGGCTACACCCTGCGCGCCTGGCTGGAGCGCGCGACCAGGAACCGCGCGAAGATCGAGAAATTGTACGACGCCCGCTTCTTCCGCATGTGGGAATTCTATCTCGCGGGCGGGATCGTCGCGTTCGAGAATGGCGCGATGTGCAATTACCAGGTGCAATATATCCGCGACCGCCGGGCGATCCCGATCACCCGCGACTATATTGCGGAAGCCGAAGCGTGCTACCGCAAGGCCGCTCCGCAGCCGGCGAAAACCGCCGCGAAGCGGAAGCGGAGCGCCACAACGGCCTCAAAATGAAAAGGCCCGGCGTGTGCCGGGCCTTTCCTTCTAGCTCGCGGTCCGCTGCGCCTTGCGCAGCTGGCGTGACTGCTGCCGCTCCTGAGGCGTGGCGGTGCCGTCCCGATTGAGGTCGGCTCGGTCGAAACGAGCAAGTGCCCCCTGCTGCGCTTCGCCGAGGCTGACCCGCCCGTCCTTGTTGGCGTCGGCGCGGTCGAACATGCGGCCGCCGAAGCCTGCCGCGCCGCCGCGCATCGCGCGCCGGTGCATCGCCTTGCCGGCACCCTGGTGCGCCGCGTCAAACTCGGCGCGGGTGATCATGCCGTCATGGTTGGCGTCGATGCGGTCGAACCGGCGGGCGTGATTGCCAGCCTGGCGCGCCTGCATCCGCTCGGCCCTGCGGCCGCTCGCCTGGCCCTTGATCGCTTCGGCCTCGGCCTTGGTGATGAAACCGTCCTTGTTGACGTCGACCCGCGCGAACATGGTCGCGACGCGGGCCTGGACATCGGCTCGGGCCATGGGCTTGGCATTGGCTCGGACGGGCGCAGCGTTCTGCGCGACCGCGGCGCCGCCGCCCAGGATTGCAGCGGCAACAGCACCGCCGATCAGTAGCTTTTTCATAAGGATACCTCGTGGAAAACGTTGACCGGCTCCTAGCAGAGCGAACCTGTCGGCGGATTGAATGGAGCGCGGGCAAAGAAGTGACCGCGGCGTTAACCAGCTTTTAGAACTTCCTGCTCACCTTGTTCCCGTCACTTCGACGGGGAAAGCAATGCCAAAGACGAGCGAAGCCGCGGCCGATGTCGCAATCATCGGTGCCGGACCTGCGGGCCTCACCGCCGCCTATCAGCTGACCAAGGCCGGTTACTCGGTCATCATCATCGAGAAAGACCCCGTCTACGTCGGCGGCATCAGCCGCACCGTCGAGCACGAAGGCTTCCGCTTCGACATCGGCGGCCACCGCTTCTTTTCGAAGTCGCGCGAAGTGGTCGACCTTTGGAACGAGATCCTGCCGGACGACTTCATCCAGCGCCCGCGGATGAGCCGCATCTTCTACGACGGCAAATTCTATTCTTATCCGCTGCGCGGGTTCGAGGCGCTTCGCAACCTCGGCATCTGGCGTTCGACCTGCTGCATGGCGTCCTACGCTTATGCCCAGCTGTTCCCCAACAAGGACGTGAAGAGTTTCCAGGACTGGACGATCAACCAGTTCGGCCAGCAGCTCTTCAACATCTTCTTCAAGACCTACACCGAAAAGGTCTGGGGCATGCCGTGCGACGAGATCAGCGCGGATTGGGCGGCCCAGCGCATCAAGGGGCTGAGCCTCGGGGGCGCGGTGCTCGACGGCATGAAGCGCTCGCTCGGCCTCAACAAGAAGCCGAACGACGGCATGGAAACGAAGACCCTGCTCGAGACCTTCCGCTATCCGCGGAAAGGTCCCGGCATGATGTGGGATGCAGCGCGCGACTATGTCGTTGAGAACGGCAACACGGTGCTGATGAACCACGCGCTTCAGCAGCTGTCGTTCGACCATAAGCTCGATCGCTGGCGCGTTGCCGCCACCACGGGTGAAGGCAAGACCGTCATCATCAGCGCCGCGCACGTGATTTCATCGGCGCCGATCCGCGAGCTCGTCAGCCGCATCCATCCGCTGCCCAAGGCAATGCCGCGCGCCTACGACCTCAAATATCGCGACTTCCTGACCGTCGCGCTGATGATCCGTTCGGAAGACATTTTCCCCGACAATTGGATCTACATCCACGATTCGAAGGTGAAGGTCGGCCGCATCCAAAACTACCGCAGCTGGTCGCCCGAAATGGTGCCGGACGAGAGCCTAGCCTGCGTTGGCCTCGAATATTTCTGCTTCGAGAATGACGGGCTGTGGGCGTCGAAAGACGAGGACCTCGTCGAACTCGCCAAGAAGGAAATGGCGATCCTCGGCCTGTGCGATCCCAAGGACGTCGTGGGCGGCGTCGTGGTTCGTCAGGAGAAGGCCTATCCCGTCTACGACGACCAGTATCGCGAGAATGTCGAGGCGATCCGCGACGAGCTGGAGACCGCCTATCCGACGCTGCACCTGATCGGCCGCAACGGCATGCACCGCTACAACAACCAGGACCATGCGATGATGACGGCGATGCTGACCGTCCGGAACATCATCGCCGGCCGGAAGACGTACGATATCTGGGCGGTCAACGAAGACGCCGAATATCACGAGAGCGGCGATGAAGGCGAACAGGCCGCGCTCGCTTCCGAGCGGCTGGTGCCCAAGCGCCTGAAGGCCGCCTGATGCGGCTTGTCGCCACGCGGCTGTGGAACGACACGTTCCTGCGCTATGTCGCGGCGAGCGGCATTGCCCTCGGCGTCGACGCCAGCTGCTTCTTCTCGCTGGTCGCCGCGGGCGCGCAGCCGGGCGTTGCAGCGGCAGTCGGCTATGCGATCGGCATTGCCGCGCACTGGCTGATCAGCAGCCGCGCGGTGTTCGCGCATGAGCTTGCCGAACGGGGGCCGGCGCGCACGCGCCAGAAGATGCTGTTCGTCATTTCCGCGCTCGGCGGCCTTGCACTGACGACGGGGATCGTCAGCGCCGGTGACGCGCTCGGCATCAACCTCGCCGTAACGAAGGCCGTTGCGGTCGGCGCGAGCTTTACCCTGACCTGGCTGGCGCGGCGCTGGATCGTGTTTCGGTCCGACCGGCTCGCCGTTCACTAAGCGCAAGGCCATGCAGGCTTCCCAAGCAATCGCAGCCGCGCCGGCCAAAGGTCGCGCGTTACCCGGCTGGGCGGTCCCGGCGGCACTCCTGCTGCTGTGCTCGCTGTTCATGTTCGTCGATGCGCGGGTGCCGCCCATCTATTTGTGGGACGAGTCGCGCCTCGCGGTGAACGCGCTCGAAATGTACCACAGCGGGTGGAGCCTGGTGACGACCTACGGCTTCGCGCCGGACCTGTGGAACACCAAGCCGCCGCTGATGATCTGGCTGATGAATGCCTCGATCTGGCTATTCGGCCCTTCGGAAGTCGCGCTTCGCGTGCCGTCGATGGTGGGGGCGCTCGGTACACTGCTGGTCGTTTATGCCTTCGTCGGCCGGGTGACCCACTCCACGGTCGCGGCAGCCTTCGCAGTGTTTCTGCTCAGCACCAGCGTCGCCTTCTTCGGACGCCATGGCGCGCGCGCAGCTGACTTTGACGCGCTGCTCGTCTTCTTCACCACATCCTATTTGGCGCTGCTGTTCTTCGCCGTGCACCGGCGGCGGCCCTCGACGCGGCTGCTCATCCTGATCGGCGCGCTCGTCGCCGCAGCGGCGCTGACCAAGACGATCGCGGCCTTCGTTCCCGGGGCCGGGGTTGCCGTTTACCTGCTGCTGACGCGCCGACTTGGGCGTGCGCTACGCGATCCGCGGTACGTGCTGATGGTCGTTGCGGCCGCCCTTCCGCTGTTGCTCTTCTACGTCGCGCGTGAGCTTGCGGCGCCCGGCTATCTCGCTGCGGTTTGGTTCAACGATTTCGCCGGGCGATATCAGGCCCAGCTCGGGCCTATGCAGCGTTCGCCCTGGTTTTACTTCCAGGAGCTTGCCGACGACTGGATGTTCAGCGCCGGGCCGCTGGCGATGTTGGCGCCGCTGGGCCTCCTCGGGCGCAAGGGCCGCTCGCGGCAAGCTTTGGTGTTCGCGCTGTGCTGCGTCGTCACCCAGATCGTGCTGATCAGCCTGCCCGAAACGCGGCTGATCCAATATATGGCGCCCGCGCTGCCGTGGCTCGCCATCGCTTGCGCGATCGCCATGGCCGATCGTCTTCCCCGCTTCGTCGGTTCGGACAAGGGCGCCCTCCTCAACCCGGCGAACGCCTTGCTGGCGATCACTGTGCTGTGCGCATGCGTAACGGCAGGCCGCCTTCGCTATGAGCTCCTGCCGCAGCAGGATTATTATCCTGAGGCGAGCTACGGCAGCTTGTTCACCACGCTTCACGACCGCGGCGTCCGGCAAGTGACCGTGGTGGAGCCCGGTTTCGACGTCAGCGGCATCCGCGCCTACGCGCCCCAGTTCGACTTCTACGCGCTGCTTTGGAGCCGGCGCGACATGAACATTGCGCGCGTCGAACGGCGTGGACAGCTTGTCGGCGGCGGCCTTGCCGTCAGCTGCAATTCCGAAGCCGCCAAAGACCTGGTCGCAGTCGGCGCAGAGCCTGTCGGCTTCGACGGCTGCGTCGCGGTGCGTCTGTCCGGCCGCGCGGCGATTTAACCGTCCGCTAACCAATCTTCTTCACCATCCGCCCATCGATCGACGGGCGCAGCCCGCGTGGGGGAAGGTTCGTTCAAGAATGACTTCGCAAGAGAGCGGTGAAGCACAGCCCCGCAGCACTTTTTCGCGCGAGCTGAAGATGCTGTTCGTCATTTGGCTGGTGGTTGCGCTCGCCAAAACGGTCAGCGCCTTCCCGGACCTTTCCGACCGCACCTTTCCCGATCCGGACGACGCCATGCGCCTGCTGCAGGTGCGCGACTGGCTGGCGGGGCAGAGCTGGTTCGACGTTTCGCAGCACCGGCTTAATCCGCCCTACGGCGGGCCGATGCACTGGTCGCGCTTTGTCGACCTGCCGATCGCCGCGGTGGTCCTGCTGTTCCGCCCGTTCGTCGGCCAATATCATGCCGAGACCGCAGCGCTGGTGATCGTGCCTATGCTGACGCTCGGCGCAGCGATGGTCCTCGTCTACCGGATCGCGCTCCGTCTCGGCACGCCGCGCATGGCCCTGCTCGCGACGATCGGCGCACCGGCGTCGCTCGGCGCAATGACGCAGATGCGATCAATGCGGATCGACCATCATGGGTGGCAGATCGTGCTGGCGCTGGTCGTGGTGCTTGCCGCGCTCGACGGGAACAAGCGCCGGTCGGGACTGCTCGCGGGCGTCGGCATCGGCCTGTGGCTCAACATCTCGGTCGAGGCCCTGCCGTTTGCCGTTGCGGTGGCGGCGCTGTTCGCGCTCCAATGGCTGTTGGACGCCACCGCGACCGAGCGGCTGAAGGCCTATCTCCTGTCGCTGGCGGCCTCGGCTTCGTTGCTATTCGGCGCGACGCACCTGCCGGCGACCTGGGGAGTCATCCACCACGATTCCTTGAATGGCGGCCATCTCGCAGCCTTCGCTGCGGCGGCGCTTTGCGGGCTGCTGGTGATCCGCAGCGGGTTCGAGGCCATCCGCCGCCGCTTTGCCGCGCTGGCCGCGATCGCCGTGCTTGCGACCGCGGCGATCTTCTCGGTCGATCCCCACTTCATCAAGCCGTTCGACGCGCTCGACCCGCTGGTCACGCGCATGTGGTACAATGCCGTCGACGAGGGGCAGCCGGTCTGGAACCTGGCGTTCAAGGACATGGCGGTGGCCATGTCGCAGCAGGTCGTCGGTCTGGCCGCGGCGCTGTTCGCGATGTGGAAGACCGAGGGCGAAGAGCGGCGCTTGTGGGGCGCGTTCGCCTTCCTCCTGGGCGCCGCGACCCTGGTTTCGATCGCAGTGACTCGCGAAGCGACGCTGGCGAGCGTCGTCAGCCTGCCGGGCACCGCTTTCCTGTGCGATTTCGCCCTGTCGCGGGCGCGCGCCGTCCCGCGCATGCCCAAGCGAGTGCTCGCAACTGCGGGAGCCTTGTGCATCATGGCGCCGGCCTATGCCGTGCCGGCGGCGACGATGCCGCAGGACCCCGACAGCGGCAACGAGCCCGACTTCGGCGCCGAATGCGCGCGCCAGAGCGAGATCACGCATCTGAATGCGCTGCCGGCCAGCATCATCGCATCGCCGCTCGACATCACGCCGGCGATCATCGCCGAGACGCCGCATACGGCAATCGGCAGCGGCCACCATCGCAACGTCACCGGCATCCGCGACATGATCATGCTGTTCGTCGGGCCGGAGAAGAACCAGCACGAGATCATCGCCCGGCGGCACATCCGCTATGTCGTCTTCTGCCCCGGTACGGCCGAGGCCGGCTGGTGGGCCGGGAATGGCCCCAAGGGGCTCGCCGCCGCGCTGAGCAAGGGCAAGGCGCCTTCCTGGCTGGCGCCGGTGAAGATCGACGGGCTCAAGTTCCTGCGCGTGTGGGAGGTAAAGCCCCGCGTCCCGGTCACGGCAAAAGGCTGACCGCCGGCGTTCGACGCTGCATGCGCGGCGGCAGCCGGGTGGTTGGCCAATCGACCCCACAGGGCTAGGACGCGCCCCTCATGACCGGGGGCAGCAACATCGGCGGCGATCAGGCAGGTGCGGCGAGCCGCGCCTGGTGGGAATCGCCCTTGTTCCTCGCCTTGCTGATCTTCGCGACCGCGATCCCCTTGCTCTATCCGCCGATCCCGCCGCTGGTCGACCTGTTCGGGCACATGGGCCGCTACCGGGTAGAGCTCGACCTTCACCACTCGCCCTATCTGCAGCGTTATTTCGACTATCATTGGGCGGCGATCGGCAACCTTGGCGTCGACCTTTTGATGTTCCCGCTCGGGAAGCTGTTCGGGCTCGAAGCTGCGGTGAAGCTGATCGTAGTCCTCATCCCGCCGCTCACCGCCGCCGGGTTCCTGTGGGTGGCGCGCGAAGTGCACGGGCGAATCCCGCCGACCGCCTTTTTCGCGCTGCCGTTCATTTACGGCTTCCCGTTCATGTTCGGGTTCGTGAACTATGCGCTGTCGGTGGCGCTGGCGTTCCTTGCATTCGGCCTTTGGCTGCGCCTCGGGCGGCTCGAGCGCACGGTGCTTCGCGAATGGCTGTTCGTGCCGATCTCGATCGTCATCTTCTTCTGCCACACCTACGGATGGGGGCTGCTGGGGCTTTTGTGCTTCTCGGGCGAGGCTGTGCGCCTTCACGACAAGGGCCGCAGCTGGTGGAAGGCGGGGCTCGAGGCGGCGCTGCGCACGTCGGTGATGAGCCTGCCGATCCTGATCATGCTGATCTGGCGCAGCGAGGCGCACGGCGGGCGAACCATCGACTGGTTCAACTGGAAGCTGAAGTGGATGTGGATCAAGTCGGCGCTCCGCGACCAGTGGAAGCTGTTCGACATGGGCTCCCTAGTCGCCACGGCGCTGGTGTTCCTGTTCGCGATCGTCAGCCGCAAACTGACGCTGTCGCGGATGCTGGGCTTTTCGGCGATCGTCCTTGCCGCGGCTTTCGCGGTCGTTCCGCGTGTCGTGTTCGGTTCCGCTTACGCCGACATGCGCCTTGCGCCTTTTGTGATGGCGGTGATGCTGCTGGCGATCCGCTTCCGCGGCGCGCCGGACCGCCGGACCGCGCAGGTCCTCGCGGTCCTCGGGCTGATCTTCTTCGGCGCTCGGACCGCTGCCAACACGGTGAGCCTGGCGAGAGCGGCCGACGACCAAACCGCGAAGCTGGCAGCGCTCGACCATGTGCCGCGCGGGGCGCGGGTGATCACGCTCACGGGGATGACCTGCGGCGGGCATTGGCCCCTGCTTCGCAACAGCCACATCGGCGCGATGGCCATGGTGCGGCGCGAAGGCTTTTCGAACGACCAATGGGTGCTCGAAGGCATCAACCTCCTCGACCTCAAATATAATCGCGCCGGTTATTTCGCCGCCGATCCGTCGCAGCTGGTTCGCCCCGACCGCTGCCGCGACCCGATTCACCGGACGATCAGCGAGTCCCTGGGCGCGCTGCCGCGGCAGGATTTCGACTTCGTCTGGCTGGTCGATGTGCCGCCCTACGATCCGGAAAATGTGATCGGGCTGCGACCGGTCTGGCGCGGGCCGGGCAGCATCCTCTATCAGATCCAATAATGACCGCGCTTTCGATCGTCGTCCCCTGCTTCAACGAAGAAGCCTGCCTTGCCGCGCTGCACGGGCGGCTGAGCGCCGCCGCACGCAAGGCGGTCGGCGAGGACTTCGAGATCGTGCTGGTCAACGACGGATCGCGCGACGGCAGCTGGCCGATCATGCGCGATCTCGCAGCCGCCGACAGCCATGTCGTCGCGGTGAACCTGTCGCGCAATCACGGTCACCAGCTGGCGCTGACGGCGGGGCTCGACGTCTGCCGCGGCGACGCAATCCTGATCATCGATGCGGACCTGCAGGACCCGCCGGAGCTTCTGCCGGAGATGATGGCGGTGATGCGCGAGGAACAGGCGGACGTCGTCTATGGCGTGCGCAAGAGCCGCGCGGGCGAGACGGCGTTCAAGCGCGCAACGGCGCATGCCTTTTACCGGCTGCTGTCGCGTGCAACCGATGTCGACATTCCGCTCGACGCCGGCGACTTCCGGCTGATGAGCCGGCGAGCGCTCGACGCGCTGCTGGCGATGCCCGAGCAGGCGCGGTTCATCCGCGGCATGGTCGCGTGGATCGGCTTCCGGCAGGTCGCCTTCACGTACGACCGGCAGGAACGGTTCGCCGGTGAGACCAAATATCCGCTGAAGAAGATGATGCGCTTCGCCTTCGATGCGCTGACCGGCTTCTCCTCGGCGCCGCTGAAGCTCGCCAGCCTCGCGGGTCTGGCGCTGTCGATCGGCTCGGCGATCCTGGTCCTCTACATCGCTTATGCCTGGCTAGCGGGCCGGAGCATTCCCGGCTGGACCTCACTGATGCTGGTGGTCGTCGTCCTCGGCGCAGTGCAGATGTTCGTGCTGGCGCTGCTCGGCGAATATATCGGCCGGCTCTACAATGAAGCGAAGGGCCGGCCGCTGTACATCGTGCAGGAGATCGCCGGCGGGGAACGCCGGGGCGGCTCGCGGCTAGGCTATGTCGCCGACGCGACCGCGAACAGCGAAACGCCCGGAGTCAAAGGCAAGCGCCCGACCAGGTGACGTTCGGCGGCGAACACCGCCTCCAGCGCGGCGTTGAGCGGCGCGGGCGGGAGCTTGACGTCGGCATCGTCCTTGCCGCGCAGCCGGGATGACAGACGCTCCGCCGCCGCGATCGGGAACAACAGGCTGTTGAAATAGCCGATCTTCTCCAGCCGCAGCGGCGACGCGTCGACGAGTGCGCGAAGCTGCCGCTTCGAATAGCGCCGCTTGTGATGATTGACGACATCATGCGCCGACCACATCCATTGGTGGGCCGGAACGGTCATCAGGAACTTGCCGCCCGGCTTCAGCTTGGTCGAAATTGAGCGAAGGGCGGCGGCATCGTCGTCGATATGTTCGATGACGTCCAAGGCGGCGATCAGGTCGTAGTGGCGGTCGCGCACCCCGGCGAGCTCCGGCAGGGGGTCGCTCATCACCTTGCGGCCGATCCGCCGTTCGGCGATCGCGCGCGCCTCGTCGTCGAGTTCGAGCGCGTCGATCGCGCCGAACTGGCCGAGCATCGGCAGATTGTGCCCGGTGCCGCAGCCGATTTCGAGGACCGCGGCATTGGCTGCAGGGCGGACGGCGCGGCGAATCAGGTCGGCAAGCACCTTGCGGCGGGCGCGGTACCACCAATGGCGGTCGTCGAGCTCGGCCATCTGCTCATAAACGACGCGTTCCATCAGCGGAAAACCCACTGCCGATTGAGCGTGAAGGTCACCGCCGGAGTCACAAACAGGATCGGCACCAGCGGCCACCACCAGGGTCCCGCAAGCATCGCGCGATTGGTGAGGACGAACACGAAGGCGGCGTTGAGCAAATAGCTGATGATCGAAACGATGAAGAAGCGCACGGTGGTCCGGGCCGGATTGTCGCGCCGTCCGTGACCGCGGAAGCTCCAGCGGCTGTGCAGCAGATAGCCGGTGATCATCGCCACCAGATAACCGCAGAAATTTGCCACCTGGGGAGAGGTGATCCCGAACTTGGCGAGCGGCGAATAGACCAAGGCGTAGAGGCCGGTGACAAAGCCGCCGACCATCCCGAAACGGACGATCTGGCCGAGCATGGACCGGTGTTCGGCGGTGATCTGATTGAGCATAAGCGGTGAAGGCTCGGAAAATCGCCAGGAGCGGCTGCTTGCCGTTTGAGGTCGAGCGGCTAGAGCGCGAAAAATGAGCGAAGGCAAGTTCGAGGCACTGGAGCGCCGATCCCTCGAGCTGCTCGAGCGACACTGGAAGCTGGTGGTGGTGCTGACCTGGCTGGCGCTGGCCGGCTGGTACATCTTCCAGAAGTGGACCGCGATCGCATATTTCGCGCTGCCGGATACCGACGACAACATGCGGATCATGGAGGTCCGCGGCCTGCTTCATGGGCAGGGCTGGTTCGACCTTCGCCAGTATCGGATGAACCCGCCGTTCGGCGCCAACATTCACTGGTCGCGGCTGGTCGACCTGCCGATTGCCGGGCTGGTACTTGGGCTTCGACCGTTCCTTGGCGGGCCGGCAGCCGAGCGCTGGGCGGTCGCGATCGCGCCGCTGCTGCCCTATCTGCTGCTGCTCTTCTCCCTGGCGCTGACGACCCGGCGACTGGTCCATCCGCGCGCCTATCCGCTGGCGCTACTAGCCTTATTCTTCGCCGGATCGACCAACGGCATGTTCATGCCGGAGCGGATCGACCACCACGGCTGGCAATTGGCGCTGCTCGCGACGGGCATCGCCGCGATCGCCGATCCGAACAGGGTGCGTGGCGGCTTGGTGCTCGGCCTCAGCTCGGCGCTCTCGCTGTCGATCGGGCTCGAGATGATCATCTATCTCGCGCTCGGCGGAGCCGCGATGGTGCTGTTCTGGATCACTGACCGGGACGAGACGCCGAGGCTCCGCGCTTACGCGCTGTCGCTGAGCGCGTCGGTGGCGCTCGGCTATCTGCTGTTCGCTTCGAACGACAATCGCGCGGCGGTCTGCGACGCCTTGTCGCCGGTCTATTTATCGGACGCGCTGCTCGGCAGCGCCTTGCTGTTCGGCATCGCATGGCTGTCGCCGGCAGACTGGAAGCGGCGGCTCCTGCTTGCGGCCGTCGCAGCCATCGTAATCGCCGCATTTCATGCCGGCATGTGGCCGCAGTGCCTGCAGAAGCCCGAGCGGATCTCGCCCGAAGCGCAGCAGCTGTGGATGAGCCACGTCAAGGAAGCGCGGCCCGTCTATCGCCATGGATGGCGCACGGCGCTGCAGATCGTCGCGTTGCCGGTCACGGGCCTGATCGGTTGGGCGCTGCTCGCTTGGGTGCGGCGGCAGGACCGCGAATCGCTGCGGCGGATCGTGGCCGCAGCGGTGCCCGCGCTGGTCGCGACGACGCTGCTGCTGTGGCAGACCCGGACCGGGCCGGCGGCGCAGATGCTGGCGATCCCGGGCGCCGCCGCGCTCAGCTGGATCCTGGTGCCGCTCGCCTGGAAAGCGCGGCTGCGGAGCGTTCCGTCGACAGGAGCTTGGCTGCCGGTGGTTCTGGCGATCCCCGCGCTTATTCTCGGCGCCGGCGCCGCGGTGCAGTTCGCGCTTTATTTCGTGCCCCAGGAGAAGCCGACCGCGTTCAGCCGGGCGATCGGACAGGCGAACAGCCGCTGCGCTTCGCTGTGGGGTCTGCGCCCGGTGGCCATGCAGCCGAAAGGCACGGTTTTCACCTTCGTCGACCTCGGCCCGCGGCTGATCGCGGTCACGCCGCACAATGCGATCGCCGGGCCATATCACCGCAACTATCAGCAGATCGTCGACGTGATGACGGCGTGGCGGGGAAGCGCGGAGCAGGCGCGGCAAATCATCGCCGGCAAATATCGCGCCGATTATGTGCTGAGCTGCCCGAACAGCTCGACCACCACCATTTTCATGTCGGAAGCGCCGAAAGGCTTTTACGGTCAGCTGCAGCGCGGGCAGGTTCCGCCTTGGCTCCAGCCGGTCGCGATGCCGGAGGATTCCCCGTTCCGGATGTGGAAGGTGGTCCCCTAGGCGAGGAGCTGCGGGAAGCTCTGCTTGAGGCCGTCGACGATGAATTGCGCGGCAAGCGCGGCGAGGATGACGCCGAGGATGCGGGTGATCATCGCTTCAACCTTCTCGCCCACGAGCCGCATCAGCGGCCCGGCGGCAAGGAGCGAGATGAGCGTCAGCAGGATGACGACGGTAATTGCGCCGAGCACGATCAGGGTTTCGGTCGTGCCTTCCGTGCGCGAGACCCACAGCATGGCGCTGGCGATCGAGCCGGGGCCGGCGATCATCGGAATGGCCATCGGGAAGACGCTGATGTCTTCGGCTTCCGGCGTGCCCTCGATCTCCTCGGCGCGCTTCTCTCGGCGCTCGGTGCGGCGTTCGAACACCATGTCCAGCGCGATCATGAACAGCATGATGCCGCCGGCGATGCGGAAGCTGGCGAGGCTGATGCCGAGCGCGTGGAGCATCGGCCGGCCGAGCAGCGCGAAGAACATCAGGATGGCCCAGGCGATCAGGCTCGAGCGGATCGCCATCGCCCGGCGATGCGCCGCGTCGGTGCCCCGCGTCAGGCTGGCGAAGATCGGCGCGCAGCCCGGCGGATCGATGATCACCAGGAAGGTGACCAGCGCCGATCCGAACAGCTCGATCATTTAGGTCGGGGCGGCACGTCGTTGAACAGCACCTGGGCATAGTTGGAGCCGTTCCATTGCAGAACGCGGAACTGGCGTGCGCCGGTCCCCTGGACCTTCCAGTCCCAGCCGAGTGTGCGGTCGGCGGACTGGCCGAAGCCGCTGTCTTCGGGCGTCGAGCGAGCTTCCCTGGTCGTCAGCGGCCGCGTGGCAAGCGCCGGCACGCCGGGCGCTTTCCTGCGGCAATTGGCGCGGTGGATGCGCACCGCCGTCGGCGCGGGAGCCGGTCCGTCAGCTTCCTGGCCGGCATCATAGACCCAGCGCCAGCTGCGGCCCCTCGCCTGCCAGACGGTCGTGAATGAGCCATGGACTTTCCCATCGGGAGCGATCCACGGGCCGGTCGTCACGGCGGTTCGGCCATCGCACGACATGAAGGCGTGGGTCGGCCACCAGCGCACCGACTTCGGCGGATCCTTGCGGCCCTTGAGGAAGTCGCGCGCCCACACTGCCTGGGGATTGAACATCACCGCGTCGCGATCGGCATATTTCCGGAACGCGGTCCACTGGCCAAGGCGCTGGGAGTCGCGGGCAAAGGCAAGCTCGGCCTGGACGGCGGCCGGCAGCGGTGCAGCGGCGGCAAGGAAAAGAGCGGCGATCATAGGCCCTCCGGATCTTTAAGGCCGGCGCGGCGGTACGCGGCGACCAGGGTGTTGCGCATCAGCATGGCGATCGTCATCGGCCCGACCCCGCCGGGGACCGGCGTGATCGCTGCGGCGGCTTCAGCCGCTTCGTCGTAGGCGACATCGCCGACCAGCCCGCCCTTGCCGTCGTCGCTCGCCACGCGGTTGATGCCGACGTCGATGACGCAAGCGCCGGGCTTGATCCAGTCGCCGCGCACCATCTCGGCACGGCCGACGGCGGCGACGACCACATCGGCGCGGCGCACAACCTCCGGGAGGTCGCGGGTACGGGAATGGGCGATGGTGACCGTCGCATTCTCGCCGAGCAGCAGCTGGGCCATCGGCTTGCCGACGATGTTCGAGCGGCCGATCACCACGGCGTCGAGGCCGCTCAAATCGCCGAGCTCCTGCTTGAGGAGATAGAGACAGCCGTAAGGCGTGCAGGGCACGAGCGCGGGAAGGCCGCTCGCCAGCCGCCCGGCGTTGACCGGGTGGAAGCCGTCGACGTCCTTCGAGGGGTCGACAGTCTCGATGATGCGCCGCTCGTTGATCTGGCGAGGCAGCGGAAGCTGGACGAGGATCCCGTCCACCCGCTCGTCGACGTTGAGTCTGATGACGAGGTCGAGGAGCTCGCTCTCGCTGATCGTGTCGGGCAGGTTGTGGGCGAAGCTCGCCATGCCGACTTCGGCAGTCGCCCGGTTCTTGGACCGGACGTAGACGGCGCTTGCGGGATCTTCGCCGACAAGGACGGTCGCGAGGCCCGGCGCGCGGCCCGCCTGCCGCTCGAACTCGGGGACCAGCTCCGCGACGCGCTCGCGGATCGCCTGGGCGGCTGCCTTTCCGTCGATCCGCCGCGCGGTCACATCGTCCCCGTCAGGAGGCTCGTTTCTGCGCCAGTAAGAAGAGTGTCGATTATCTGGATGAGAATTAAGACCACGAGCGGCGAGAAGTCGATGCCGCCGAAGTCCGGGAGCATGGCGCGGATCGGCCGGTAAAGCGGGCGCGTAATGCGGTCGAGCGCATTGGCGAAGGAGCGCACGCCCTGCGAGCTTGTGTTGAGGACGTTGAACGCCAGCAGCCAGCTCAGCACCGCCTGGATGATGACGATCCACCACAGGACGTCGAGCAGGATGTGAGCGACTTGGAAGAGTGCGTGGACCATAAGGCGGGCTTAGCCGCGAGCCTTCTAGGGCGCAAACCTCTCCGGCTCTGCAGCGGCGAGGATGAGGGCGAAGTCATGGGCGGGGTCGGTCCACTCGGCAACCGGCGTCCAGCCGCCCGCTAGCAGCAGCACGCGGCCGCCGCGCGGGCCGTATTTGTGGCTGTTCTCGGTGTGGATCGAGGATCCCTGGGCGAAGCGGAAGCGACGGCCTGAAATCGAGAAGCTCACGTCGCGCGTAGCGACGAGGTGCATTTCGATGCGCGACAGGATGTCGTTCCATCGCGCTTCGTGGCGGAAGGCGTCGATCGGCACGTCGCCGTCGAGCTCGCGGTTGATGCGGTGGAGGAGGTTGAGGTTGAACTGAGCCGTGACACCCCGGTCGTCGTCATAAGCGGCGATGAGGCGCTCGACGGGCTTCACCCGGTCCATGCCGATCAGCAGCTGCGCGCCGGGGCCGAGCAAAGCGCGGAATTGCCGCAGCAGGTCGGTTGCGCTTCGGGGCACGAAATTGCCGATGGTCGAGCCGGGGAAGAAGCCCAGCTTCGGCAGTTCGGCGATCCCGTCGGGCAGCGTGAATGACCGCGCGAAATCGGCCGTCACGGGGATGACATGGAGCGAGGGGAAGCCGCCCTGAAGCTCGGCGGCGCTCTGTTCGAGATAGTCGCCGGAGATGTCGACCGGCACATAGGCGGCGGGGGCGATCGCCTCGAGCAGGATCGGAGTCTTGGTCGCGGAGCCGGCGCCGAACTCGACCACCGCGGCGCCTTTGGGCACGCGCCCCGCGACGTCGGCCATGATGGTGTGGAGAAGGGCGGTTTCGGTGCGGCTCGGATAATAGCTGGGCAGCCGCGTGATCTCGTCGAACAGCTCCGACCCCCGCAGATCGTAAAGCCAACGCGCAGGGATCGCCGGGATCCGCGACGAAAGGCCGGCGAGCACGTCCTCGCGAAACGCGCGGGTCTGCGGATCAAGTGTCGCGAGCAAGGCGGACCCCTGTGAATTGCCAGCGTGCATGAGGCGGAAAGAAGTTTCGGTAGGAGGCGCGGGTGTGCCCGCGCGGAGTGGCGCAGCTGGCGCCCTTCAGCACGAACTGGCCGCACATGAACTTGCCATTGTACTCGCCGACCGCGCCGGGCGCGGGCGCGAAGCCGGGGTAGGAAGCGAAGGCGCTTAGCGTCCACTCCCAGACATCGCCGAACATGCCGCCGCCCGGGCGCGGGACGACCGCGCCGGCGGCATCGAGCTGGTTGCCAATCATCGGATCGGCGGAGGCGGCGAAATCCTCCCACTCGAATTCGGTCGGAAGCCGCGCGCCGGCCCAGCGGGCATAAGCGTCGGCTTCGAAATAGCTGACGTGCGCCACCGGCGCCGCCCAGTCGATGTCGCGTAGGCCGCCGAGCGTGAACTGCTTGCCATCGTCGCGCCAGTAGAGCGGGGCTGCGATGCTTTCGCGCTGCACCCAGTCCCAGCCTTCCGACAGCCAGAGCGATGGCGTCGAATAGCCGCCGTCATCGACGAAGGCCTGCCACTCGCCATTGGTGACGCGGCGGCCGGCGATCTCGTGCGGAGAAAGCAGAACCTGGTGGCGCGGGCGCTCGGCATCGAAGGCAAAGCTGGTGTCGGCGGCGCCGATCTCCACGACGCCGGTCCGGCCTTGGTGCCAGGACAGAGGCTCGGTGGCGAAGCAGGCGACTGGCGGCAGCTCGGCATAGGGAGGCTGGAGCGGGTTCTCGGCCAGCGTCGCGAGAATGTCGGTGAGGAACAGCTCCTGGTGCTGCTGCTCGTGATTGATCCCGAGCTCGACCAGCTCAAGCGCCGCTTGGGGCAAGGACGGGAACGCGCGGTCGAGCGCTTCGTCGATATGCCCGCGGTAGGCGCGGATTTCGTCGAGCGAAGGCCGGCTGAGCATGCCCCGTCGCGGTCGGGCGTGGCGCGGCCCTTCGGCCTCATAATAACTGTTGAACAGGAAAGCGTAGCGCTCGTCGAACGGTCGATAGGCCGATTCATGGTCGCGCAGCACGAAGGTTTCGAAGAACCAGGTCGTATGTGCGAGATGCCATTTTGCGGGCGAGGCGTCGGGGAAGGGTTGAATGGTCGCATCCGCGTCGCTGAGCGGCTCGGCAAGAGCGAGCGTCAGCTCGCGCGTGGCGCGCAGGCGTTCCTGAAGCCTCGAATGGCGAATGGCGGCGGGCGCGTTCACTGCTGCTGCGGTACCCCGGGATAAGCGCTTCCCTTTAGCAGATTTGCGAGATGAGCGGCATTGGACGCGAGCATTGCCGCCCCTTGCTCGACCGCGTCGGGAATTTGCGGGATATCCTTGAAGTCGGTCTTGTGGAGCGCTTCGCCGACCCAGTAGGACGAGGCGCCGGCGGGGATCGTCCACCCTTCGTCATTCAGGCCCTGGAACAAGCCGGCGGTGACGTGGTGGGCGCCGTCCTCATTGCCGACGATTGCCGCCAGCGCGACCTTGCCGTAGCTCGGCATTCGGCCACGCTCGTCCGTCTCGCTGAGGAACGCGTCCATCCGTTCGAGCACCCGCTGAGCGAGGCTGCTCATGTGCCCGAGCCAGATCGGCGTGCCAAAGATGAAGATATCAGCGGCGAGGATGCGGCGGCGAATGTCCGGCCAGTCGTCGCCTTCGCCTTCGTCCGAGCTGACGCCTGGCGGGACGTTGTAGTCGGCGATGCGGATCGTCTCGAGGACTTCGACGCCATGCTTCTTCAGCTCGCTGACCAGCAGCCCGATCATGGCATCGGTGGAGCTATCCTCCCCGGCGGATTTCTTGAGGCTGCAATTGATGGCGACTGCCGTGAGCGGCATTGGATACCTCCCGCTGGTACGGGTCTGGAACGGCTGTTTCGACTCTTTGTGCCGCCTTCGACGCTACCGCCTTTCGCCTAGGCCCGGGTGGCGCCCGGCTGCCACAGCACATCCCCACCCTGACGCGTCGCGACGAAGCGAGCGGCGACGAACAGATGATCGGACAGGCGGTTGATATAGGCGAGGAGCTGGGGGTTGAGCGGCTCGGCCTCGTGAAGCGCGACGCAGGCGCGCTCGGCGCGGCGGACGACGGCACGGGCGAGATGGAGGGCGGAGACCGCAGCGGGGCCGCTCGGCAAGATGAAGCTCGTCAGCGGCTCGAGGGTCCCGTTCATCTCGTCGATATCGCGTTCCAGACGCTCGACCTGGCTGGCGACGATTCGCAGTGCGCCTTCCATCTCGCCGGGCGTGGCGAGGTCGGCCCCGAGGTCGAACAGCTCGTTCTGGATGCGCACGAGTTGCTGGGCGACATCGTCGGTCCCGAGCGCCGAGATCGCAACGCCGACCGCGGCATTGGCCTCGTCGACCTCGCCGATCGCAGTCATGCGGAGCCCGGATTTGCTGACGCGGCTGCCGTCGACCAGGCCGGCGCTGCCGCCGTCGCCGGTCCGCGTGTAGATCTTGTTGAGCTTGACCAAAGGCTCAGCGCCCGGCGGCGCCGGCCACGAGAAGGATCAGGGCGATGATCATGATGGCGACGCCCTGATAGAGCACGCGCTTGCGCATGTAGCTCTGCTGCTGCTCCCCGCTGATGTCCTTGCCCGAAGCCATGGCCATGACGCCGCGGACGAGGACGTAAGCGGTCGCGCCCATGGCGATGACGAGCAGGATTATGAGGAGGATGTTCATGCTGGCTATTTAGGCGTCTTGAAGCCGAAAACCAGACGGCACATGGCCGGTGGAAAGTTGCTCGACGAGCTGCCCAGGGTCGACACCGGCTTCGCGCATCGCGGCGAGCGTCGGCGCAAGGTCCCGCTTGGCGAGGCGGCGGCCGTCTTCGTGAGCCACGAGGCGATGGTGCAGGTAGGTCGGTTCGGGAAGCCCCAGCAGGATTTGCAGCAGCCGCTGCGTCGGGGTCGAAGGCCGTAGGTCGGCGCCGCGGGTGACCAGCGTCACGCCGCTTGCCGCGTCATCGACAACACAGGCGAGGTGATAAGCGGCCGGCGCGTCCTTGCGCGCCAGGACGGCGTCGCCGATCTCCTCGGGCGACGCCTGGAAGTGCTGACCGTCATACTCGCGCCAGCTCGGCAGGCCGGCCAGTTCGAGTGCGCGCGGCGCGTTCAAGCGCCAGCTGTGCGGAGTCGAGGCGCGCCGCGACGCATCGTCCGGCAGATCGCGGCAGGTGCCTGGGTATGAGGTGGCGGCATCGCCGTGCGGAGCGGTCACCGACTGAGCGATGTCGGCGCGGGTGCAGAAGCAGGCATAAGCGAGCCCCCGCTCGCGCAATTCGGCAAGAGCTGTTTCATAGGCAGCGGTGCGCTGTGACTGGACGAGGACGGGTTCGTCCCAGTCCAGCCCCAGCCATTTCAGGTCCTCGATGATGCCGTCAACGAACTCGGGCCGGGCACGGGTCTGGTCGAGGTCCTCGATCCTCAGCAGGAACTTGCCGGCGCTCGCTTGCGCGGCGCCATGGCCGAGCACGGCGCTATAAGCGTGGCCGAGATGCAACCGTCCCGTCGGAGACGGCGCGAAGCGTGTCGCGATCATCGTTCCGCCCCTTGACGGCGAGTCTGCAATCTTCGATTCACCGCCATGTCACGCCGGGTTGGCATCCGGCTGGCAACAAGGGAAGCGGGCCGTGCGCCTTCTCCTCCTTGGCTCGATTGAGCGTGCGACGAGGCCGGAGAGCTGGAGTTCGGACCGACCGAACGAAAGGCTAGTGGCGCTCGCATGTATCACCCTGAGCTGATCCGACATCCCGAAAGCTGCCCGGCGCTGGTCCTCAACGCGGACTATACGCCCTTGTCTTATTATCCGCTGTCGCTGTGGCCGTGGCAGACGGCGGTCAAGGCAATGTTCCTCGAACGCGTCGACGTCGTCGCCCATTACGATCGGGAAGTGCACAGCCCCAGCATGGCGCTGAAGCTGCCGAGCGTCATCGCGCTGCGCGACTATGTGCGTCCGAACGAATATCCGGCGTTCACGCGGTTCAATCTGTTCCTGCGCGACCGCTTTCGCTGCGTTTATTGCGGGACGGCGCGGGAACTGACCTTCGACCATGTGGTGCCGCGGGCCTATGGCGGCCGAACGACCTGGGAGAATGTCGCGACCGCCTGCGCGCCGTGCAATTTGCGCAAGGGCGGGCGGACTCCGGCCGAAGCGCACATGCATATCCAGCGCGAGCCGATCCGGCCCACCAGCTGGCAATTGCAGGAACACGGCCGCGCCTTCCCGCCGAACTATCTGCACAAGAGCTGGCGGGACTACCTCTACTGGGACGTCGAGCTGGAACCCTAGGAGGCGTCCAGGAACTCCCGCACGGCCGGCGCGACATCCTGGCGCTGAAGGCCCATCGCGATATTCGCGATGACAAAGCCCGCGGCGCTCCCGCAGTCGTAGCGTTCGCCTTCGAAGCGATAGGCGTGGAACGGCTGCTTGCCGATCACCTTGGCCATCGCGTCGGTCAGCTGGATTTCCCCGCCGGCGCCGGTTTCCTGCGCATCGAGTTCGCGCATGACTTCCGGCTGGAGGATGTAGCGGCCCGGCAGCATTAGGTTGGACGGCGCGGTGCCGGGCGCGGGCTTTTCGACCATGGCGCGGATCTCGGTGAGCCGGCCGTCGACGGCTCCAGGCTCTATGACGCCATATTTGTGCGTTTCGCTTTCCGGCACTTCGAGCGCGGCGACGATATTGCCGCCGACGCGATCGTATGCCTCGATCATCTGCGCGAGACAATTGGGCTGGCCGTACATCAGCTCGTCGGGGAGCAGCACCGCGAAGGGTTCGTCGCCGACGATGTGGCGCGCGCACCAGACAGCGTGGCCGAGGCCGAGCGGCTGCTGCTGGCGGACGGTCACGACCTCGCCGAAGCTCGCGCGCGACGGCTGCAGCACGTCTAGGCTCTTGCCCTTGCTGCTCATCGTCGCTTCGAGCTCGAACGCCTGGTCGAAATAATCGACTAGCGCCGACTTGCCGCGACCGGTGACGAAGATCAGCTGTTCGATGCCGGCTTCGCGCGCTTCGTCGACCGCATATTGGATCAGCGGCCGGTCGACGACGGTGATCATTTCCTTCGGGATCGTCTTAGTGGCGGGAAGGAGGCGCGTGCCGAGGCCGGCGACGGGGAAGACCGCCTTGCGGACGGGTTTTGGCATGGGTCTATGCTCCGGGCGGGACTGGACCGGTGGTGGTGGTGTCCACCGGCTGCGGGTCGGAACCGGCGGGGACGCCGGGAACCGTACCGCCGGTCGGCGGCGGTAGGTTAAACGGATCCTGCTGACGCGGTTCGGAGCGCTTCATCAGCTCGTCAACGCGATCGGCGCGGGCGTAGGTCGGGATTTCGAGCAGTTCCTCCGGCGTCGGCGTGGTTCGCGCCATCAGCGGCTTGACCGGCAGCGGCTGCCCCGGCGCCGGCTCGAGATCGGCAACGCGCCCGCATGCCGACACGAGCAGAACGGCGGCGAGGCCAAGGATGCGCGGCGCGATCATGCCTGCCGACTAGCCGCTCGGGCGCGCTTAGGCTAGCGGCGCCGGCATGCGGATATTGACGATCGGCTTTGCAATCCTGGCGCTCGGCGCATGCGGAAATCCTGCCGACAATCAAGCAGCCGAAGAGGAGGCAGCGGCGACCGCTGAGTCGGTCAAGGGCGTCGACCGAAGCCACAAGGGAAGTGCCGCGCCGACGACGCCGTTCAACGATTCGGAAGGCGAGGTAACGAGCTTTGCAGAGTTTGCCGGCAAGCCGACGCTGGTGAACTTATGGGCGAGCTGGTGCGCGCCCTGCGTCAAGGAGCTGCCGACGCTCGACCGGCTAGCGCGCGAGAGGCAGGGCAAGCTGAACGTCCTCGCGATCAGCCAGGACACGGGGCCGCATGCGTCGGTCGAAGCATTCCTCGACAGCCACAAGATCTCGAACCTCGGTGCCTATCAGGATCCGAAGATGGCGCTGTCCGGCGCGCTCCAGGCGCAAGTCCTGCCGACGTCCATCCTCTACGATGCGGGGGGCAAGGAGGTCTGGCGCTACGTCGGCGACCTCAACTGGACGGGGCCCGAAGCCGCTAAGCTGCTGGCCGAGGCCGGCGGCTAGCCAGGAGTCGGAGCAGCCGTCCGTCGATGGCTGCCAGGCCGAGCGCGATCAGCGCCATGCCGGCGAAGTCGCGCGGCGCCAGCACTTCACTGAGGAAGGCCGCGCCCAGGACGATCGCCATCGGCGGCACCAGCAAGGTAACGAGCAGCGCATTGGTCGCGCCCGCCGTGTCGATCAGCCGGAAGTAGAGGATGTATCCGATCGCGGTCGAAAGCAGAGCGATGGCGAGGATCGCACCCACCGCGCCGAGCGAAGGCGTGGCGGCGGCCCATGGATGTTCGACGACGAGCGCAACAGGGAGCATGACGATTGCGGACATGGTAAGCTGGCCGGTCGCTACCTGCGTCGGTGTCACGCCCATCGCCCGGAAGCGGCGCGCCCAGACGCCGGCGAAAGCGTAGCAAAGGGTCGCGACGAGGCAGCCGAGCATCGCCAGCCCGGCGCCGTCCAGCTTGTGGAGGAAAGCCGGGCCGATCATCACCGCGACGCCCGCAAAGCCGAGGATGACGCCGCTGAGCTTGCGGCCGGTCAGCGGCTCGTCGCGGGTCAGCATGTGGGCGACGAGAACGCCCCAGATCGGCGTCGTCGCGTTGAGGATGGAGGCGAGGCCGCTCGGGATCGTCTGCTGCGCCCAGGCATAAAGCGCGAAGGGCACGATGTTGTTGAGGACCGAGAGCAACGCGAACGGTGCGATCGCGGCCCGCGGTACCCGCGGCGACTGACCGGACGCCCATAAGTAGAACCACAGGGCCGCGGCGGCGACCGTCACCCGAGTCCAGACGAAGGTCAGCGGCTGCACCTCGCGAACGGCGACGCCGATGAAGAAGAAGGAGCCGCCCCAAATGAACGCCAGAGCCAAGAGGATGAGCCAGTCGCGGCCGTTCATCTGAGTGCGGATCATCGGCGCTTTATCGGCGCCGAGCGCAGTCCCAGCGTCCGCCCGGTTGCGTTCAAAGGATTTCGGATCGACGGGCTTCATGGCCCATTGAGCTAGGCTGCTGCTGTTGCCTGCGCCAACAAATGCTCGGCGCCTGCCGATAAGGCGTGCTTATTAGTCCCGCAGCAGCTCATTGATGCTGGTTTTCGATCGCGTGCGCTCGTCGACACGCTTGACGATGACCGCGCAGGCAAGGCTCGGGCCCCCATCCTTCCCCGGCATGCTTCCGGGGACCACAACCGAATAAGCCGGCACGCGGCCGTAGTGGACCTCGCCGGTGGCTCGATCAACGATCTTGGTCGAGGCGCCGAGGAACACGCCCATCGACAGGACCGAACCGCGTTCGACGATAACGCCTTCGGCGACTTCCGAACGGGCGCCGATGAAGCAATCATCCTCGATGATCACAGGCCCGGCCTGGAGCGGCTCGAGGACGCCGCCGATGCCGGCGCCGCCGGAAATGTGGACGTTGCGGCCAATCTGCGCGCAGCTACCGACCGTCGCCCAGGTATCGACCATCGTCCCTTCGCCGACATAAGCGCCGATATTGACGAAGCTGGGCATTAGCACGGCGCCGGGCGCGACATAAGCGCCGCGGCGGACGATTGCGCCCGGGACGGCGCGGAACGCGGCAGCCGTGAACTCTTTTTCGCCCCAGCCGGCGAACTTCGACGGCACCTTGTCCCACCAGTGGGCGCCGCCCGGAGCGCCGGAGATTGCCTCCATCGGGTTGAGGCGGAACGACAGCAGCACGGCTTTCTTCAGCCACTGGTGGACCGTCCAGCCGCCGTCCTGCTGCTCGGCGATGCGCAGCTCGCCACTATCCAGGGCTGCTAGGGCGCGGCCGACTGCCTTGCGGATCTCTCCGCTTGTTTGCGGGCCGACCTGATCCCGCTCGTCCCACGCCCGGTCGATCACCGGCTGCAGCTCGTCAGTCATTCTTCGTCCCCCAGAATTGATCCCAGCCATTCGCCGGTGTCGGTCACGCGCAGGTCGACGATGCTGTCGTCATAGCCGTGAGAGCCGCGTTCCGAGCCGTTGTCGACCCACACGGTCGTCATGCCGAGTTGCTTGGCCGGCGCAAGGTTGCGGACCATGTCCTCGACCATCACCGCGGAGCGCGGGTCGATGCCGAACTGGTCGAGCAGTTTGCGATAGCCGTGCACCTCCGGCTTCGGCGTAAGATCGGCGGCGAAGATGTCGTGCAGATGGTCGATCTCCGCGGCGATGCCGAGCCGGTCGAGCACCTTCCACGCATAATCGGCATTGCCGTTGGTGTGGATGAACTTGCGGCCGGGGAGCCTCGCGATTGCGCCGATCAGGCGGTCGTCACGGGCGACGCGGTCGAGCGGGATGTCGTGGACGTCGCCCATAAAATGATGGGGGTCCACATCATGATGCTTCATCAGCCCTGCGAGTGTTGTGCCGGATCCGTGGAAATGCATCTTCTGCACCCGCCGCGCCTCGACCGGGTCGACGCCGAGAAGGCGCTGGATGTAGGCTGTCATGCGTTCGTCGATGAGATCGAAGAGCCGGCAATTGGCTGGATACAGGCAATTATCAAGGTCGAAAATCCAGTCCCGGATGTGGGCGAAGCGCGGGTCCATGGCCGGGGCGAGCCCTAGAGAACTCAACGGCTTAAGCAAACTGAAAGGATTGAATAACCATAAGCTGCGGCGGGAAGCCGTGCGTTTTCAACGGCTTGAGCGGAGGTTTTGGGGATGACGAAACGGCTCCTGGTGTCGACTGCAACGGCGGTCGTGTTGGGCTTCAGCGTGAGCGCGTGCGGCGGTGCCGGCGGCGGGGGTCCCGCGCCCATCAGCTCGACGCCGACTCCGTCCCCCACCCCGACGCCGACACCGACGCCGACTCCAACCCCCACACCGACGCCCACGCCCACGCCGACCAGCGTCAACTACAATACGGGCGAGTACCAATCGTCGACCTACTCGGTGCTCGCCGGTGCTATCACCGCGTACAATGCGGGCGCGACCGGCAAGGGTGTAAAAGTCGGTGTCATCGACAGCGGCATCAACCCGGCCCTTCCCGAGTTCGCGGGTCGGATCGACCCCAGCAGCGGCGATGCCGCAGGCGGGGGCCGAGGCGTTAGCGACGAGGGAGGCCACGGGACCGCAGTGAGCGCCGTGATCGCTGCTGCGCGCAACGGATCGAACACCATGGGCGTCGCATTTGATGCGACGATCGTCAGCCAGCGGGCCGACGACCCTGGTACCTGCCCTACCGAAGATGGTTGCCAATTTTACGACGACGCCATCGCCGTCGGGATCGATGCCGCTCGCGTGGCTGGTGCGAAGGTGATCAACATGTCGCTCGGCGGGTCGGCGCCCGACTCGCAGCTTCTTGGCGCAATGCAGCGCGCAGTGAACGCGGGCATCGTCCTCGTGATCTCGGCGGGCAACGACGGCATCGCGAATCCGGATCCGTTCGCGCTGTCTCCAGCGACGAAATTCCCCGGCTCGGTGATTATCGCCGGCGCCACCGACAGCGCGAAGGCGATCGCAAGCTTTTCGAATCGGGCCGGGACCGGCTCGGCCTATTACCTGACGGCGCTCGGCGTCGACAATCGGGCGCCCGATGAGACGGGCAAGCAATATCTGTGGTCGGGAACCAGCTTCTCCGCGCCGACGATCAGCGGCGCGGCCGCATTGCTCGCGCAGGCGTTCCCGAACCTCAGCGGCAAGCAGATCGTATCGATCCTGCTCAATAGCGGCACCGACCTCGGCGCGGCCGGCGTCGACGACGTCTATGGGCATGGCGCCTTGAACATCACCAAGGCGATGCAGCCGATCGGTACCACGAGCCTTGCGGGCACCCAGACGCCGGTGACGGGCAGCAACGGCGACCTGCCGAGCGCGGCCGGCGACGCTGCGTCGAGCCAAGGCATGGGTGCGATTATCCTCGACGGCTACGACCGCGCTTACGCGCTCGACCTGGCGGCAACGCTGCGCCGCGCGCAGGTCGACCGTCCACTCAGCCGGTCGCTGCAGAACGACGTGAAGACCGCGGCCGGCCGCGCCGGTCCGCTAAGCATTGCGATGACGGTCCGCGAGCGGCACGACCTTGCGCAGGGCTTCGGGCTCGAACGGATGCGGATCGGTCCGGACGACGCGCGCAAGTCGCGGCTGATGGCCGGCTCCGCCGTCGCTCGGCTCGACAAGCGGACCGCGATTGCCTTCGGCTTCGCCGAGGGTGCGAAGGCGATGGAGCGGCGCCTGTCCGGTGCGTCCGCGGGCGCGTTCCTGATTGCCAGCGATGTTGCGGCTAATCCTGGCTTCGCGGCGAGGCGCAACGGCAGCGTGGCACTGCGCCGCGAGTTCGGCGGCACCGGGCTGACATTGTCCTCGGAGAGCGGCAACGTCTGGCAAGAGATCACGACCAGCGCGACCGGTTCGCCGTACCGCTGGAGCAGCGTTGCGCTGGACCGGCACTTCGGCAGTAATTGGCTGCAGCTCGGCATGAGCCGGCTCGACGAGAAGCAGTCGCTGCTCGGCGGGCGCATGAGCGAGGTGCTCGGCGGCGGTGGTGCGAGCTCGACCTTCATCGACGCCGAAGCGCGCCGCGACTTCGGCAGTGGCTGGAGCGCAGGGCTGACCGCGCGGCGCGGGTGGACCAGCTTTGCGGCCGGCAAGTTCCAGAGCGGCGCCTATGGCCTCGACCTGACCAAGGCCGGCGTGCTTGGCAGCAATGACAAGCTCGGCCTGCGCATCGCCCAGCCGCTGCGTGTCGAGCAAGGCGGCTTCTCGATGCTGCTGCCAACCGCTTACGATTATACGACGGGCGCGGTGACCAACTCGCGGTCCCATATGTCCTTGCGGCCGACAGGGCGCGAGCTTGACGGTGAGATCAGCTACGGCTCGGCGATGTTCGGCGGCAAGGGCTGGGTCGGCGGCAACCTCTTCTACCGCCGCGATCCGGGTCACATCGCAAAGTCGCCCGACGATGTCGGCGCGGCGATCCGCTTCACGCTCGGTTTCTAGCCGCTCAAAGTTGGGGAGAGGGTCAGGCGTCGGAGCTTCGGCTCCGGCGCCTGCTTTTCATCGGCGCGGGCTGCGGTAATCGACCATCGTCAGCGGCGCTTCGCAGCCGTCGATCTTGCGATGAACGGCCATGTAGGCGGTTGGCGGCGGAAGCTCCGTCAGCTTCTTCGGCTGAATGCGCTGCCCGCGATAGCTGCCCGTCTGTTCGGCTAGGTAGCTGGTCGTCTTCTTACACTCAGGACTTTTCGAGAGCGGCGGCGCGCTTCTGGGCTCCGCCACGGCAGAGCCGCTGATGAGTGCGCTTGCCAAGAGCATTGCAGCGATACGCATGGCCTACCTCCTGTGGCGCGGAGAATAGCACTCAAGGACTAGACGGTGAAGCTTTCGCCGCAGCCGCAAGCGCCCTTGGCGTTCGGATTGTCGAACACGAAGCCGGCGGTGAAATCGTCCTCGCGCCAGTCCATGGTCGAGCCGATCAGGTAAAGGACCGAGGCGCCGTCGACGTAGAATGTGCCGCCGGGCGTTTCGATCTTTTCGTCGAACTTCTGCTCTTCGGTCACATAGTCGACCGAATAGGCGAGGCCCGAGCAGCCGCGGCGTGGGGTCGACAGCTTGACCCCGATGGCGCCTTCGGGTGCGCGGGCCATGAGGTCGGATATGCGCGCTTGCGCCGCCGCGGTGAGGTTGATCGCGGCCGGACGAGCGCGGGTCTTCACTTCGGTCGTCATCACAGCATTCCCAATTCGAGCCGCGCCTCGTCACTCATCTTCGACGGGTCCCAAGGCGGATCCCAGACGAGGTTCACGACCGCGTCGCGGATGCCCGGTACGGCAAGCGCTCGTAGCTCGACTTCCTGCGGCAGCGATTCGGCGACGGGGCAATGCGGCGTGGTGAGCGTCATCGTGATTGTCGCGTCGCCATCCTCGCTGATCGCGACGTCGTAGATCAGGCCGAGCTCGTAGATGTCGACCGGGATCTCGGGATCATAGATCGACTTCATCACCTCGATGACCGCGTCGCGCAGCTCTTCGTTCGGGATCTCGCCCGCAGGCTGAGTCTCGGTCTCGCCGGCGAGGAAGCCGGCGAGATAGTCGCGCTTGCGCTCAAACTCCGGCGACACGCGGGCCCGGGGAGGTGTGTCGGCTTTGTCGGTTTCGACAATTTCGATCTTCCGTTCCTCACTCATCTCGAAATCACCTGGCGAAAATCCGTTTTACTTGCTCGATGCCGCGCACGAGCGCCTCGATGTCGCTCTCGTCGCTATGCGCGGCGAAGCTCGCCCGAGCGGTCGCCTCGACGCCGAGCACCCGCATCAAAGGCTGGGCGCAATGGTGGCCGGCGCGGACCGCGACGCCCGCATCGTCCAATATGGTGGCGGTGTCGTGCGGATGCACGCCATCGACGTTGAAGCTGACAATTCCGGCGCTGTCCTCGGGACCGTAGAGCGTCACGCCGCCCATGGCCGAAAGCGCCGCGCGGCATTCCGACACGAGCGCCGATTCATGGGCATGGATGGCGTCGAACCCGAGATGGCTCGCCCAGTCGATGGCTGCGTGCAGGCCGATCGCACCGACGATGTGCGGCGTTCCGGCTTCGAACCGCGCGGGTCCGTCGAGGTAGGTCGAGCCTTCGAATGTGACCTTTTCGATCATCGCCCCGCCGCCCTGCCAGGGCGCCATTTGCGCCAGGAGCTCGGCCCGCCCCCAAAGGCAGCCGATGCCGGTGGGGCCGTAAAGCTTGTGCCCGGAGAAGGCGTAAAAGTCCGCGCCCAGGGACGCGATGTTCACGGCCAATCGGGGCACCGCCTGACAGCCGTCGAGCAACAGCAGCGCGCCCTTGGAATGGGCGATCTCCGCCGCTCGGCGAGCGTCGAGGATCGAACCCAAGACGTTGGATACGTGGGCGAATCCTACAATAGAATGTTCTTCGGTCAGCATCGCTTCCGCGGCGTCGAGGTCGATCTGCCCGTCCGCGGTCAGCGGCACGACGTCCACTTCGAAGCCGGCGAGCTGCCACGGGACGATGTTGCTGTGATGCTCGAGCTGCGAGAGGAGCACCCGGGTCCGGCCGTTCTTCGGAAGGCACTGGGCGACCAGGTTGATTGCCTCGGTCGCACCGCGAGTGAAGACCAGCTCTTCCGGCTTTCCGCCGATCAGCGACGCTGCGGCGGCGCGCGCGGCTTCATAGCGGCCGGTCATGTCGGACGAGCGCTGGTACACCCCGCGGTGGACGGTCGCGTAATCGGGTCCATAGGCCTGCGCGATGGCGTCGATCACCGCCTGCGGCTTCTGCGCGGTCGCGGCGCTGTCGAGATAATGCCAGTCCCCGATCCCGGGGAACTGGTCGCGCACGTTCAGGCGCGCGTTGATGCGGCTTGGCGCGTTCATGCGACCACCTTGCGCAGCGCGTCACGGGCCGCCTCGGCAATCGCGTCCGCGTGCGCGGCGCTATCCCACAGGCCCATGATGAAGCCTTCGAGCAGGAGCGCGCGAGCGCTTGCCGGGTCGAGGCCGCGGCTCTGGGCGTAGAAGAGCTGCATGGGGTCGAGCTCGCCGACGGTGGCGCCATGGGCGCATTTCACGTCGTCGGCGTAGATTTCGAGTTCGGGCTTTGCGTTGGCGGTGGCGCCGCGGTCGAGGAGCATCGCCTTGATCGATTGCTCGCCGTCGGTTTGCTGGGCGCCGCGCGCGACCTCGACCTTCCCGAGATAGGAGCCGGTAGCCTTGCCGTTAAGCACCGAGCGGATGGTCTGGCGCGAGCGGCCGTTGGGGCCGAGGTGGCGTACCTTGGTGACGAACTCGTTCGTCGAAAGCCCGCCGCCGATATTGGCGCCGTACAGTTCGAAATCGGCGCTTGTCGCAAGGCTGACCTCAAGCTCGACGCGGCCGTAAACCGGGGCGTTGTTCAGCGCAAAGATGCGAGCGCGCGCACCTTCGCCGAGCGAGAGCTGGACGCGCCGGACCTGGACCTCGTCGGCGACCGGCAGCCACACTTCCTCGAGGCTTTCTCCCGGCGCAACGACCACCGTCACCGGCTCGGCGAACTGCTCCCATACGGGCTTCAGCGCGTCGAGGTCGGCGTAGCGCCAGTCCTCATGGGCGTGGGTAGGGAAGGGTGCGGTCACTGGCACCAACCGCGCTCACCCTGAGCTTGTCGAAGGGCGAGCGCCCGCATTTCGACAAGCTCAATGTGAGCGCTCTTGTTCAGGCGTTTCATCAAGCCGCGACCTCGGCATAGCCTTCGCGTTCGAGCTCCAGCGCCAGTTCCGGCCCGCCGCTGCGTTCGATGCGGCCGGCGCGAAGGACGTGGACGCGGTCCGGCTGCACATAGTCGAGCAGGCGCTGATAGTGAGTGATGAGGAGCACGCCCTTGCCGGGGGCGCGCATGATGCGGTTGATGCCGGCGCCGACGGCTTTCAGCGCATCGATGTCGAGGCCGCTGTCGGTTTCGTCGAGGATCGCGAACTTCGGGTCCATGATGCCCATCTGGACCATCTCGGCGCGCTTCTTCTCGCCGCCGGAAAAGCCGACGTTGACGGGGCGCTTGAGCATTTCGACGTCCATGCCGAGTTCCGCAGCCTGCGCACGCGCGAGCTTGATGAACTCACCGCCTGACAGCTCCGCTTGGCCACGCCCACGGCGCTGCGAATTGAGGCTTTCGCGCAGGAACTGCAGGTACGACACGCCGGGGATTTCGACCGGGTACTGGAAGCCGAGGAACAGGCCCGCGGCGGCGCGCTCGTGCGGTTCGAGGGACAACAGATCCACCGTTCGTGCTGAGCTTGTCGAAGCACTGTCCTCGCTCTTGCCTTCAGAAGGGAAGGACAGCCCTTCGACAGGCTCAGGGCGAACGGAAGTGGTGAACATCACGGACCCCCCGGTCACTTCATAGCCCGGCCGCCCGGCGAGCACGTAGGCCAGCGTCGACTTGCCGGAGCCGTTCGGCCCCATGATCGCGTGCACTTCGCCGGCCGGCACATCGAGGGTGATGCCGTTGAGGATCGGCTTGTCAGCGACCGTCGCCTGGAGGTTGTTGATCTGGAGCATCAAAAAGCTTTCACAATCCACGCGGTCACGTCCGCGCCGGCATCGCGGTCTTCGGCGATCCGCACATATTCAGGAGAGTTGAGAAAGGAGCGCGCCGCTTCCTCGCTGTCGAACCGCATGACGACGATCTTGTCGACGCCCGAGCCGTCGCCGCTTTCGAGTTGCGGTGCTTCGTCCGCCGCGAGCATCTTCCCGCCGCTGTTTGCGAACACGGCAGGGAAGGCCGCTGCATAGGCATCGTAGCGAGCGCGATCCTTGAAGCGGATGTTGGCGACGACAAGGGCGCGCGCCATCAGCCGACGCTCCCTTCGAGGCTGATGCCGAGCAGCTTCTGCGCCTCGACCGCGAATTCCATCGGCAGCTGCTTGAGCACTTCGCGGGCGAAGCCGTTGACGATCAGCGCGACCGCGGCTTCCTGATCGAGGCCGCGGCTCATCGCGTAGAAGAGCTGGTCCTCGCTGATCTTCGACGTCGTCGCTTCATGCTCGATGGTCGCGGTCGGGTTCTTGACCTCGATGTAGGGCACGGTGTGCGCGCCGCACTGGTCGCCGAGCAGCAGCGAATCGCACTGCGTGAAATTGCGGACGTTCTCCGCCTTCGGGAGCACGCGAACGAGGCCGCGATAGGTGTTGTCGCTGCGGCCGGCGCTGATGCCCTTGCTGACGATCGTCGAGCGGGTGTTGGCGCCGATGTGAATCATCTTGGTGCCGGTGTCCGCCTGCTGGCGGTTGTTGGTCAGTGCGACCGAGTAGAATTCGCCGACGCTGCCGTCGCCCTTGAGGATGCAGCTCGGATATTTCCAGGTAATCGCACTGCCGGTCTCGACCTGGGTCCAGCTGACCTTCGAGCGGTCGCCACTGCATAGCGCGCGCTTGGTGACGAAGTTGAAGATGCCGCCCTTGCCTTCGGCGTCGCCCGGGTACCAGTTCTGGACCGTCGAGTATTTCACCTCCGCGTCCTCGTGCGCGAAGATTTCGACGACCGCGGCGTGGAGCTGGTTCTCGTCGCGCATCGGCGCGGTGCAGCCTTCGAGGTAGCTGACGTAGCTGCCCTTGTCGGCGACGATTAAAGTACGCTCGAACTGGCCGGTATTCTCGGCATTGATGCGGAAGTAGGTCGACAGCTCCATCGGACAGCGGACGCCCTCAGGGATGTAGACAAAGGTACCGTCGGAGAAGACCGCGCTGTTTAGGCAGGCGAAGTAATTGTCGCGCTGCGGAACGACCGAGCCGAGATATTTGCGGATCAGCTCCGGATGCTCGCGGATGGCTTCCGAGATCGACAGGAAGATGACGCCCGCCTTCGACAGTTCCTCGCGGAAGGTGGTCGCGACGCTGACGCTGTCGAACACTGCGTCGACCGCGACCTTGCGCGCGCCTTCGACGCCGGCGAGCACCTTCTGCTCCTCGATCGGAATGCCGAGCTTTTCATAGGTGCGGCGGATTTCCGGATCGAGCTCGTCCAATGACGCGAGCGTCGGCTTCTTCTTGGGCTCGGCGTAATAATAAGCGTCCTGGAAATCGATCGCCGGGATGTCGAGCTTGGCCCAGCTGACCTCCTCCATCTCCAGCCAGGCGCGATAGGCCCTGAGGCGCCACTCGAGCATCCACTCGGGCTCCTTCTTCTTGGCCGAGATGAACCGGACGGTGTCCTCATTGAGACCCTTGGGCGCGAACTCCTGCTCGACGTCGGAGACGAAGCCCCATTCGTAATCCTGCGCGATCTTCTCGCGGATTTCGGCGTTGGCGACGTCGTCTGTCATCGTGCCAGTTCCGTGAGGCTGACGGCGCCGAGCGCGCCGCGGACGGCGTTGCTGACGATGTTCATGTGCGGCTTCACACGGCAGTGCGCATCGAGTGCGCAGTCCGAGCTTTCGTCCGAGCCGCTGCACTGGGTCATGGCGATCGGGCCCTCGACCGCTTCGATGATGTCGGCGAGGCTGATCTGCTGCCCGGGCCGCGCGAGCGTGAAGCCGCCGCCGGCGCCGCGCACGCTGTCGAGCAGGCCCGCGGCGGCGAGCTTGCCCATCAGCTTCTGCGCGGTCGGGAGCGGCACGCCGGTTTCCTCGGCGAGCTCGGTCGCGGACAGCCGTTCGCCTTCGCCCCTGCGGGCGGCGGCGGTCATCATCACGACCGCATAATCGGCGAGGTGGGTAAGACGCATGGCTATTCGGAGCTTTCCAGTCCGATTTAGTGCGTTGCACCGGGAAACTCAACCTTCGCGCCGGAATAGTCTAGGCGCTCGGCGATGCGTCTTTATCCGCTCATCCGCCCCGCCGCTTTCGCGCTCGACGCCGAGCGTGCGCATGGCGCGACGATCGCGACGCTGAAGCGGCTACCGGCGCGACGCCCGGCGCCTTTCCCGGCGTCCCTTCGCTCGGTTGTCGGGGGCCTCGAGTTCCCGAGCCCGGTCGGGCTTGCGGCGGGGTTCGACAAGAATGCCGAGGTTCCGGCGCAGATGTTGGGGCTCGGCTTCGGCTTCGTCGAGGTGGGGACACTGACGCCACGGCCGCAACCGGGCAATGAAAAGCCGCGGATGTTCCGGCTGGTCGAGGACGCGGCCGTGATCAACCGCTTGGGCTTCAACAATGAGGGCCAGCAGGCAGCGTTCGCGCGGCTGCGGCGGGTGACGGGGCTCATCGGCGTCAATATCGGCGCTAACAAGGACAGCGCCGACCGGATCGCCGATTATGCCGAAGGGGTGCGGGCGATGAGCCCAGTCGCGCGATACCTCACGATCAACATCAGTTCGCCGAACACGCCGGGGCTGCGCCAGCTGCAGGACGAGGGGGCGCTGAAGGCGCTGCTTGCGGCGGTGCGGGAGGCGCGGGGGAACGGTGGGCCGCCAATTTTTTTGAAGGTGGCGCCGGATCTTGGAGAGCATGAACCCGAGCAGATCGTGCGGGTGGCGAGCGATGAGGGAATCGACGCCATCATCGTCGCCAATACGACTGTGTCGCGGCCACCGCTGAAGTCCAAGCATCGCGGGGAGAGTGGCGGGCTTTCGGGCGCGCCGTTGAAGCCGCTGGCGGTGAAGGCGCTGCGCGCTTTCCGCTCGGCGAGCGGCGGGGAGATTCCGCTGATCGGGGTCGGGGGGATTGCCACCGCAGACGACGCGTGGGAGCGGATCCGCGCCGGCGCCAGCCTGGTGCAGCTGTACAGCGCGATGGTCTATCATGGGTCGGGGATCGCGAGGCGGATCGCGCTCGGCCTGGCGGAGCGGCTGGAGCGCGAAGGCATGGCCAACATTGCCGAGGCGGTTGGCACAAGGTAGCGCCACCTGATGCGGACCCTTCACTCGCTTCTGCTTGCCGGCGCGCTGGCACTTTCGGGCACCAATGCCTCGGCGCGGCCGGCGCAGACTGCCGCTTCAGGGATGGTCAGCGCGGCCGATCCGCGGGCGGCAGAGGCCGGCGCCGAAATCCTGCGCAAGGGCGGCAATGCTGTCGACGCGTCCTTCGCGACGATGCTGGCGCTGACCGTGGTCGAGCCGCAAAGCTCCGGCATCGGCGGCGGCGGTTACCTGGTATATTCGAAAGCCGGCGCAGAGCCGGTCACCTTCGACGGGCGCGAGAAAGCGCCGGCGGCGGCGCGGCCCGACTGGTGGCTGGTGAACGGCCAGCCGATGGCCTTCAGCGACGCGCAGCCGGGCGGCAGGAGCGTCGGCGTGCCGGGCAACATCCGGATGATGGCGCTGGCCCACAAGCGCTACGGCAAGCTCGACTGGGCGGCCTTGTTCCAGCCGGCCATCCGGCTGGCGCGCGACGGGTTCACGGTCACGCCGCGGTTCCACGCGACGCTGGAGCGCGGGCGCGCAATCGGCGGCCTGACGGCCGAGGCGCGGGCGATCTATTATCTGCCGGACGGAAGCCCGAAGCCGGTGGGCGCGACGATCAAGAACCCGGCGCTCGCCCGCTTCCTGGAGCAGCTTGCACGTCGGGGGCCGGACAGCTTTTACGTCGGGCCGAATGCGCAGGCTGTCGCTGCCGCCGTCTCCGGCGCGGCGCACAATCCGGCGCCGATGACCGCGCGCGATCTCGCGAGCTACGAGGCCAAGCCGCGGCCGCCGGTGTGCGGCACCTATCGCTCCTACCGGGTGTGCGGGATGGGCCCGTCCTCGTCGGGCGGTTTTATCGTTCTCGCTACGCTGAAGATGCTGGAGCGGTTCGACCTCGCGGCGCTGGGGCCGCAGTCGCCGACCGCATGGCACTTGCTCGCCGAAGCCGAGCGGCTCGCTTATGCCGACCGCGACAAATATATAGGCGATCCGGACTTCGTGCGCGTGCCGCTCGCCGGACTGGCGGACCCTGCCTATCTCGCCGCGCGCTCGGCGCTGATCTCGCCGACATCGACGATGGCTAGTGTCGTCGCAGGCGTGCCTGCCGGCGCGCCGGCCACCTGCCCGCCGCCGGCCCAGGTGGAGCGCGGCACTTCGCATTTCTCGGTGGTGGACCGCTGGGGCAATGTCGCGTCGGAAACCTCGACGATCGAGAGCGTGTTCGGGTCGGGGCTGATGGTGAACGGCTATTATCTCAACAATGAGCTGACGGATTTCAGCTTCGTTCCGGAGAAGGACGGCTGTCCCGTGGCCAACCGGGTTGAGGGCGGCAAAAGGCCGCGCAGCTCGATGGCGCCGACCATCGTCTATGGACCTGAGGGCAAGCCGGTGCTGACCGTGGGCGCTGCCGGCGGATCGACCATTCCGGCGCAGGTGATCAAGGCGATCATCGGCTACACGGACTTCAAGATGACGCCGCAGGAAGCGATCGCACTGCCGACGATCTTCGCGCCGGGGGACACGGTCTTCGTCGAGAGCGGCACCACTTTGGAAACGATGATCCCGCAGCTCAGAGCGCTCGGCCATGCCGACGTGCGCACGCAATCGCCGATGACGTTCAAGGCGAATGCGGTGGGACTGGTCAATGGAAGCTGGTCGGGCGGTGCCGACCCGCGCAGCGAGGGGGTCGCGGTCGCACAATGAAGCAGGCTCGGCAGCTCGAGCATTTCGACAATCTGGTCGAGATGTTCCTCACTCGCGCACGGGAGAAAGGCGACGCGCCCTTCCTGTGGGCGAAGCGCGAACGGGAATGGCGCTCGATCAGCTGGGCCGAGGCGGCGCGGCAGGTCGCGTCGCTTGCCGATGCGCTCAAGGCGATGGGGCTCCACCCGGGCGATCGAGTCTGCCTGGTCAGCGAGAACCGGCCGGAATGGCTGATCGCCGACCTCGCCATCATGGCCGCGGGCTGCGTCACGGTGCCGACCTACACGACGAACACCACCCGCGACCACGCGCACATCCTCGGCGATTCGGGCGCGCGGGCGGTCATCGTGTCGAACCAGAAGCTGGCGAAGAATCTGGTGCCGGCGGTGCTGACTTCCGCCGACTGCCACCATGTGGTGTCGATGGAGCCGCTGCGGGCGATCCAGGCGCCTGATTGGGTCGCATTCCACGATTGGAGCACGCTGGCCGGCGGCAAGAGCGATGTCGAAGCGCTGGCCCAGCGGATGAAGAGCGTCGGCCGCCGCGATCTCGCCTGCATCATCTACACCAGCGGCACCGGCGGCGCGCCGCGCGGCGTGATGCAGCACCATGGCGCGATCCTGCACAATGTCGCGGGCGCGACGGACGTCATCTCCAGCGATTTCGGCTGGGCCGACGAGGTGTTCCTGTCGTTCCTGCCGGCGAGCCATGCGCTCGAGCATACCGGCGGGCAGATGTTCCCGATCGGGCTCGGCGCCGAGATCTATTATGCCGAGAGCCTGGAGAAGCTCGCCGCGAACATCGAGGAGACGCGTCCGACGATCATGATCGTCGTGCCGCGGCTGTTCGAAATGCTTCGCAGCCGCATCCTCAAGGGGCTGGAAGGCAGCGGCGGCATTTCGAACTATCTCTTCAAGCGGGCGATGGCGATCGGCGCCGAGAAATATGAAGGGCGCTTGAAGCCGTGGAACGTGCCGATGGACCGCATCCTCGAAATGACCTTGCGCAAGAAGCTGCGCGCAAAGGTCGGCGGCCGCACCAAGGCCTGGGTGTCGGGCGGCGCACCGCTCAATCCCGAGATCGGCATTTTCTTCCAGTCGCTCGGGATCACCTTCCTGCAGGGCTATGGCCAGACCGAGGCGGCGCCGGTGATCAGCGCCAACCGGCCGAGCGTCGGCATCCGCCTGGAGACCGTCGGGCCGCCGATCAAGGACACCGAAGTGCGGATCGCCGAGGACGGCGAGATCATGGTCCGCGGCGAGCTGGTCATGCACGGCTATTGGCGCAACCCGGAAGAAACGGAGCGGGTGCTAAGCCCCGACGGCTGGCTTGCGACGGGCGACGTCGGCCATTTCGACGACAAGGGCCGGATCGTTATCACCGACCGCAAGAAGGACCTGATCGTCAACGACAAGGGCGACAATGTCTCGCCGCAGCGCGTCGAAGGCATGCTGACGCTGCAGCCTGAGATCGCCCAGGCAATGGTCTATGGCGACCGCCGCCCGCACCTCGTCGCCCTGCTGGTTCCCGATCCGGAGATCGCCGGCAAGCCCGACGTCCAGCAGCGGCTCCAGAAAGCGGTCGACCGCGTGAACGCGGACTTGTCCGTGATCGAGAAGGTGCGGCGCTTCGTGCTCGCCGACGAGGGCTTCACGATCGAAAACGAGCAGCTGACGCCGTCTTTGAAGATCCGGCGGCACGTCATCTCGAAGCAATATGCGCCGAGGCTAGACGCGCTTTACCGGAGCTAGCGGGCGCGGTCGTAAGGGACGAAATCGCCGAACGTGCAGCTGCCGACGGTCATCCCTGAACCGGAATCCACCACATAAGCGGTGTCGCCACGGCAGGGGCCCGACGACAGGCCGACAGACCTGGTCACCAGCGTGTTGCTGCTACGCCGGGTGTCGCAGATCCCGTCCGTCCGGCTGACGTAGATGGTGCCGAGGTCGCGGTAGGCGACGTAATTGCCTGCCACCGGGAGGAGGTCCGCCGATCGCGAAGCGTTGAGGCACTGGCGAGGCTGGCCCGCAACCCGGCCGGCAAGCAGCTGGCCCAGACGCGGGTCGTTGATCGGCGAAGTGCCGGCATATCCATAGGGGTAAGGCGAGGGCGGCGCCGCCGTGCACGCGCCGAGAGACGCTCCGACCACGAGCAACGCGAACTTCCTCATCTCCAATCTCCCGATTCTGATCCGCCGCATCCAGCCCCGCTAAGGCTTAACTGAAGCTGTCTTTGGCGGCCCTGCGCGCCGCAAACTCAGCGACGCTGGAAGAACGAACGAAGGGGTTCGTCTCCCGTTCCTGCGCGATCGTGGTCGGCAGCGTGATTTCGCCTCGTGCGCGCAGTTGCTCGACGTTTCGGACGCGCTCCGCAATGGCCGTGTTCTCCGGCTCCGCATGGGCGGCGAAGCGGGCGTTCGAGAGCGTATATTCGTGCGCGCAATAGAGCTTCGTGTCGTCCGGCAAGCCGGCGAGCCGCTGCAGCGAGCCGTACATCTGCTCCGGCGTGCCTTCGAACAACCGGCCGCAGCCCATGGCGAACAAGGTGTCGCCGACGAACGCCACCCGCTCTTCGTCGAAGACGACGGCAATGTGGTCGAGCGTGTGGCCCGGCACTTCGACGATCCGTCCGCGATGTTGCCCCAGCCGCACTTCATCGCCTTCGCGCAGGACCGCGTCCCGCCCCGGGATCCGCTCGCCGGCAGGTCCCGAGATGACCGTGCCGGTCGCATCCTTCATCGCGAGGTTGCCGCCGGTGTGGTCCGGGTGCCAGTGGGTGTTCCAGACCTGGCCGATGGTCCAGCCGCGCCGCTCCGCCTCGGCAAGCGCCGGGGCGGCGTCGCCGGGATCGACCACCGCGGTCTCGCCGCTGTCGGAATCGTGGACCAGCCAGATGTAATTGTCGGAAAATGCCGAGACGGGGACGATCTCCAGCACTACCACTCGCCCGTGTTCGGCATCGATGCCCAGGGCTCGGCCGGGGCGAGCGCCTGGCCTTTCTGAAGCAACTCCACGGAGATGTTATCGGGGCTGCGGACGAAGGCCATGCGGCCGTCGCGCGGCGGGCGGTTGATCGTCACGCCCGCGTCCATGAGTCGTTGGCAGGTCTCGTAGATGTCGTCGACCTGATAGGCGAGATGGCCGAAGTTGCGGCCGCCGCCGTAGGGCTCGTCCTTTCCCCAATTGTAGGTCAGCTCGACCTCGCCGCCTTCGTCGCCGGGGACGCCGAGGAAGATGAGGGTGAATTTGCCCGCTTCATTCTCCATGCGTCGGCGCTCTTCGAGGCCGAGCAGGTTGAAGAAGCGGAGGGTGGCGTCGGGGTCGGCGACCCGCAGCATGGAATGGAGGAAGCGCATCGCGCCTATTTAGGCGGCGTCACGCCGGATTTCACGACCGGCGTCACGCCGAGCATTTCGACCGCCTTCGCCGCAGCCTTGCCGATCTCGCCATTGTCGCTGCCCGCCGCACGCATCCAGTAGCTGCGCGCCTTGTCGGTCTCGCCCCGGAAATGGGCGACGTGGCCGGCTTCGAACAAGATGGTCGGATCGCCCGGCGCGAGCGCCAGCGCCTTGTTGATCGCCGTCTGCGCGGCATTGCCGTCGCCTTCGCGGATCGCCAGCGCCGCGGCAAAATACCAGTAGAAGGGATCTGCGGAGATGGTCTGTCCCGCCTCGTCGAGCTTCGCACGGGCCGTCTTGAGATCGTCTTGCGCCTCGGCTGCGCGGGCGCGGTCGAGAAGCGCTTCGCCGCGCTGCTCGGCAACGAGGCCGCGCATCGCCAGCGCCTTGTCCAGCGCGACGGCCGCCTTCCCGGGCTGGTCCGCCGCGATCCACATATTGCCGGCTGCCGCCCACAGGCGCGCCGTGGCCGGGTCGGTGTCGGAGGCAGCCTTCGCCGCTTCTTCGAACGCGCGTGCGGCGCCGGCGGGATCGCCGCCCGACTGCGCGCTGAGGGCGCGGCAGACGAGCGCTTCGGGAGTGACGAGGTCCGGGCATTTGGCCGTTTGCGGCGCGGCTGCGGCGACGGCGGCGGCAAGAAGAAGGATCAAGGTTGGCGCTCCAGCAGGCCTTCGACGGTGTGCAGGATCGCAGCGATCTCATGCGATTCCGACAGGCGGTGACCGCCGCCCTTGATGACGTTCAGCTGGACATCGGATGAACGCAGCGCGCGCATCGTGCGGAAGGCGACGTCGAGCGGGACGTCGCGGTCGTCCTCGCCGTGGATCAGCCGGACGGGGCAGTCGATAGCGATCTCTCCGTCGAGGAGCCGGAGCGCCTGGCCCGATTGCCAGAACGCCTGGGTCATCAGATGCGGCGTTGCGCGGCCTTCGGGATCGGGCTGGCCGAGCCGGCCTTCGCGCTCCAGCATCGCGCGTTGCGGCGGGCCGAAGCCCCATTCGGTAAAGTCCGGCGCGGCGGCGATCCCGGCCAGGGCCTGGACGCGCTCGGGCCTGAGCAGCGCCAGATGAAGCGCGATCCACCCGCCCATCGAGGAGCCGACCAGGATCAGCGGACCGTCGGTCAGCTCGTCCACCGCGGCAAGCGCTTCCTCGAGCCAAAGCGCGAGGGTGCCGTCCTCGAATCGGCCGGCGCTGGAGCCCGTCCCGGAATAGTCCAGGCGCAGCATCGACGAGCCGCGCTCTTGCGCAAAGCCGTCGAGCGCGAGCGCCTTGGTGCCCTCCATGTCCGAGGCATAGCCCGGCAGGAAGACCAATGTCGGGGAAGAGCCCGGCCTCGCGCGGTATGCGATCGATCGACCATTCACGTTGAAGGTCTCGGGGTCGGCTGCACTTGCGATCATGCGCCCCGCTTAGGCCAAGGCGTGGCGGCGGTGAACAGGGGCACCACTTGAGGAGTTAGGCACTGCTCATGTCAGGTCACATCATCCTTCTCGGCGATTCCATCTTCGACAATGCCGCCTATGTCGGCGGGGCGCCGGACGTGGTCCGCCAGCTGCGTTCGAAGCTGCCGAGCGACTCGCGTGCCAGCCTTCTCGCAGTCGACGGAGCGGTGGTCGCAGGCGTCTCGTCGCAGCTGGGGCGGCTGCCGGCCGATGCGACATTGCTGGTGGTGAGCGCCGGCGGCAATGACGCGCTGGGCGAAGCGCACCTGCTACAGAAGCGCAGCACGTCGGTGGGCGAGGCGGTGATGATGCTTGCCGAGGCGCAGGCCGCGTTCCGCGATGGCTATGCGCGGCTGGTCGAGCAACTGGCCGCCACCGGAGTTCCGGCGGCCCTATGCACGATCTACGATGCGAATTTCCCGCCTCCCGAAGGAACGGTCATCACGGCGGCCCTGTCGCTTTTCAACGATGTGATTACCCGCGCCGCCTTCAGCCGCGGTTTGCCACTGATCGACCTGCGACTGATCTGCAGCGAGCCGAGCGACTATGCGAACCCGATCGAACCTTCGGAGCAGGGCGGCGACAAGATCGCAGCCGCCATTGCCGCCTTGGCGGCGGAGCTTCCGCACTTGCCCAAACGGTCGGTTGTCGTGGCGAGCCGAGATTGATGCGGTGCGGCAGGCGGCCTAGCTGGCGTCGACCACAGGTTCAGGAGGAACGGCCATGAAATATCGCAAGCTCGGCGACAGCGACCTCGAAGTTTCCGAGATTTCGCTGGGATCCTGGCTCACCTATGGCGTCGGCGTCGAAGCGGACAAGGCGCGCGCCTGCCTCGACGAATCCTTCGAGCAGGGCATCAATTTCATCGATACCGCGAACGTCTATGGCCGCGGTGCCGCCGAGACGTTCCTCGGCGAAGCGCTGAAGGGGCGGCCGCGCGACAGCTACGTGCTGGCGGCCAAGCTGTTCTTCCCGATGAGCGACACCGACCGCGGGCTATCGCGCGCGCAGGTCGAAAAGCAGCTCGATGCGTCGCTGAAGCGGCTGCAGACCGACGTCATCGATCTTTATCAGTGTCACCGTTATGATTGGGACACGCCGCTCGAGGAGACGATGGAGGCGCTGACCCGGGCGGTGGACAGCGGCAAGGTGCGCTACATCGGCTTTTCGGAATGGCCCGCCGATCGCATCCAGGCGGCGATCGAGATGACCGGCCCCTCGTCGACGCTCGGGACAAGTGTTGCCAAGTTCGTCTCGAGCCAGCCGCAATATTCACTGCTGTGGCGCGAGCCGGAAGACGAGGTCATCCCGCTATGCGCGGCCAACGGCATTTCGCAGATCGTCTGGTCGCCGCTCGGCCAGGGCGTGCTGAGCGGCAAGTACGATCCCGATGCGCCGCCGCCCAAGGACTCGCGCGCGGCCAGCAGCGAGATGAGCGGCTTCATGGACCGGCTGCTCGAACCGCAAGTGCTTCGGGCCGTGCAGCAGCTGAAGCCGATCGCCGAGGAAGCCGGCCTGACGCTGCCGCAATTCGCGCTTGCCTGGGTGCTTCGCGAGCCGAACGTCGCCTCGGCGATCATCGGTGCGTCGCGCCCCGAACAGGTGCGGGAAAATGCGGCAGCGTCCGGCGTGACCGTCGACACGCAGCTGTTCAGCCGGGCCGAAGCGATCATCGGGGCAGCGCTCGGGCAGTAGCGCCGACTAGCGCAGGAACGCCTTCAGCTGCTCTTCGAACAATGCGGGCTGGTCCTGCATGATGAAGTGGTAGCTGCCGGGGATCCGCACCAGCTTCAGCTTTGGCGTGCCGGCATAGCTTTCGGCATAGAGCTTGTCCGCTTCTTCCTTCGTCACCAGGCGGTCGTCCTGCGGGTAAAGCATGGTGACCGGCACGGCGATGTCCTTGAGGCGCGGGCGCATGTCGGTGAGCATGTCGTCGTACATGGCCTGAGCGACGACGCGCATGTCGGATGCCGTCGCGCCATGCTTCATGATGCAGGCGCCAACCGCGCTGTTGGTCATGTTGCCGACGATCCTGGCGGGTGCGGGGAGTGTCGCCGGGCAGTCCGCCGGCTTGCCGAATGCCGGCGTCACCTTGGCGGCCTGGGCGAGCACCATGGAGCGCATCTGCTCGGCGCGCGGGGTGATCGTCGCGACATCCGGCGCGCCGAACACCGGGCCGATGAACGGGAAGGCGTCGACGATCATCAGCTTGCCGGCGGCACGCGGGTGCTCCGCGGCCAGCATCAGTGCAGCGAGTCCGCCCATCGAATGGCCGACAATAGCCGGCGACTTCAGCTTGTTGGCCTCGATATAGGCCGCGAGCTCTTCGACGAAGGGTTTGAGGACCGGTCCGGACGCATTCGGTCCGGCCTCCTCGCCGAAGCCTTTCAGCTGCACGAGATGCAGGCGGTATTTCGACTTCAGGGCCTGGACGCTCGCCGCCCAGACGTCGCGCGTGCTCGACAGGCCGGGGATGAAGATGACGTGGGGGCCCTTGCCCTCGACGACGACGCTGAACCGCGACGGTGCGAATTGGCTCGCGGCGGCTGCCTTGGCCGCTGCATGAGCAGGCGCGGACCAGTCGAGCGTGGACGCCGCGAGGGCGCAAAGCATCAGTGCGCAAAGACGCATAAGTTCCTCCTGTAGTGAGTGGTTGAGTGGCCTAGATGGCCTTGGAGCTTCGCCGGGTGGGGGAGACGAAGATTTCTTCGATGCCGAGCTCGAACAGTTCGGCGATGCGGAAGGCGAGCGGCAGCGAGGGATCGTACTTGCCGGTCTCGATCGCGTTCACGCTCTGGCGGGAGACCTGGAGCCGTTCGGCGAGGTCCTGCTGGCTCCAGTTGCGCTCGGCGCGCAGGACCTTGAGGCGATTTTCCATCAGCAGCGGCCGCTGGAGCCGAGGGTCAGGCGGTTCATCAGCGAGCCGATACCCAGCCCGCCGAACCAGAGCACGGCTGCGTAATAAGCATCGACATGGCCGACCAAATCGAAATTCTCGAGAAAGCCCCAGATCGTGGCGATGCTCAGCGCGAAGCCGCTGGCCCACAAAGTCTGACGGACGACGAGCATGCGGACATATTCGTCCTGCTCGTCGATGAGGTAGCGGCCCATGGCGAAGAAGATGCCGATGATCGGCAGCGCCGGCAGGACGGCCGCGACGTAGGCTGACGCGCCCCGCGGGTTGCTGTTCTTGAAGAAGGTGATCACCCCGAACAGGATCAGCATGTAGGCCACGGACAACAGCAGCACCGATATGGTGTAGCGCCGCTGGGCGGGGTTCGAGTTGGACACGTAAGCTTCCTTTCCACTAAGTAAAGGTAGCTTTACTGATACTCTTGCGGATGTCAAGGGAGCTTTCCACGTCTACTTAGGTTGAGGCCAACGGGCCGCAGCGCTACATGCCGGTGCGATGACCAAAATGTTCAAGATCGCGCTCCCCGACGGGTCGGTTCGGGAGATGCCGGAAGGTTCGACGCCCGCGGATGTCGCCGCGGCGATCGGGCCGGGGCTCGCCAAGGCCGCGCTTGCCGCGCGCGTCGACGGCGAGGTCCGCGACATCATGCGCCCGTTCGAGGGCGACGCGAGCCTGGCGCTGATCACGTCCAAGGACGAAGCCGACGCGCTCGAGCTGGTGCGGCACGACTTTGCGCACATCCTCGCCGAAGCGGTGCAGAACCTGTTCCCCGGCACGCAGATCACCTTTGGCCCCGCGACCGACGACGGCTTCTACTACGACTTTGCCCCGACCGCCGAGCATGGGCCGTTCACCGAGGAAGAGCTTCCGGCGATCGAGGAAGAGATGCGCAGGATCATCGCCCGCGACGAGCCGCTCATCCGCGAAGTGTGGAAGCGCGAGGACGTGCGCGCCTTGTTCGAGAAGCAGGGCGAGCGGTTCAAGGCCGAATGGGTGATGGAGCTGCCCGAGGGCGAGCCGATCACCATGTACCGTTCGGGACATGCGGACACCGCGTGGATCGACCTCTGCCGCGGTCCGCACCTCGCCTCGACCGGCAAGCTCGACCCGCAGGCGTTTAAGCTGACGCGGGTCAGCGGCGCTTATTGGCGCGGCGATCCCAAGAACCGGATGCTGAGCCGCATCTACGGGACGGCCTGGCTCAACAAGAAGCAGCTCGACGCTCATCTCGTCCGGCTCGAGGAAGCGGCCAAGCGCGACCATCGCAAGCTCGGGCAGGAGATGGACCTGTTCCACCTCCAGGCCGAGGCGCACGGGTCGGTGTTCTGGCATGCCAACGGCTACATGATCTGGCGCCAGCTCGAGCAGTATATGCGCCGCCGCATCGACGAGGCCGGCTACCAGGAGATCAAGACCCCGCAGCTGATGGACGCGCGGCAGTGGGAGAAGAGCGGCCACTGGGGCAAATATCGCGAGAACATGTTCATCGTGCCGGACGAGATTCCGGGCACGGACGAGGACGCGCCGGTGCTTTCGGGCCAGGCCGACCTGATGGCGCTGAAGCCGATGAACTGCCCGGCGCACGTGCTGGTCTTCAAGCAGGGCATCACCAGCTATCGCGACCTGCCGCTGCGGCTGTACGAGAACGGCAGCTGCCACCGGAACGAGCCGCACGGCGCGCTTCACGGGCTGATGCGCGTGCGCCAGTTCACGCAGGACGATGCGCACATCTTCTGCCGCGAGGACCAGATCGTCGATGAAGTGCGGGCCTTCTGCGCGCTCGCCGACCGCGTCTACAAGGATTTCGGCTTCACTTATGCCGTGAAGCTGGCGCTTCGCCCCGACAACAGGTTCGGCAGCGACGAGGACTGGGACAAAGCGGAGAGCGAGCTTCGCAATGCGGTCATCGCGGCCGGCATGGCGACGGACGAATATGGCTGGGAAGAGCTGCCCGGCGAAGGCGCTTTCTATGCGCCGAAGCTGGAATGGCATCTGACCGACGCGATCGGACGGACCTGGCAGGTCGGTACGATCCAGTCCGACCGCGTGCTGCCGGAGCGGCTCGACGCCACGTACATCGGCGAAGACGGCGCCAAGCACCGGCCGGTGATGCTGCACCGCGCGATCTTCGGATCGTACGAGCGGTTCATCGGCATCCTGATCGAACATTATGCGGGCAAGTTCCCGCTGTGGCTTGCGCCCGTGCAGGCGGTCGTCGCGACCATCGTGTCCGACGCCGACGGCTATGCGCAGGAAGTCGCGGCGAAGCTGACTGCGGCGGGGATCCGCGCCGATACCGACCTTCGCAACGAGAAGATCAATTACAAGGTGCGCGAGCACAGCCTGGCCAAGGTTCCGATGCTGCTGGTCGTCGGCAAGCGCGAGGCCGAGGAAGGCACGGTCGCGCTGCGCCGGCTCGGCTCCGAAGAGCGGCAGCTGGTCGTGCCGCTGGACGAGGCGATCGCGTCGATGCGTGCCGAGGCGATCGCGCCCGACCTGCGATGAAGGTCCGCAAGGGCACGGCGGCGGACGTGCCCGCGGCAGTCGAAATCTGGCGCGCGGCCGTCGACGCCACCCACCAGTTCCTGACCCCCGATGACCGGCGCGACATCGATCGCATGGTCGCGGAGGATTTCCTGCCCAAGGTCGAGATGTGGATTGCCGCCGACGCCGAGGATCGCCCGCGCGGCTTCCTGGTCATGGACGGAACGATGATCGACGCCTTGTTCGTCCACCCGGACTGCCATGGGCAGGGGATCGGCACGATGCTGCTAGACCATGCGCTGAAGATTGCGCCCGATGCGCGGGTCGATGCCAGCGAGCAGGCAAGCAATGCGCTGCCCTTTTACCTTGCCAAGGGCTTCACGATCGTTGGCCGGTCCGAGACTGATCCGCAGGGCCGGCCCTACCCGCTGGTCCACCTGGCGATGACGCCCGCCGGCCACAGCTGACGCAAAAACGACGCAGCAGGTGCGCGGCAATCTTTTCAAGCCGCGTCCAAGCGCTTACTTCGGCACGGTTAATCAACAGCAATCAGGAGACGCAGCTATACCCCCGCCCTACCCGCGCCGAGGAATGGCGCCGCCGCCGCAGATGAGCGGCCCCCGCTATAACGAGTTCATCCAGTCCCAGAAGGTCCGGGTGATCGACGAGAATGGCGAGAATTTGGGCGTGATGTATACGCGCGAAGCTTTCGAGCAGGCGCAATCGGTCGGTCTGGACCTGGTGGAGATTTCGCCGAACGCCGATCCGCCCGTCGCCAAGTTCCTCGACATCGGCCGCTTCAAATATGAAGCGCAGAAGAAGGCCGCCGAGCAGCGCAAGAAGCAGAAGACGCAGGAGATCAAGGAGATCAAAATGCGTCCGAACATCGACGACCACGACTATGACACGAAGATGAAGAAGGTCTTCGAGTTCCTGGAGGAAGGGGACAAGGTCAAGGTCACGATGCGCTTCCGCGGCCGCGAAATGGCGCACGGCGAGCTCGGCATGGCGGTGCTTCGGCGCGTTCAGGAGCAGACCCAGGAGGCAGCCAAGGTCGAAGCCCATCCGCGGATGGAAGGCCGGCAGATGCTGATGGTGCTCGCGCCCAAGTAAGGCGGCGTGAGCATTGGCTTCGCCGGTCCCCCGGACCGGCTGCAGGCAGAGGGCCATGCTCGGACGTCCCCCGGACGCCCTGTGCGTGGCCCTTACTTACAATAATGTTGCCAAATTGCTGCAGGGCCGCCGCATATTTGCGAGCGGCCCTTCCGCGATGCTTCCCAAGCGGCGCTCTTCCGGTTTAGCTTTGATCCCAGATGGGCGCGCCTGCCCGGGGGAGACAGAGATGATCCGCAAGTCCGCTTGGTTGCTTTCAGCCGGCATGGTCGCAGTGGCGACGCCCGCATTCGCTCAGCAGCCGCCGACGCAGCCGACGGTGCCGGATACGACGCAGACCAACGCAGCGCCGACGACGAGCCCGACCAGCGACAGTGCCGCGGTCGCCAATACGGCGCAGGAACAGCAGCCGGTCGACAGCGGCAACATCATCATCACCGCGACCCGCCGTAACCAGGCGCTGTCCGACGTGCCGCTGGCGGTCAGCGCGGTCACCGCCGACACGCTCCAGAATTCCGGTGCGACCGACATCCGCCAGCTCAACCAGCTGTCGCCGTCGCTGCTGGTGTCGTCGACCCAGTCGGAAGCCGGCGCATCGGTCGCTCGCATCCGCGGCATCGGCACCGTTGGCGACAACCCGGGCCTTGAAGGCTCGGTCGCGACCTATATCGACGGCGTCTACCGCTCGCGTACCGGCGGCGCGCTGACCGAACTCGGGCCGCTCGACCGCGTCGAGGTTCTTCGCGGACCGCAGGGCACCCTGTTCGGCCGCAACGCGTCGGCCGGCGTGATCTCGGTGATCACCGCCAAGCCGCAATTCACCCCGTTCGTCGCGGGCGCGCTCAGCGTCGGCAATTACCGCTACGTTCGCCTCGACGAGACGATCAACATGCCGCTTAGCGACACCGTCGCGGGCCGCATCGACGGCGTGCTCCTGAGCCGCAACGGCTTCATCAAGGACGTGATCTCCGGCCGCCGTGTCAACGACCGCCGCCGCTGGCTGCTTCGCGGCCAGCTGCTGTTCCAACCAACGACCGACCTGTCGATCCGGCTGATCGCCGACTATGCGAAGCGCAACGAGGAATGCTGCGCCGCCGTCTATTTGCCGGCGAGCGACTATGTCGCCGGCACCGGTGAGGCGCCGTCGAGCGCGAAGGCGCTGCTGACCGCGCTAGGCGCGACCATCATCGACGATCCGTATCGTCGTCAGACGGCGATCACGCCCGGGCGCTTCTACCGCTCCGACGTCAAGGACGGCGGCCTTTCGGCGGAAGTGAAATATGACCTGGGCGCGGCCGAAGTGACGTCGATCACCGCTTATCGCACCAACGACTATATTGGTGGCGGCGACTTCGATTATAACAATCTCGATTTGCTCTATCGCGACGACGACGGAAATTATCAGAACAAGTTCAAGACCTTCACCCAGGAGCTGCGGCTCCAGGGCGAGCTCATGGACGGCCGCCTCGACTGGCTCGTTGGCGGCTTCTACGCGAACGAGAAGATCACCCGCCGCGACAATCTGTCGACCGGCGCGGCGATCGATCCGTTCGCTCGCGAACTGATCCGCGCCCAAAGCCCCGTGCTTGCGGCGTTCCCCGGGTTCAACAACCTCAACCTGTTTGCCCAAGGGTTCGTGCTCAACCAGCTGACCACCAATCCGGCGCTGGCGGCGGTTCCGGTGTTCGCCCGGCCCCTGATCATCAATGCGATCGCGAGCCAGGTCGTGAACACGCCGCTTGCGAACACGGTGACTCAGGACGACTTCCGGCAGAAGGGCACCAACTACGCGCTGTTTACCCACAACATCTTCAAGGTCACCGACCAGCTGTCGCTGACCCTGGGTGCGCGGTACACCGTCGACCGCAAGAGCATCACGGCGGATCTCGCCTCCAACAGCCAGTGCGCCAATTACCGGGCCAATATCACCCGCCTTCAGCAGCTCGCAGCTGCGGCAGCCGCGAACCCGGGTGGCAATTTCGGGCTCAACCCGGCGATTGCAGCGCTTGCAACCGCGCTCTCGGGCCAGGTGCTGAACCCGATCGGCACGCTTCCCTGCGCCATCAACTCGATCAACGGCAGCTTCGAAAGCGACACGAAGACGGAGAAGAAGTTCTCCGGGACGGCCGTCCTCAGCTTCAAGCCGACTCCGGAACTGCTGACCTACGCCAGCTACTCGCGCGGATATAAGGCCGGCGGCTTCAACCTCGACCGCGCCGGCCTCAACCAGGCGGCAGTCGATCTCGACGATCTCCGCTTCAAGCCGGAGCTCGTCGACGCCTACGAAGTCGGCGCCAAGTACAACGGCCGCGGGTTCGACGTGAACGTTGCGCTGTTCAACGAGGACTTCCGCAACTTCCAGCTGAACACGTTCAACGGCATCAATTTCGTCGTGGAGAACATCAACAGCTGTTCTGAAGGCCTGAACGGCGCCGACACCGACAACAGCTCGGTTGCAGTGCCTTGCGGCGGCAAGAGGAAGGCCGGCGTCCGCTCGCGCGGCGTTGAGATCGAAACCTTCTTCCGCCCGATCCGCGACGTGAACGGCGCGTTCGGCCTCACCTACGTGAACGCCAAGTATCGCAACGACTTGGTCGGAACCGCCGACGAAGCTCTGCTGCCGCCGTTCTTCCAGCTGCCGGGCCGGCAGATCTCGAACGCGCCGAAGCTGACGCTGACGGGATCGCTCGGCTACACGCCGCCGATCGGCAACAGCGGCATGCACGCCCTGTTCTACGTCGATGCGCGGCGGACCTCGTCGTACAACACCGGCTCCGACCTCGACATCGAGAAGACCCAGGATCCGTTCACGGTCGTCAACGCCCGTGTCGGCATCCGCGGGCCTCTGGAAACCTGGGCGCTGGAGCTTTGGGCGCAGAACCTGTTCAACACCAAGTACACGCAGGTCGGCTTCGACGCGTTCGGCCAGGGCACGGGCACGCGGCGCGGGGTCGATGCGGGCTTCTACGCTCGCTCGACCCAGCTTTACGCCGCGTTCCTCGGCGAACCGCGGACGTTCGGCCTGACGCTGCGCGGGAAGCTGGGTACCGGTCGTGCCGCACCGGTCGCCTATGTCGCGCCGCCGGCCCCGCCGCCGCCGCCGGTGGTGGTCGAGCAGCCGGTCGCTCCGCCGCCGCCGCCCGCCCCGGTGGAGCGTGGCGAACGCGGCTAAGCGCGACCACTCGAACAAACAGGGGGAGGGCCTCGCCGGCGACGGCGGGGCCCTTTTCTTATGCGCCCTTGGCTGCGGCCGGGTCGGTCGCGGCAGCGAGCAGGCGCGCCCGCAGCGCGGCGATTTCCTCGCCCTTCAGCTTGGTCCCGCGCCCCGTCGTCAGGTAGAAGACGTCGACAGCGCGCTCGCCGAACGTGGCGATATGGGCCGAGTGAATTTTGTGGCCGCACTCGTAGATGGCGGCCGTGAGCGCCGCGAGAAGCGCAGGGCGGTCGAGCGCATTGACCTCGACCACCGTCGTGCGCGTCGAGGCGCGCTCGGCGATGGCGACGAACGCTGCCACGTCGAAGGCCGCGACCTTGCTCGACGTTTTGGGGGACGGGAGCAGCGGCGGCTTTTCGCTGGTCAGCGCCTTTTCGACGGCACGCAACAGGCGAATCTGCTGGCGGCGTTCGCCATAAGGCGTGCCGCGGCCGTCGAGCACCAGCAAATTGTCGAGCGCCATGCCGTCCGTCGTCGTGTGAATGCGTGCATCGATGATGTTCGCGCCTGCCGACGCGAGGCCGGCGCAGATGCGGTAGAAGAGCCCTTCCCGGTCGGGGGTGAAGACGCTGACCCGCGTCGCGCCGCTTTCGGGATCGTCCTCGACGACGACGCTCGGCTGGCGATCGCCGATCCGTGCTTCGGCGTCGGCGACCTGGCGGGCGTTGGCGAGCTGCCACGGCAAGGGCTCGGCCAGCCAATAGCTGTCGGGCAGCCGCCTTACGTGAGCGCGTACCGCGGTCGCTTTCCAATTGAGTGCGTCGGCCAGTTCTTGCTGGCGAGCGCGAACCAGTTCGGTGCGGCCGTGCTGCTTGTGGCCGAGCCGCAGCCGTTCTTCGGCAGCCTCGAACAGGGTCCGCAGCAGCGAGCGCTTCCACTCGTTCCAGACGCCGGGACCGACGGCGCGGATGTCGACGACGGTGAGCGCGAGGAGCAGGCGGAGACGCTCCGGGCTTTGCACCTGGCGCACGAAATCCTCGATCGTCTTGGGGTCGGCGAGGTCGCGTTTGAAGGCCGTCGAGGATAGCAGCAGGTGATGGCGGACCAGCCAGGCGACGGTCTCCGTCTCCGCCGGGTCGAGGCCGAGCCGCGGACACAGCTTGAGCGCGATCTCGGCGCCCAATTCGCTGTGGTCGCCGCCGCGGCCCTTGGCGATGTCGTGGAGAAGCACGGCGACATAGAGCAAGCGCCGCGACGAGATCTGCCGCTGCAGGATCGCGGTCGAAAGCGGATGGTCCGCCTTCAGCTCGCCGCGCTCGATCTGCGCGAGGAGGCCGATGGCGCGGATCGAATGCTCGTCGACCGTATAATGATGGTACATGTCGAACTGCATCTGCGCGACGACCCGGCCGAAGTCGGGAATGAAGCGCCCGAACACGCCCGCTTCGTTCATCCAGCGGAGCACGATTTCCGGCCTGTTGATGCAGGTGAGGACTTCGAGGAACAAAGCGTTGGCGCGCGGATCGCGGCGGAGCTCGCCGTCGATGAGCGATGCATCGCGGATGGCCGCGCGCATGGCCGTCGGATGGACCTCAAGCTGCTCCCGCGCGGCGAGGGCGAAGAGCTCGAGCAGGCGCAGCGGCTGTTCACGGAAGAAGCCGTCGTTTGGGATCGAGATACGCCCGCGGTCGAGGACGAACCCGCCGAGCCGCCGAGGGCGTCGCCTGATCGTCGGAAGCGCGAAGCGGAACCCCTTCTTGCCCATCTGCTCGTCGAGCTGGGCGAGGAACAGGCCGGTCAAATCGCCGACGGTCTTCGCGTTGATGAAGTAGAATTGCATGAACCGCTCGACGGCGGATTTCCCCGGCCGCTCGGCGTAGCGCATAATCTCGGCGATGCGCGGCTGATATTCGAAGCTCAGCCGCTCTTCGGGTCGCCCGCCGAGCTGGTGCAGGTGGCAGCGCACCGACCAGAAGAATCGCTCGGCGCGGTCGAAGCGCTGGAACTCGGCGGCGGTTAGAAGTCCCGCACCGACGAGGTCGGCGGGCCGCTCGACGCCGTGGACGTACTTGCCGATCCAGTAGAGGGTGTGGAGGTCGCGAAGGCCGCCCTTGCCGTCCTTGACGTTAGGTTCGACGACATAGCGGCTGTCGCCCATCTTCACGTGGCGCTCGTCGCGCTCGGCAAGCTTGGCGGCCGCGAATTCAGCCGCGGTGCCGGCGACGATCTCGCGCTGGAAACGGGCGTTTGCGGCATCGAAAAGCTTTTCGTCGCCCCACAGCCAACGCGCTTCGAGGAAGGCGGTGCGCACCGTCATGTCCTTCTTCGCAAGCGCGATCAGCTGGGCGACGGAGCGGACGGAATGGCCGACCTTGAGCTTCATGTCCCACAGCAAATGGAGGACGGCGCGCGCAGCTTCCTCCTGGTCGGGCCCGGGCGCCGTTCGGGTGAGAAACATCAGGTCGACGTCGCTGAACGGCGCCATCTCGCCGCGCCCGGTGCCGCCGAGGCCGACCAGCGCGATGCCGCCGCAGGGCTTTTCGAGAATGCGTTCGCAGACGAACTCATAAGCCAGGCGGACCAGCTGGTCGTGCAGGAAGGCGGTTGCGCGCGCTGCGGAACGGCCGTCGCCGGGGCGCTCGAGCAAGCGGCGTGCGACTTCCCGGCGGCCGATGGCGAGCGCATCGGCGAGCACCGGCACCGCAGACTGGAGGAGGTCGACGCCCGGCGGCAAGGCGGACAGACGGTCGGCAACGGCACGGCGGTCGATCAGCGCGCGGCGGTTGTTGATGTCGAGGAAGCTCATGCGCCCCGCTCGGCGGCGATCCTCTTGAGCCGGTAGAGGGCTTCCAACGCATCACGCGGGGCGAGGGCGTCGGGGTCGATGGCGTCGAGCGCGGCCGCGAGCGGGTCGGGGCCCTGCTCCGGCTCGGCCGCGGCGGCAAACAAAGGCAAATCGTCGAGGCCCGCAGCGATGCCCCCGGTGGCGTCGCGGCCTGCTTCGAGCTTGGCGAGCACCGAGCGGGCGCGGCTCACGACCGCGGGTGGCAGGCCCGCCAGCTTGGCGACGGCGATACCGTAGCTGCGGTCGGCCGCGCCGCCCGCCACTTCGTGGAGAAGGACCAGGTCGCCCTTCCACTCCCGCGCCCGCACGTGATGGAGGGAGAGGCAGTCGAGCCGCCCCGCGAGACGCGTCAGCTCATGATAATGGGTCGCGAACAAAGTGCGGCACTTGAGCTGGTCGTGCATCGCCTCGACGACGGCCCAGGCGATCGCGAGGCCGTCGTAGGTCGAGGTGCCGCGGCCGATCTCGTCGAGGATGACGAGGCTGCTCGGCGTTGCCTGCGCCAGGATCGCGGCGCTTTCGACCATTTCGACCATGAAGGTCGAGCGGCCGCGCGCGAGATTGTCGGACGCGCCCACGCGGCTGAACAGGCGGTCGACGATGCCGACCTTTGCGCGGGTCGCTGGGACGAAGCTGCCGGCCTGGGCGAGGACGGCGATCAGGGCGGTCTGGCGGAGGAATGTCGACTTGCCGCCCATGTTCGGCCCGGTGATCAGCCACAGGCGGTCGCTGGGCCCGAGCGACAGATCGTTGGCGATGAAGCGCTCGCCGCTGCCCTTCAGCGCCGCCTCCACGACCGGGTGGCGGCCCCCCTCGATCTCGAGGCACGCCTGGCTGGTGAGGCTCGGGCGGCACCAGCCGCCCTCGGCGGCACGATGGGCGTGGCCGGCCGCGACGTCGATGCGGGCGATGGCTTCGGCAGTGGCAGTGATCTGCGGCGCGGCGGCGACGGCGAGCGCCGTCAACTCCTCCGCATGGGCGGCTTCGGCGGCGAGCGCGTGACCGCCCGCTTCGATGACCCGGCTCGCTTCGTCGTGAAGCTCGGGCGAATTGAAGCGGACCACGCCGGCGAGCGTCTGGCGATGGGTGAAGCCACTGTCGGGCGCCATCAGGCGGTCGGCGTGCTTGGCCGACACTTCGACATGGTAGCCGAGCACCGCATTGTGCCGGATCTTCAGCGAACTGATGCCGGTCGAGTCACGGTAGCGGGCTTCGAGTGAGGCGATAGCGCGGCGGCCGTTCGAGGCGGCGTCGCGCAAGGCATCGAGGCCGGCGTCATAGCCTTCGGCGATATAGCCGCCCTTGGACGCATCGATCGGCGGCGAGGGGACGAGCGCGCGGGAATATTGTTGGACGAGTCCTTCGTGGCCGCCGAGGCGCGGAGCAAGATTTTCGAGCAGCAGCGGGCGGTCGGGCTCGCCTTCCAGTTCGCGCTTGAGCGCATCGGCGGCGGCGAGGCCGTCGCGAAGCAAGGCGAGGTCGCGCGGGGAGCCGCGGCCGGCAGCGAGACGGGCGAGGGCGCGGGCGAAGTCGGGCATCGCCTTCAGCGCGCCACGCACTCGCTGGCCGCGGATTGCGTCCTCGTGGAGCCAGGCGACCAATGCGAGGCGCTGATCGATCGCGCTGCTGTCGGTCAGCGGGGCCGCAATGTCCTCGCACAGAAGGCGGCGGCCGGCGGCGGTCTGGCAGCGGTCTATCTCGCCGAGCAGGCTGCCCGCCACGCCGCCGGTCGTGGAGCGGGTCAGTTCCAGGCTTTCGCGAGTGGCGCTGTCGATGGCCATATGCGCGGCGCGGCTGATCCGGCGCGGCGCATCGAGCAGGATGCCGGCGCCTTTCTGGGTCGCGTCGAGGTAGGAGAGGAGCCCGCCCGCCGCGGCGAGTTCCGCCCGGGACGGGGAGCCGAGGCCATCGAGAGTCGAGACGCCGAAGCGGGTCTTGAGCGCGCGTTCGCCGGCCAGGCTGTCGAACCCGCCCTTGCCGTTGCCGCAGCGGACGCCGGGGATCGGCGTGTCGGCAATCGTCTCGGCGGCCGAGATCCGCGCCAGCTCCGCCGCGAGCTCGCCTGGCCCGCAGCTGACCAGCTCGAATCGTCCGGTCGAAATGTCCGCGGCGGCAATGGCCCAATTGTCGCCGGCGCGGCCGATCGCCGCCAGCCAGTTGGCCGCTGCCGATTCGAGGAGCGTCTCCTCCGTCAGCGTGCCGGGCGTGACGAGGCGGATGATGGCGCGGTCGACCAGCGCTTTCGACCCGCGCGCCTTACGTGCCTCGGCCGGGCTCTCGGTCTGCTCGGCAATGGCGACGCGGTGACCGGCCTTGATCAGCCGCGCGAGATAGGCCTCAGCGGAATGGACCGGCACGCCGCACATGGGGATCGGTTCGCCGGCATCCTCGCCGCGCTTGGTGAGCGCGATATCGAGGCAGGCCGCGGCAGCCTTCGCATCGTCGAAGAAGAGTTCGAAGAAATCGCCCATGCGATAGAAGAGCAAAGCGTCGCCCGCTTCTTCCTTCAGGCGCTTGTATTGCACCATCATCGGAGTCGGGGCGTCGGCTCGGGCCATGGCCGAATGCCTAGCCGTTTCGCGGGAGCGGCGAAATGGACTAAGGCCCTCGACCCATGTCCGAAAGCAACATCAAATATACCGAATCCGAGGCGCTCGACTTCCATTCGCAGGGGCGGCCGGGGAAGCTGGAAATCGTCGCCTCGAAGCCGATGGCGACGCAGCGCGACCTCAGCCTCGCTTATTCGCCTGGCGTCGCGGTGCCGGTGCGCAGGATCGCCGAGGACCCGGGTTGCGCCTACGACTTCACGAGCAAGGGCAATCTCGTCGCGGTGATTTCCAACGGAACCGCGATCCTCGGGCTCGGCAATCTGGGCGCCTTGGCCTCGAAGCCCGTGATGGAAGGCAAGGCGGTGCTGTTCAAGCGCTTCGCCGACGTCGACGCGATCGACCTCGAGCTGAAGACCGAGGATTGCGACAAGTTCATCGACGCGGTCGAGCTTCTCGAACCGAGCTTCGGCGGCATCAACCTCGAGGACATTGCCGCGCCCGACTGCTTCATCATCGAGCAGACGCTGCGCGAGCGGATGAACATTCCGGTCTTCCACGACGACCAGCACGGGACGGCGATCATCACGGCGGCGGGGCTGATCAATGCCTGCCACCTGACGGGCCGCAATCTGGGGGACATCAAGGTGGTGGTGAACGGCGCCGGCGCCGCCGCGATCGCCTGCACCGAGCTCATCAAGGCCATGGGCGTGCGCCACGACAATGTGATCATGTGCGACCGCAAGGGCGTGATTCGCAAAAGCCGGACCGACCTCGACCAGTGGAAGTCGGCCCATGCGGTGGAGACGGACAAGGAGACCTTGGCCGAGGCGCTGGTCGGCGCCGACGTGTTCCTGGGGCTGTCCGCTGCCGGGGCGCTGAAGCCCGAGATGGTCAAGACCATGGCCCAAGAGCCGATCATCTTCGCCATGGCCAATCCGGATCCCGAAATCTGGCCACCTGACGCCAAGGAAGTGCGCCCCGACGCGATCATCGCCACGGGGCGGTCGGACTTCCCGAACCAGGTGAACAACGTCCTTGGCTTCCCGTTCATCTTCCGCGGCGCGCTGGACGTGCGGGCGACGGCGATCAACGATGCGATGAAGATTGCCGCCGCCGAAGCGCTTGCCGAGCTGGCCCGCGAGCCGGTGCCCGAGGAAGTGGCGGCGGCTTATGGAGGGCGCTCGCAGAGCTTCGGCCGCGACTATATCATCCCCGCGCCCTTCGATCCGCGGCTGATGGAGGTCGTCGCTTCGGCGGTCGCCGAAGCCGCGGTGCAAAGCGGCGTTGCGCAGAAGCCGATCGCCAACATGGAAAGCTACCGTCAGGAGCTTCGCGCACGGCTCAACCCAACCGTGGCGGTGATGAGCCTTGCCTATGAAAGCGCGCGCGCCAATCCGATGCGGGTGCTGTTCGCCGAAGGCGAGGAGCCGAACGTGCTCCGCGCGGCAATCGCGTTCAAGGAAGGCGGCTACGGGACGCCGGTGCTGGTCGGGCGCGAGGACGTCTACGACTTGCTCGCCGAGATGGGCGTTGACAATCCGCGCGAGTATGAAGTGCTGAACAGCCGCAATTCGCCGCTGGTCGGGCGCGCCGTCGATTATCTCTATGGCAAGCATCAGCGCGCCGGCATGTTGCAGCGCGAGATCGAGCGGCTCGTCAACCAGGACCGCAATTATTTTGCCGCGGCGATGCTGTCGCTCGGTGAGGCGGACGCGATGATCACCGGCACTACGCGGCCATTCAGCCAGTCGCTGAAGCAAGTCCGAACCGTCATCGACGACGAGCCCGGCGCGACGCCGTTCGGGATCAACGTCGTGGTCGGGCGCGGCCATACGGTGCTGATTGCCGACACTGCGGTGACCGAGCGGCCGACCGCTGAGCAATATGCGGCCATCGCCCTGCGCTCGTCGGCATTCGCGCGGCGGATGGGGCTGGAGCCGCGCGTCGCCTTCACCAGCTACACGACCTTCGGCAACCCGCCCGGCATGCACATCGAGGGCCTGCGCGAGGCGGTGCGGATCCTCGACGGCTTCAAGGCCGACTTCGAATTTGAAGGCGAAATGGCGCCGGATGTCGCGCTGAATTACGAGATGCAGAAGCGCTATTATCCGTTCACGCGCCTGTCCGGCCCGGCGAACATCCTTGTCATGCCGGGCCTGCAGTCGGCGAGCCTTTCGGCGAAGCTGCTGCGCGAGCTGGGCGGGGAAAGCGTGCTTGGGCCCTACATCCTGGGGCTGGAGCGGCCGGTGCAGATCGCGCCGATGACCGCGAGCGCGTCGGACCTGGTGATGCTTGCGGTTCTTGCCGCGGGCGACGCGCAGGCGCGCCAGCAACGGGTCGCCGCGCGGCGCTAGATCCGTTCGACCGAGCTGATCGGCTCGGCATCGCGCAAGGCTGCGATGATGGCGTGAAGGTGCGCCAGATCGTGCACCTCGATGTCGAGGTGGAAGGTCTGGAAGCTGCCGTCGCGATGGACCAGCTGCAGGTTGACGATATTGGCGTGCTTGGCGCCGAGGATGCCCGACATGGTGCCGAGCGCGCCGGGGATGTCGCGAAGGATGATCGCGAGGCGCGCGGCGCCGCCGTCCGAACCTTCGCCCCAAGCAAGGTCGAGCCAATCGGCGTCGATCCCGCTCGCCAGCGTGTCGCAGCCGATCACATGGACTTCGATCTCTTCGTCCTCGCGGCGGAGGCCGACGATGCGGTCGCCGGGAATGGGGTGGCAGCAATCGGCAAGGTGATAGGCAACGCCGGCGGTCAGGCCCTTGATCGAGATGGCCTTACGCTGGCCGATCGGCCGCGGCGCGACGTCGCTGCCCGCTGAACCCGGCGCGAGCGCCTCCATTAGCACTTCGTCGCGCACGCGCTTGCGGGCGATGGCGATCATCAGCTCATCCTGGCTTTCGATCTTCAGCTTCTTCAGCGCTCGCTTCAGCGTCTCTTTCGTGACCTCTTCGGGGAGGCGTTGGACGATCTCGTCGTAGATCTTGCGGCCGAGCTCGATCGTCTCCTCGCGCTCCTTGTGGCGGACGAAGCGGCGAACGCCGGCACGCGCCTTGCCCGTGGCGACGAAGCGCAGCCAGGACGGCTGCGGGTGCTGCGCTTCCGACGCGAGAATTTCGACCTGGTCGCCATTCTCCAGCATGGTGCGCAAGGGAACGACGCGGCCGTTGACCTTGGCGCCGACGGTCCGGTCGCCGAGGTCGGTGTGAACGGCGTAGGCGAAATCGACCGGCGTCGCGCCCTTGGGGAGCTGGATCAGCTCGCCCTTCGGCGTGAAGGCGAAGATCCGGTCCTGGTACATCGCCATCCGGGTGTGCTCGAGCAGCTCTTCGGGGCTGTCGGCATGGTCGAGGATCTCAACGAGGTCGTCGACCCACGGAATGTTCATCTCGCCCTTGGGCTTGCCCTCCTTGTACGCCCAGTGGGCGGCAAGGCCGCGCTCTGCCTGGTCGTGCATGTCGCGGCTGCGGATCTGCACTTCGATCCGCATCTTGGAATCGTGGATGACGGAGGTGTGAAGCGAGCGGTAGCCGTTGCGCTTGGGCGTCGAGATATAATCCTTGAAGCGGCCCGGGACCATCGGCCAGCGGCGGTGGATCAGACCGAGCGCGCGGTAGCAGCCGGCCTCGTCGTCGACGATGATCCTGAAGGCCATGACGTCCGACAATTGTTCGAAGCTGATGTGCCGCTCGGCCATCTTCTTCCAGATCGAAAAGGGGTGCTTCTGGCGGCCGGTGACCTCGGCTTCGAGACCGTTGTCGGCGAGGTAGAGCTGCAGGCCGAGACCGATGCGGTTGACGAGGTCGCCGCCGGCCTCGGTCAGCTGCTTGAGGCGGCGCATGATCGAGGCGAAGGCATCGGGTTCCAGCTCGCCGAACGCCAGCGTCTGCATCTCGGTCATCATCTCGTACATGCCGATCCGCTCGGCGAGCGGCGCATAGATATCCATCGTCTCGCGGGCGATGCGACGGCGCTTGTCCTCATTCTTGATGTGGTGGAGCGTGCGCATGTTGTGGAGCCGGTCGGCGAGCTTCACGAGCAGCACGCGAATGTCGTCGGAAAGCGCGAGCAGGAACTTGCGCAGATTCTCGGCGGCGCGCTCGTTTTCCGACTGCGCCTCGATCTTGCTGAGCTTGGTGACGCCGTCGACGAGCCGCGCGACGTCCTTGCCGAACAGCTTCTCGATCTCCTGCGGCGTCGCGACCGTATCCTCGATCGTGTCGTGGAGAATGGCGGTGGCGATGGTCTGGTCGTCGAGCTTGAGGTCCGTGAGAATGCCCGCGACCTCGATCGGGTGGCTGAAATAGGGATCGCCCGAGGCGCGCTGCTGGTCTCCGTGCGCCTTCATCGAGAAGACATAGGCGCGGTTGATCAGCCCTTCGTCCGCATCCGGATCGTAGGACCGCACCTTTTCGACGAGTTCATATTGGCGCAGCACGCTCCTAAGATGCGGAAGGCTGGCCATTGTGCAAGCGCGAAAGGTCTGCGGGCGCAAAGAATGGTTGCCCGCAGCAACTGTTTTTCAGCAAGAGAATGTGCTTTGTGGCTGCCGAAGGGAGAGACGCGCGCGCCATGGCAGCGGATGGGCTGACGCCTGACATCGACCGTTTCAGGAAAGCGGCGCTGTCGTGCCCGATCGCGGCGGCGGTCGGCATCATCGGCGAGAAGTGGGCGTTCCTGATCCTTCGCGGCGCGTTCAACGGCCTGAGGCATTTCGAGGAATTCCAGGCGGGGCTCGGTATCGCCCGCAACATCCTGTCGGACCGCCTGTCGAAGATGGTCGGCTGCGGGATCCTCGAGCGGAGCAGCGATCCGAACGACAAGCGCAAGGTCATCTATTCGCTGACGGCGAAGGGCGAAGACCTGCTTCCCGTCGTCCTCGCGCTCCGCCAGTGGGGCGAGGAATGGGGCCACGGGAAGATGGAGGTGGTCCTGGCGGACCGCCGCGACGGACTGCCGGTCCGCAAGCTGTGCGTCCAGGCGCATGACGGGCGCGAGCTGAAGCTGCAGGATCTCAGATGGGTCGAGCGCCCCGCCGAGGATCTCGCGACCGCCGCCGAATAGGCCTTATTCCATCGACAGGACGTGGTCGCGCAGCGCGCGGGCGTCGTGAAGCGCGTTGTGCGGCACCTTGCTGTTCGCGGCGGTGCTGAAATTGCTCATCGGGACGAGTTGGAAGGTGGTGTGGCGAAGCTCCACCATGTCGCCTTCGCCGGTGATCATCAGGTTGCAGAATTGCGCAACGTCTTCCGGCCAGTCAGCGAAGATGAGCGGGTCCTGGTCATGACGCAGGTAGCGTTCGAGGGCGTGAGCGGCGTCCTTGCGCGTCAGCCGCGGGCAGGACAGCTGCTCGGGAACCGTGTCGAGATAAGGCACGACGTGGCGCTCGACCCATTCGTTGATAGTGTCGTCGGTCTGGAAGGTCAGATAAAGTTCGTCGCCGTCGTCCGGGACGAGCGCGAGGCTGAGCAGGGCGCCGCCCATCCCGTTATATTCGGTATCGAGGAAATAGCGCATCACCGCCCCACTAGCGGGGCTGGGCGCTCGCGCAAATGTCGGTGGGCAGCGGCTTGCCGCGCCGGCAGCGCTCCTCAGTCGCGCGCGCTTCCCTGCCGCGCCGTTCTTCCTCCTTGCGGATCTCGCGGCCGCGCTTCTGGTCGGCTTCGGCCTGGCTGGTCGTCACGGCATCGACTCCGGCCGAGACCGCTTTCACCGGAAGAGTGACGACATCGACTGCCGTCTTGGCGACGGTTCCGACAACGCAGCCGCCAAGAGCGAGGGGCAGGGCAAGAACTAGTGAACGCATGATGGGAGAGTCGCAGATGTCGGCCCAACCGGCAATGAACGAGGTCACAAATGCATCGCGGCTTCGGCAAGCGCTTCGGCCTGGGCGAGCAGGGTTTCGTCGGCCTCGGCACCCGGCGGCAGCGCTTCGCGGCCGACGATGACCATCAGGGGCACGGCCATCGGGCTGATCCGCTCGAGGGGGACGTGGAGCATGGTCGCCGAGGCGCGGTCGACGAGGCGCACCAGGCGGCCGAGCTCGGTCATGCGGCGGCGGGCATCGTCCCACGCCGCGCGCAGCAGCAGGTGCTCCGGCTCGTAGCGGCGAAGCACGTCGTAGATGAGGTCAGTCGAGAAGCTGACCTGCCGGCCGCTCTTCTTCTTGCCGGGATGGTGGCGCTCGACGAGGCCGCCGATCACGGCGACCTCGCGGAACGCATTCTTGAGCAGCATCGAGCTTTCGACCCAGGTGACGAATTCCTGCTCCAGGATGTCTGCCGAGAAGAGCGATTTGGGGTCGGCGATCGGCTCGAGGCCGTAGCAGGCGAGGCCGTAATCGTTTGCGACGAAGCCGAGCGGCTTCAGGCCCGCACTTTCCATGCGGCGGGTGATCAGCATGCCGAGCGACTGGTGCGCGTTCCAGCCTTCGAAGCTGTAGGCGACCATGTAGTGGCGGCCTTCGTGCGGGAAGGTCTCGACCAGCAGCTGGTGCGGTTCCGGGAGGACCGAGCGTTCCGACTGGACCTCCAGCCATTCGCGCACGTCGTTCGGGAAGCGGTGCCAGTCGTTGCGGTCGCACAGCATGTGGCGGACACGGTTGGCGAGGTGCGTCGACATGCTCATCCGCTGCCCGCCGTAGGTGACGATCCGCGCCTGCTTCGAGGAGGCGTGAACGATCACGTCCGTGTCCTTGAACTGCTCGACTTCGAGGCTGAGGCCCGAGAAGAAGAAATGGTCGCCGGGCGCGAGGGTCGAGGCATAGCCTTCCTCGATGGTGCCGAGCTTGCGCCCGTTGCGGAATCGCACGGTGAGCAACGGCTGTTCGACAATGACCCCGGCGTTCAGGCGGTGCTGCTGCGCGATGGCCGGCGTGGTGATCCGCCAGATACCGCCCGGCTCCGCTACCAGGCGGCGGAAGCGGTCATAGGCTTTGAGCGCGTACCCGCCGGTGGCGATGAAGTTGAGGACTTCCTCGAACGTCTCCTGATTGAGGCCGGCGTACGGCGCCGCGGACTGCACCTCCCTCAGCAACTCGTCCTGCTGGAACGGCTCCGACACGGCCACTGCCAGGATATGCTGGGCAAGCACGTCAAGGGCGCCGGGCCTGAACACCTCCGGGTCGAGTTCGCCGTCGTCGATAGCGTCGAGCGCCGCGCGGGCTTCAAGATATTCGAAGCGGTTGCCGGGTACGATGATGCCCTTGCTCGGCTCGTCGAGGCGGTGGTTGGCCCGGCCGATCCGCTGCAGCAGCCGCGACGAGCCCTTCGGCGCGCCCATCTGGACGACCAGGTCGACGTTGCCCCAGTCGATTCCGAGGTCGAGGCTCGCTGTGGCCACAAGGCCGCGCAGCTTGCCTGCCGCCATCGCATTCTCAACCTTGCGGCGGGCTTCGACGGCGAGGCTGCCGTGGTGGATGCCAATCGGCAGGGCATTGTCGTTCACCGCCCAAAGGTCCTGGAAGATCAGCTCGGCAAGGCTTCGCGTGTTGCAGAAGACGAGCGTCGTCTTGTGCTGCTCGATAAGCTTCATCACCTCCCGCGCGGCATGCCGTCCGGAGTGGCCCGCCCAGGGAATCCGGTTCTCGGGGATGAGGATCGACAGGTCCGGGTTGGCGCCCCGCTCGCCGAGAACCACATCGACCAGTTCCATGTCTGCGTCAGGCGCGAGCCAGGAGCGGTAGGCGTCGGGATCGCTGATCGTCGCCGACAGGCCGACGCGGCGAAGCCCCGGCGCGAGCTTCTGAAGCCGGGCAATGGACAGCGCCAGCAGGTCGCCGCGCTTTTCCTTGGCGAAACCGTGAAGCTCGTCGACGATGATCGACTTGAGGCCTGCGAACATCTGCGCCGCGTCGGGGTAGCTGAGCAGCAGGCTCAGCGATTCCGGCGTGATCAGCAGCACTTGCGGGGGCTTGAGCCGCTGGCGCAGCTTGCGGTCGGACGGCGTGTCGCCGGTCCGCGTCTCCACCCGGATCGGCAGCGCCATCTCCTCGACCGGGCCGATGAGGTTGCGCTGCACGTCGACGGCGAGCGCCTTGAGCGGCGAGACGTAGAGCGTGTGCAGGCCTTCGCTGGGTTGCTCGGCCAAGTCGCAGATGGTCGGCAGGAAACCGGCCAGCGTCTTGCCCGCGCCGGTTGCCGCGACGAGCAGCGCGCTTCGGCCGCGGCGCGCCAGCTCAAGCATCTCGAGCTGGTGCCGGCGGGGGCGCCAGCCCTTTTCGTCAAACCAGCGCTGAACGACTGGCGGAAGGCCGGTCAGAGGTCGTCGGTCCCCTCGCGGCGGCGAATCTCTTCCTTGCGGTAGACTTCGCTGGCGCCACGCTCGGCGGTGCCGTCGCGCCTCTTGTCGGCGGCATTGTTCGTCCGTGACCGCATCACCAGCCAGATGAGGACGATCAGCAGGACCGCCGGCCCGATTATGCTCATCAGCCAGAAATTCGCCTGATCCATCGCGCGCTTTCCTCCATTTCGCGGGAACCTTGCCGGTCCTTCGCCCTATATACGCTCCGATGGCGCGATTGGGTTCCTGGATCAAAGCACAGCCGGAGGGCATCTATGTCGAGCCGGCCGATGCGTGGATCGACCCGTCGGAGCCCAAGGCCAAGGCGCTGGTCACGCACGGCCATGCCGACCACGCGCGCGGCGGGCACGGCGCGGTGCTGGCGACGCCCGAGACTCTGGCGATCATGGGCGTTCGCTATGGGCCGCAATCGGGACAGCCGATCGCTTATGGCAAAAGCATCCGCTTGGGGTCTGTCGAGGTCAGCTTCGTGCCGGCCGGCCATGTCCTCGGCTCGGCCCAGATCGTGCTCGAGTACAAAGGCGAGCGGATCGTGGTGTCGGGCGATTACAAAAGGCGGCCGGACCCGACCTGCCCGCCGTTCGTGCCGGTGCCCTGCGATGTCTTCATCACCGAGGCGACGTTCGGGCTGCCGGTGTTCCGCCATCCGGATACGGGAAGCGAAATCGACCGGCTGCTCCACCGCCTCCATTCCGATCCCAGCCGGTGCGTGCTGGTCGGCGCTTATGCGCTCGGCAAGGCGCAGCGGATTATCATGGAGCTGCGCGGGCGCGGCCACGACGCACCGATCTACGTCCACGGCGCGCTGGAGCGGCTGAACCAGCTTTATTTTGATCATGGCGTCGCGCTCGGCGAACTCCGCCACACCGGCGAGGCGACGAAGCAGGAGATGGCGGGCCATGTGGTGATCGCACCGCCGGGACAGCTCAACGACCGCTGGTCGCGGCGGCTGCCGGATCCGGTGACGGCGATGGCCTCAGGCTGGATGCGGATCCGGCAGCGGGCTCGGCAGCGCAATGTCGAGCTGCCGCTGGTCATTTCCGACCATGCCGACTGGGACGAGCTGACCACGACCATCCGCGAGCTGAAGCCGCGCGAAGTGTGGATCACGCACGGGCGCGAAGACGCTTTGAAGCATTGGTGCATGACCCACCAGATCAAGGCGTGCGAGCTCAACCTCGTCGGTTACGAGGACGAGGATGATTAAGCGGGCGCGCGCCGCTAGAGCGCGGCGATGCAGCCCGGCGCCCCCGAACGCTTCGATGCGATAATCCTCGGCGCCGGCGGCGCCGGGATGATGTGCGCGGCGGTGGCGGGGCAACGCGGACGGCGCGTCCTGCTGGTCGACCATGCCGATGCGCCGGGGAAGAAGATCCTGATCTCCGGCGGCGGTCGCTGCAATTTCACCAACATCCACGCGGCGCCCGACCGCTATCTCTCGGCCAACCCGCACTTCATGAAGTCGGCGCTCGGCCGCTACACGGCTGCCGATTTCATCGCGCTCGTCGATGCTTACGGGATCGCCCGGCACGAGAAGACATTGGGGCAGCTCTTCTGCGACGGCTCGGCGCGGCAGATCGTCGCGATGCTGCTGGCGGAGTGCGAGAAGGGCGGGGTGACGCTCCAGCTCGGTGCGCCGGTGCGTGACGTGGAGCACGCCGACGGACATTTCCGGGTGACGGCGGGGAATCGCGTTGCACTGGCGCCGGCCCTGGTGATTGCGACCGGAGGCCCGTCCATCCCGAAGCTTGGCGCGACGGGCTTCGCTTACGACCTCGCGCGCAAGTTCGGCCTGAAGGTCGTCGAACCGCGGCCCGCTTTGGTTCCGCTGACGCTTGCCGGCGACCAACTGCTGTTCCGCGAACTGTCCGGAGTCGCGACCGACGTGGTCGCCCGCGCAGGCGGCGCGAGCTTCCGCGAGGCGGCGCTGTTCACGCACCGCGGGCTCTCCGGGCCGGCGATCCTGCAGGTCTCCTCCTACTGGAGGCCCGGAGAAGAGGTTGCGGTCGATTTCCTGCCCGATGTGGAGAGCGGCTGGCTCATGGGCGCGAAGCGGGCTCGGCCGCGATCAGAGTTGGGCGCCGTCCTTCGGACGATGCTTCCGACGCGCTTGGCGGATACGCTGGTTGAGCGGCTTGGGCTCGCCGGCGACCTCGGTAACTTGCCCGACAAACGCCTCGAAGAAGCGGAACGGCGCCTTTCTGACTGGCGGTTCCTGCCGAACGGCACCGAAGGCTTTGCCAAGGCCGAGGTGACGGTCGGCGGGATCGCCACGGACGGACTGTCGTCAAAGACGATGGAAGCGAGCCGGGTGCCCGGCCTCTACGCCGTCGGCGAAGCGGTGGACGTGACCGGCTGGCTCGGCGGCTACAATTTTCAGTGGGCGTGGGCGAGCGGCTGGGCCGCTGCTCAGGCGATCTGACGCGCGGCGCGGCGGAACAGCCAGGCCGAGCCGAGGAATAGCATCACGAAGATTGACGTGCCCACCGCTTCCACGACCGGGCGGACCATCGGTTCGTCGCGTGGCCCCAACTCGGCGATCAGGAAGGCGATCACCATCACGGCAGCAGTGGTCAGCGACGCACGGGCCATGCCGTCGGCCCGCAGCTTGGCGCCGATCGCCCCGCCGACGCCCATCAGGACGGCGATGAAGAAGAGCATGTTGTTCGGATTGTCCTCGCTGCCGACGATCCCGACGGCAAGGTTGACCCAGATGGTCAGCAGACTGCCGAGCAGGGCCAGCGCAAGCGCGATGCGGTATGTCCAGTTCTTCGAGATGCGAACGCCGAGTTCGAGAAGCCCGCCGATGATCGCGAACATGACGCCGGCGAAGATGAAGTCGCCGACGCTCCAGTCGACGCCGCTGTCGGTGAACTGCATCGCGAAGAATGGGAGCGACAAGAGGACCACGGCACCGCCCCAGCCGATCACTCGCCAGGGGATGTTGCGGAGCGCTCCGCCGGTTCCGATCGTATCGTTCATGTCTTGCCTCCGAGTTCGAATGTGGGTTCACTTTGCGCGCGCGCCCGGTGAACGGCATGAGCAAGCGATGAGGATCTGCTGAAAAGTGACGCCGGGGAGCTTCCGTTTCGACAATTTCGTGCTGGATTCGGGCGACCGCCAGCTGCTGCGCGATGGCCAGCCGGTGGAGTTGAACAGCCGCTATCTCGACGCGCTGGGGCTGCTGGTGCGGGAGCAGGGCCGGCTGGTGTCCAAGGACCGGTTCATGGACGAAGTCTGGCGCGGCGTGCCGGTGACGGATGAAGCGCTGACGCAGTGCATCCGGACCTTGCGCCGGCAACTCGGCGACGACGTTTCGAGGCCGCGCTTCATCGAGACGGTGCCCAAGCATGGCTACCGCTTCATTGCCGACGTCCAGCCGGCCGCTGAGGCGCCGAGCGCGACCCCGACGCGCTCGACGAAAGATTGGGCGAAGGTCGGCGCTCTCGGCGGCGCGGCGACGGTCGGCGGCGGGATGGCAGGATTCATCGGCGGCTTGATCTACGGCTTTGCGGCCGCATCGCATCCGGATGCCGGGGCAGGCGCCTTGTCGATCCTGCTGGTTGTCCAGTGCCTGAGCATCGCCGTGGCGATGATGGGCGGCGCGGGAGTCGGCTTCGGGATCGCGCTTGCGGGGACGAGCGACTGGCGCCGCAGCGTCCTCGGCGGCGCGCTGGGCGGGCTGTTCGTCGGAGGCCTGGTGAAGCTGCTCGGCATCGACGCTTTCCACTTGCTGTTCGGTGAGGCGCCTTCGGGGATCACCGGGGGGATGGAAGGCGCGCTGCTCGGCGCCGCCGTCGGGCTTGGCGTCTGGTACGCAATGCGCGGCGACATCTCGCTTCGGCGCGGTGCAGCCGTTTCGGCGCTCGTGGGAGCCAGTGCGGGGCTCGTCATCCCCTTGCTTGGCGGAACGCTGATGGCCGGGAGCCTCGACCTGCTCGCCCATACGTTCCAGGATTCGAGCTTGCGGCTCGACTCCATGTCAGGACTGTTCGGCGATCATGGCTTCGGCCTGACGACACGGCTGGTGACCGGAGCGCTCGAGGGTGCGCTGTTCGCGGGCTGCGTCGCAGCAGCCGTGAAGCTCGCCAGCCGGGGCATGATCTCGCGCGGCTGAGTGCCGAACGCGGGCGGTCCGTCGTTGGCCACCCGAAACGCCCGCAACTGACGGCACTTGCGGCTCGTTCCTTTTGCAACTGACGAAAGGAGAGTCGACATGCGCGATGATATCGTTCGCGACGGTCCCATGACCGAAGCACCCATGCGCGCGCCGGACGACAACCGGCCAGCAGCGGCCGGTGAGAGTAGCGCGTTCAAGTTCGAAAACAGACATGACCCGATCGACCGGCAGCATATCAGAGGCGAGGAGGAGAGCCTGCCGGACCTGCTTCGCAACCTGGTCCACCAAGGCAGCCATTTGGCCGAAAAGCAGACCAAGCTGGTCGAGTCCGAGGTGCGTGCCGCGACCACGGACTTGAAGGAATCGATCGGCGCCATGGCCGGGGCCGGCGTGGTCGGCATTGGCGGGCTTGGCGTGCTGCTGATGGGCATTTCGTTCGCCCTGGGCACCATGATGCCGCTGTGGCTGGCGACGATGATCGTCGCGGCTGCGACGCTCGCCGGCGCTTATGCGATGTTCGCCGCCGGCAAGCGCAAGCTTCAGTCGAAATCACTCACCATGGACCGCACCCGCCACACGCTCGAGCGTGCGCCGGCGGCCATGTCCGGACAGGAAAAGGGAATGCACAATGGCCGCTAATATGAACCAGGACCCGCAGACGCTGGAGCGCGACATCGAGCGCACGCAGGACGCTATCGGCGATACGATCGACAAGATCGAGGAGAAGCTGAACCCGAGCGACATCGTCGACAGCCTCGTCAGCGGCAATGGCGCCGACAATGCCAAGACGGTGTGGAGAATCGCGAAGGAAAACCCGGTTCCGGTGGCGCTGATCGCGATCGGCGCGGGCTGGCTGTTCGCCACCTCGCAGACGCCGATGATCCGCGACGTGCGGCAGCGGTTCGTCGGCAATTTCGGCGGCGGCGGAAGCGACAAGATGCGGCTTCGTCCCCGGTCGGAAGAGCCGGCGCCGATCGGCCCGCCTCCGCCGACGGGAGAGACGTTCGACCGGCGCGCCATCTAACGCGTCGTTATTCCGTTCTTGCGGGCACCTGTTTGATTTCGAACAGGTGCCCGTCGGGGCTCCTGAAACATTGCCAGGCGTGGCCGTTCCAGCTTCCCGCCTCGCCGACCAGTTCGACGCCCGCCCCGATCAGCTCCTGGCGCGCCGCTTCGAAGTCCTCGACCTCGAAGGCGATGGTGGGCTGTCGATACAGCTCGCTGCTTCTATGTTTAGGCCCGAAGATCTCGAGCAGGGCGCCTTCGCCTACGGCCAGATGTGCCACCTCGTCGCCTTGTAAGGTGACCTTCAGTCCCAGCACGTCGGTGAAAAAGGCGAGCGTCCGGTCGAAGTCGCCAGTGCCGATCCCGACCCATGGGAAGCCGTTGACCTTCAATGGGCGGCTTCCGTCCGCTCGACCCCCGACTTTGCTAGCTGCTCATCGATTTGGCCAACGAGCCGCTCGAGGCCCGCCTGCTCGGCCGCTTCGGCCCGGGCGACCAGCACGTCCTGCGTGTTCGACGCGCGAAGGAGCCACCAGCCGTCGCCGGTGCTGACGCGGACACCGTCGGTGGCGTCCACTTTGGCGCCGTCCGCCGACAGCCGGTCGCGCACTTCCTCGATGATCGCGAACTTGCGCGATTCGTCGACCTGGAAGCGCAGTTCTGGCGTGCTGCTGGTCTGCGGCATGGCGTCCATCAACTCGGTCAGGCTCTTGCCCGACTGCGACACCGCTTCGATCAAGCGGACCGCGGCGTAGAGGGCGTCGTCGAAGCCGTACCAGCGATGCTTGAAGAAGATGTGTCCGCTCATTTCGCCGGCGAGCGGCGCGCCGGTTTCCTTCATCTTCGACTTGATGAGGCTGTGCCCGGTCTTCCACATGAGCGGGTTGCCGCCGAGCTCCGCGACCCGGTCGAACAGCACCTGGCTCGCCTTCACGTCGGCAATGATCGTGCTGCCCGGCTCCTCGCGGAGCACCGCTTCGGCGAGGATGGCGAGAAGCTGGTCGCCCCAGACGACGCGGCCCTTGCCGTCCACCGCGCCGATCCGGTCGCCGTCGCCGTCGAAGGCGATGCCGAAGTCGCACTGCTCGCGGGCGACGAGTTCCTTCAGGTCGGCGAGGTTCTTTTCGACGGTTGGATCGGGGTGGTGGTTGGGGAAGGTGCCGTCGACATCGGTGTAGAGCGTGAAATGCTGGCCCGGCAGGCGGCTGACCAGCATGTCGAGGATCGGCCCCGCGGCGCCATTGCCCGCGTCCCAGCCGATGCGGAACGGATTGCCGGAAAAGCCTTCGAGCAGCCGGTCGACATAAGCGGCGCGGACGTCGACCTCCTCGACCCCGCCCTTGCCGTCGGACCAGCGGCCGAGCCGGGCGCGCTCGCCGATGCCCTGGATCTCCTCGCCGAAAACCGAGCGGCTTTTCAGCAGCATCTTGAACCCGTTGTAGTCGGACGGGTTGTGGCTTCCCGTCACCTGAATGCCGCCGTCGACGTCGAGATAATAAGTCGCGAAGTAGAGCATCGGCGAAGGGCCCATGCCGACCTGGATGACATCGATCCCGCCTTCATTGAGGCCGCGGATCAGCGCCATTTCGAGCATGCCGCTGTGGGTGCGGCCGTCGCGGCCGACGGCGATGCGCTTGGCGCCTTCGTCAGTGGCGATCGCCGCATAGGTGCGGCCGAGCGCGTAGGCGTCGGCCTCGTTCAGCGTGTCTCCGACGATTCCGCGAATGTCATATTCGCGAAGGATGGTGCGATTGAAGCTGTGGGTCATCGCCCGTGCGAACACACGAAACGGGCGCTTTGTTCAACCCCGAAGGATCAGGCGGCCTCGCGCTCGCTGGCGTCGGGGATGGCGAGGCCGGCGATCATCTCGCGAAGCTCCTGCCGGGCGGTGATGTGGGCGATGCCGACATCGCCGAGCTGCGGCAGGTCGAGAAGCGTCAGGCCCTTGGGGAACAGCTCGCGGTAGATGACGCGTTCGCCGAGGCCGGGAATGACGCGGAAGCCGACGCGGCGGGCTAGCTCGTCCAGCGCGGCGCCGACGCGCTTCAGGTTATGCGATTCGATGTGCTGCAGGCGGTTGCGCAGAACCACCCAATCGACGCTCTTGCCGGTCTGCTTGGCGCGCGCCGTGCGGCTGTTCCAGATCAGCTCGGCATAGAAGCTCGGCCGGGTGATCTTGAAATTTTCCGGGTGGACCTGGCCGATCAGGTCGAGGTCGACGAAGCTGTCGTTCATCGGCGTGACGAGCGTGTCGGCGCGAAGGATCGCGGCCTTCGCGATCTCGTCGTCACGGCCGGGCGTGTCGACGACGACCACGTCCGCGACTGCGGACAGTCGGTCGAGCGCGGCCGACAGGGCTTCTTCCGAATGGTCCTGCAGGACTTCGTAAGTCGCCTGCGGAAGGTTGGTGTCGAGCCGGCGCATGGTCGCGTCGCGGTTCTCGAGATAGCGGGTCATCGTCCGCTGGCGGCTGTCGAGGTCGAGGGCGCCGACGCGGTGCCCGGACGCTGCAAGCGCGATGGCGGTGTGGACCGCGGTCGTGGACTTCCCAGTCCCGCCCTTTTCATTGGCGAAGACGATGAAATGCGGCTGGCTCATGCTTGATATTTCCCCCGGCGCATGTGCAAGCGCCGCCCGACGCCGTTTTACCGAAGGGGCTGAATCCTTGCAAATAATCCGTGACCCCGACGGGCTGAATTCCGCGCTCGCTGAGTTCGAGGGCGAGACGGTGGCACTAGTGCCGACCATGGGCGCGCTTCACGCCGGGCACATGGCGCTGGTCGAAGAGGCGCGGCGGCATGCGGACCGCGTGGTCGCCACGATTTTCGTCAATCCGAAGCAGTTCGGTCCGAACGAGGATCTGGCGCGCTATCCGAAGCGCGAGGCGGAAGATGCAGCGATGCTCGAAGCCGCGGGCTGCGACCTGCTGTGGATGCCGGGGGTCGAAGACATCTACCCGCCCGGCTTTGCGACCAAGATCAGCGTATCCGGCGTGTCGGACCGGTGGGAGGGCGAGGCACGGCCGGGCCATTTCGATGGGGTCGCGACCGTCGTCGCCAAGCTCCTGCTCGAAACCTTCCCCGATGTCGCGCTGTTCGGCGAGAAGGATTTCCAGCAGCTGGCTGTGATCCGCCGGCTGGTCGCGGACCTGAACATCCCGACCGAGATCGTGTCGGTCGCGACCGTCCGCGAAGAAGACGGCCTCGCCCTCTCGTCGCGCAATGCCTATTTGAGCCCCACCGAGCGGCAGCAAGCGACCGCTTTGTACCGCGCGCTTTGCGATGCCGGGGATTTGTTAAGAGGTGGCCGGTCCCCCGAAGCGGTGCTGGCCGAAGGCAAGAGCGCGCTGCTGGACGCCGGCTTCTCCCGCGTCGACTATTTCGCCCTTGTCGACGGCGCCACGCTGGAGCCGGTGACTGTCGCCGAAAGCGGCACGCGCCTGATCGGCGCCGCGGTAATCGGGGGCACGCGGTTGATCGATAATCTGGCGATCTGAAAAACATGGTTTCGCGGCGTTAACCATTTCTTTGCCGTTGTGGCGCGAGGTTCCCCTTCAACAGGGAAGGGGAAGACCAATGGGTGCCATCAGTGAAAAGAGCGCGGAGTTCCTGCTGCGCAGCCGCATCGCCGATGCCGAGGAAGGCAATGTCGATGCGTTGTTCGAACTTGGCGTGACTTATTCGACCGGGCGCGGCGGGATCGCCGTCGACCTCATCGAGGCGCATAAATGGTTCAATCTGGCGGCGCTTTCGGGGTGCACGCGCGGCCAGGAATGCCGGGCCGAGATCGCGATGGAAATGACCGCGCGTGAGATCGCCGAAGCGCAGCGCCAGGCACGTGCCTGGCTGGGCAGCACCGGATACCAGCGCCGCGCCGCTTAGTTACTGAACGATCGCCGTGACCGCGCGGCCGGCGCCGGGGCGCTCCTTGCCCCAGCTCATGGCCGTGACCTGCGCCGCGGGGACGCCCATCAGCAGCAAATAATCGCGCACTTCGTTGGCGCGCCGCGCGCCCAGGGCCAGCGCATGATCGCGCGTGCCGGTCGTATCCCCATATCCCTCGATCCGGACCGGAACAGCCGAATGCTGGCGCAGCCACAGGGCTTGCGCCGCCAGCACCGATTTTCCCTGCGGCGAAAGCTGAGACACGCCGGGGCCGAAGTAGACGGTCGTCGCGCCGACCTGCGCCGCGAATTCCGCGCGCAGGACATCGATCGGGTTCTGCACGGGGGCGGGTTGGGCAGGACGCTGCCTCAGCTGGGCCGAAGCGGGGGACGCGGCGAGCACCGCGAGCAAAAGAAGAGATCGGCGCATTTTCATCAGTCCAAGGTTCCCGACCAATCGGGGTCGGAGCCGTCCTGCGGGATGGTCATCCGTCGCGGCGCGCTCCCGTCCAGGCTGACGCGGTAGACGCCCGGGCGGCCGGCCGCATCGACGCGCTGGAAGACCAGCTCGCGGCTGCTCGCGGCCCAGCTTGGGCCTTCGTCGGTCGGGCCGTCAGTCAGCATCCGCTCGTCGCCGCCGTCGGCCGCCATCACGCCGACGCGCCGGCTTCCGCCGCTGAGCGCCGTAAAGGCGATGAGCTTGCCGTCGGGGCTCCATTCGGGCGCCGCATAGGCCAACGTACCATAGCTGATTCGGCGCTGGCCGGACCCGTCGGCGTCCATCACGTAGAGCTGCTGCGTTCCAGAGCGGTCGCTTTCAAAAACGATCCTGGACCCGTCGGGCGAGAAGCTGGCGCCGGTGTCGATGCCGGGCGAGGTGGTCAGCCGCCGTGCCGCGCCGCCGTTGGCGCCAACGACATAGATGTCGCTGTTCTGGCCGAGCATCATCGAAAAGACGATCTTCGAACCATCGGGCGAGAAGCGCGGCGAGAAGGTCATCAGCGGTGTCGACAGCAGCGGCCGCTGCTCGCCGGTGCCGACGTTATGGACCCGCACCTGCGGGATGCCGCCGCTGTAGCTGACGAAGGCGAGCAGCGACGCATTGGGCGAGAGGCGCGGGGTCAGGACGGTGGTCTCGCCCTGCGTCACATAGCTGTGATTGTTGCCGTCGCTGTCCATGATCGCGATTCGCTTGACGCGCGCGGCCGGGCTGCCGGTCTCCGCGACGTAGGCGATGCGCGTGTCGAACATGCCGGGCGCGCCGGTGATCGATTGGTAGGCGAGGCCCGAGCATTTGTGGGCAGCGCGGCGGAGGTCGCTAGGCGCCACGACGAAGCCGGTGCGGCCGAGTTCGCGGCCCTGCTGGACGTCGTAGACATAGCAGCCGAAGGTCAGGCGGCCGTCGGGACGGGAGCGTACGAAGCCGGTGACCAGCGCCTTCGCGCCGGCGCCGCGCCATTTCTGAAAGCTCGGCGCGGTGACCTCCGGAAAAGAATAATAGTCCTTCCGATCGGGCGCGAGCGGCAACACCTCGGAGGTCTGGCGGAGGTCGGCTTCGATCAGCTGGGTCGCCTGCCAGGCGACGGCGAGCATTTCATTGCCCTTGGTGCCGGTGTCCGACGTCGTCAGCGGCGGGAGCGCGATGACGGTCGCCGCCGGTTGCGCCTGCTGTGCCCCGCCGGGTGCCGCGACGAGACCGAGCGCGGCCGCCACTGCGATCCTTGCGATCGAGCCCCTCACCGATCCTGCTGCATCATGGCTTTGAATTTCTCGACCCATTCTTTCGGTTGGCGTTGCGGACGACCGTTCGCATCCAGGAAGGCCGCGGTCACGCGGGCATCGGTCAACAGTTCATCCCCACGGATGACTCGCTGCTGAATCAGGACCGAGGCGGCGCGGACTTCCTCGACGGTGCTCACAACCTTGATATCGTCGCCGAGCCGCGCCGGGCGTTTGTACTGGATGGCGAGGTCGGCGACGACATAGGCGCTGCCGGTCCGCCGCAGCTCCTCGAACTGGTCGACGCCGGCAGCGCGGATCATGTCCGAGCGCGCCCGCTCCATGAACTTCAGGTAATTGGCATAATAGACGACGGCGTAGGCGTCCGTGTCCTCGAAATAGACGGTGAGCGCGAAATGATGTTCGCGGCTGCCGTCCGGCGCATCGACGAAGCCGCCGCGGTACGGTGTGTCGAAACTGTCAGATGCCATCCCCGACCCTTAGCGGCGGCGGACTCGCGCCGAAACCCCGGCTTGACGCCGATGTAACGCATAGGTTACTAGTCACCTATAGGTTACAGGAGTCAGGGGAATGGATTGGTATCTGGTGGGCATCGCGGCGGGTTTTGCCGTTGCCGTCTTCGTCTTTGCCGTCGTCAAGCGGCGCTCGACGCGGTCGATGAGCGTGGCAGAGCAGGCGGAATATCTGAGCGGCCGCAGGGCGCGCATGCTCCCCGCGCTGGCGGTGATTTTCCTGTCGCAGCAGGTGACTTATTTCAGCACGGTGCGCGATTATGAGCGGGTTGCGACCGTCAAGATTTCGGCCTGGCTCGTGCTGTCGATCGTGCTTCTCGCATCACTGGTCACGAAGGGCTTCTGGTTCCACCCGAAGCAGATCCGCGACTTGATCGACGACGAGAATACGAGAGCGAACCGGAACGAGGGCATTCGCTGGGGCTTCATTGTCTCCATGGCCACGGCGATCGCCATCGAGACGATGACGATGTTCGATCACATCAAGGCGAGGGAATCGATCCACATCATCCTGTCGAGCGGGCTGGTCGTTGCCCTCATCCGCTGGGGCTATCTCGAGCGGCGCGCGCTTCGCGATGGCTGAGCGGCTCGCCAACCGCCTCAAGGAGCGGCGCACCGAGCTGAGCCTGACGCAGGCCGAGCTGGCCGAGAAGGTGGGCGTCACCCGCAAGACCGTGAACACGGTCGAGAATGGCGTGTTCACCCCCTCTGCGACTCTGGCGATCAAGCTCGCCGCCGCGCTCGGGCTCAGCGTCGAGCAGCTGTTCTGGATCGAGGACTGACGGCTTCGACCTGGCGGATCAGGTCGCCCTGCGCTTCGGCAAGATCGGCAAGATGCATGCCCCAGCCGGGCAGGAACATGCCGAAGACCGACACTTCTCCGCCGACGCGGTTGGTCCACTTTTCGCCGGGCGCGTGATTGGTGCGGATCGACAAATAGCCGCGCTGGCCGTCGTTGATGCACTTGCCGGAAACGAGCCCTTCGGTGCGGACATAAGGTGTCGACGGCTGCCCTTCCGCCGACCAGCGGATCGGCCCGCCGGGTACCGCCAGGGTCGAGCGGGTGAACCAGTAGCTGTCGAGCTTCACCCAATCCTTCGAACCCGGCAGCGCGGGATTGACGCAGCCGACGGTCATGCCGGGCCGGTTCGCATAACCGAACATAGCGCCGGGCGGCGGCACGTTCCTGTCGCGGAAACTGACCCAGCTGATGGCGCAGCCGGTTTGGCCGGCGCGGCTGCACAAAGGTGTCTTCTTGAACGTGCCGCCGACCAGCCGGCCTTGCGGCACGAGCAGATTGTACCCCGGGAGGATCGCGAGCTTCATTCGCGCCGCAACCTTCGGATCGGTCTCGATCTCCCGCGCGATCAGCTGCTGCAGCATCAGGCTGCCCTGGCTGTGGCCGATCAGGACGAACGGCCGGCCGTTGTTGCGGGTGCGGATGTAGTTGCGCCAGGCGTTCTGGACGTCGGAATAAGCGAGCAGCCCCGCGTCGGTGACGTCGACCCCTGCGGCATAAGCGGCGACGGAAACCGCCGTCATCTGGCGGTACACCGGCGCGAACGTCCGGCACACGGACGAAAAGCGCGCGAGCTGAGTTTCTACCGCCAGCCGCTCTTCCCGGCCCGGATTCATGTCGCTGTTGAGCCCGGCGTCGCTGGAGACGGTCGGATAGACGTAGAAGCAGTCGACCGGCGGATCCTTGGCGACCGTGCTGAGGCCCGTCGAGCTGTAGCCGAACGGGCTAAGCGCGGTGGTCGGGAGCGGCTTCGAACAGGTGTCCGACCGGCCTGGCAGGCAGAGCCAATTGCGATCGAGCCCGTAGTTGACGGGGGCGGGCTGCACTTGAACGGGGGCAGCCTGCGCAGCGAGCGCCGCAAGCCCTGCAATGAGCACTGACATTATTTGGAAGAGGCTCCGCTTTCGAACAATCCACCTTGGCTGCCCTGCGGCTGCGGCAAGCCGAGATGAGCGTAGCCGCGGCCGTTGAGGCAGCGTCCCCGTGCCGTGCGGGCGATTAGGCCCAGCTGAATGAGATAAGGCTCGATCACGTCCTCGATCGTGTCGCGCGGTTCGGAGAGGCCGGCGGCCAGCGTCTCCACGCCAACCGGACCGCCGCCATAGAGGTCGGCGATCATCGTCAGGTAACGGCGGTCCATCGCGTCGAGGCCGAGGCTGTCGATCTCCAGCCGGGTAAGCGCGGCATCGGCGACCTTGGCGTCGATCTCGTCAGCGCCCGAGGCATGGGCAAAGTCGCGGACGCGGCGGAGCAGGCGCCCGGCGATGCGCGGTGTGCCCCGCGACCGGCGGGCGATCTCGTGAGCCCCGTCCTGGTTGAGGCCGGCACCGAGCAGCCGGGCAGCGCGGCGGACGACCTGTTCGAGTTCCTCGATCGTGTAGAAGTTGAGGCGAACCGGAATGCCGAAGCGGTCGCGAAGCGGCGTCGTCAGCAGCCCCTGGCGGGTCGTCGCGCCGATCAGGGTGAAACGCGGCAGGTCAATCCTGACGGATCGAGCCGATGGCCCCTCGCCGATCATCAGGTCGAGCGCGCGGTCCTCCATCGCCGGATAGAGGACTTCTTCGACCGCGGGATTGAGGCGGTGGATCTCGTCGATGAAGAGGACGTCGCCGTCTTCGAGGTTGGTGAGCAGTGCGGCAAGGTCGCCGGACTTTGCGATGACGGGGCCCGAGGTGGCGCGGAAGCCGACGCCCATTTCCCGCGCGACGATCCCGGCGAGCGTGGTCTTGCCAAGGCCGGGCGGTCCGTGGAGGAGCACATGGTCGAGCGCTTCACCGCGGCTCTTCGCGGCGGAGACGAACACGCGGAGGTTCTCGCGAGCAGCCTGCTGGCCGATGAACTCGTCGAGGCTCTTGGGCCGAAGCGCCGCGTCGGCGTCTTCGCCGGTGCGTTCTGGCGTCGTGATGCGGTCGGGGTCGGTGGCCATCAGGCTTCGCGCTGCTTCGAACCGCTTCGCTGCCACGGCCAGCGGCCCTCGATTTCGACTTCGAGACTGAAGCTCAGGAAGGTGCGGATTGCGACGATGCCGGCGAGCACGGCCAGGCTTTGCAGCGTCGGCTCGATCGCCACGGTGTTGATGATGTCGGCGGCAACGAGGAATTCGAGGCCGAGAAGGATTGCCCGGCCAAGGCTCGAGCGGAAGGCGGCGACCGCCTCTTCATAGGGCTGACGCGCGGCCATGCGATAAGCGAAGATGCCGAGGGTAGCGAAAGCGCCGAGCGCAATGATGGCGATGCCGGTCAGCTCGATCATGCGGCTGACGAACGGGGCAACGGCGAGCGCGATCTCCTCAAGCATATCGCGAGGCTACTTCGCCGCTTTCTTGAGCGCCAGCCGGACGAGCGCGTCGAGCGTGGCGTCGGGACCGAGTTCGTCGACCGCGGCATTGACGGCGGCGCCGGCGTCGGCGGGCTTGAAGCCGAGATTGGCAAGTGCGGACAAAGCGTCGGCCGCGGCGCCTCCGCGCGGCGCGGGTGCTGCCCCGCCGATCGCGCCAACGCCGAGCTTGCCCTGCAGCTCGTTGGCGATGCGGGCGGCGAGCTTGGGGCCGACACCGTTGGCGCGGCCGATCATCGCTTTGTCTTCCTGCGCGACCGCGCGCGCGAGTTCGTCAGGCGCGAGGGTGGAAAGGATCGCGAGCGCGAGGCGGCCGCCGACGCCCTGAATGCTGGTCAGCGCACGAAAGGCATCGCGTTCGGCGGGGGAACCGAAGCCGAACAATGTCCAGGCATCCTCGCGGACCTGGAGTTCGGTGGTGAGTGTCACTTCAGTGCCGACATCGCCGATGGCGGCGAGGGTCTTGCCGCTCAGCTGGACCAGATAGCCGACGCCGGCCACGTCGATGACCGCGCTGTCGGCGGCGAGTTCAGCGATTTTGCCGGAGAGTCTGGCTATCAATCGAGTGCCCCAACCATCGTTCGCCCTGAGCCTGTCGAAGGGCTGTTCTTCACTTTAGAGCAGGACAGGGCTTCGACAAGCTCAGCCCGAACGGACGTTTGTGGCCCTCGCGCTCGCCAGATGATGCGCGTGAGTGATGGCGACCGCGAGAGCGTCGGCGGCATCCGGCCCCGCGATCTTCGCTCCCGGCAGCAGGCGCTGGATCATTGCATGGACCTGCGCCTTCTCGGCGGCGCCGGTGCCGACGACGGCTTTCTTGACCAGGGTCGGTGAATATTCGCCGACCACGATGCCGCTGCGCGCCGCACACATCAGGACCACGCCGCGGGAATGACCGAGCTTGAGGGTCGATTGCGGGTTCTTGTTGACGAACACTTCCTCGACCGCAGCCGCGGCTGGCGCATGGTCGGCGAGGAGCGCTTCGAGCTGGGTCGCCAAATGAGCGAGCCGTTGCGGCAGCGGCGCCCCGGTTTCGGTCTTCAGCTGGCCGTTGGCGATGTGGGATAGGCGATTGCCCTCAGCTTCGATCAGCCCCCAGCCGGTGGTGCCGAGCCCGGGGTCGAGACCGAGGACTTTCAGGCGAGCTTCTCCAGCTCTTCCTCGGGCACGTCGTAATTGCCCCAGACGGTTTGGACATCGTCATCGTCCTCGAGCGCGTCGATGAGCTTCATCAGCGTCGCCGCGTCGTCGCCGCGAACTTCGACTTCGGTCGAGGGCTTCCAGGCGAGCTTCGCGCCTTCGCCTTCGCCGAGCAGGCCTTCGAGCGCCTTGGAGACTTCGTGCAGGCTGTCGACGCTGGTCCAGATGCGGTGGCCTTCCTCGTCGCTTTCGACATCGTCGGCACCCGCCTCGATCGCGGCTTCGAGCACCTTGTCGGAATCGCCGGCGCTCGCCGGATATTCGATCAGTCCGACCCGCTCGAACCCGTGGCTGACGCTGCCGCTCGCGCCGAGGTTGCCGCCGTTCTTCGAAAACGCGGTTCGGACGTTGGTCGCGGTGCGGTTGCGGTTGTCGGTCAGGGCTTCGACGATCAGCGCAACGCCCGCAGGGCCGAAGCCCTCGTAGCGGATCTCTTCATAATTCTCGGCGTCGGAGCCGGAAGCCTTGTCGATCGCGCGCTGGATATTGTCCTTCGGCATCGACTGGGCGCGGGCGGCGATCACCGCCGCGCGCAGGCGAGCGTTGGCGTCGGGGTCGGGCAGGCCCATCTTGGCCGCGACGGTGATTTCGCGGCTGAGCTTGGAAAACATCGCCGAGCGCTTCTTATCCTGCGCGCCCTTGCGGTGCATGATGTTCTTGAATTTACTGTGGCCTGCCATTGGTCCAACCTAAACCGTTCGGGCTGAGCTTGTCGAAGCCCTGCCGTTCCTTGTGACGACGTAAAGAAGAAAGCAGCCCTTCGACAAGCTCAGGGCGAACGGAAGAAGATAAGCGGCTAGCAGCCGATCGCGTTGCGATAGGTTTCGAGGATCGCGTCCTGCTCCTGCCGGGTGTGCGTTTCCATCTTCCTGAGGCGGACGACCATGCGCATGATCTTCGGGTCGTAACCGTTCGCTTTCGCCTCGGCATAGACATCGCGAATGTCGTCGCTGATGCCCTTCTTTTCTTCCTCGAGCCGTTCGATCCGCTCGATGAACAGCCGCAGCTGGTCGGCCGCGACGGTGCCTTCCGCCATATTCAAACTCCAATGCAGGTTATGTCGCGGGCTCTAGCGCCTTGAACCGCCATATCAAGCAGCTATGGCCACCCCCGTGACCGAGACGCTTGCCCCCCGCACCCGCAAGGTGAAGATCCTCGCAACGCTGGGCCCGGCTTCCAGCGATCCGGACATGATCCGCAGGTTGATGGTCGCAGGCGCCGACGCCTTCCGCATCAACATGAGCCATGGCGACCATGAGACCAAGGCGAAGCTGGTTGCCGCGATCCGGGCGTTGGAAAAGGAATTTCATCGGCCGACGACGATCCTGTTCGACCTGCAGGGGCCGAAGCTGCGCGTCGGCCAGTTCGACGGCGGCAAGACGGTCCTCGAAAAGGGTGGCCGCTTCGTCCTCGACCGCAGCGAGGAAGCTGGCGATTCGCAGCGCGTCCAGCTGCCGCACGCGGAGCTGTTCGAAGCGGTTCGGCCCGGCACGAACATCCTGATCGACGACGGCAAGGTGCGGCTGAACGTGATCGAAGCCGGCGGCGACCGGATCGTCACCGAAGTGAAAGTCGGCGGCACGGTTTCGGACAACAAGGGCGTCAACGTGCCCGACGTGGTGGTGCCGATCCCGGCGCTTACCGAAAAGGACCGCGAGGACCTGAAGTTCGCGCTCGAGCAAAAGGCAGACTGGGTCGCCTTGTCGTTCGTTCAGCGGCCCGAGGATGTTGCGGAAGCGCGATCGCTGATCGGCGACCGGGCCGCGCTTCTTGCCAAGATCGAGAAGCCCGCGGCGATCGATCGGTTGAACGACATCATCGCGCTTGCCGACGCGGTAATGGTCGCGCGAGGCGACCTGGGCGTCGAGCTGCCGCCAGAGCAGGTGCCGCCGCTCCAGAACCGCATCGTCGCCACCGCCCGCCAGTTCGGCAAGCCGGTGGTCGTCGCGACGCAGATGCTTGAATCCATGATTTCGTCGCCGACGCCGACCCGGGCAGAAGTGAGCGACGTTGCGACGGCAATCTACGACGGCGCCGATGCGGTGATGCTGTCGGCCGAAAGCGCGGCGGGCAAATATCCGTGCGAGGCGGTGCACATGATGGACCGCATCGCGACCAGCGTGGAGAGCGATCCGTCCTATCATGGCCGGATCCACTTCACGCAAACGCGGCTGGAGCCGACCACCGCCGACGCGCTAGCCGGATCGGCGCGCCAGATCGCCACCACCATCTCCGCGGCGGCGATGCTTTGCTATACGAGCTCCGGGTCGACGGCGCGGCGGATCGCGCGCGAGCGTCCGTCGGTGCCGCTGCTGGCGATGAGCCATTCGCACACGACGTCGCGCCGTATGGGCCTTTATTGGGGCGTGACGGGCGTCCACACCCGCGACGTCTCGAGCTTCGAAGAAATGGTCGAGAAGGCCAAACGGATGGCGCTCCGTCACGAGATCGCCAAGGGCGGCGACCGGGTGATCATCATGGCCGGCATTCCGTTCGGCACGGCAGGGTCGACCAACGTGCTTCACGTGGTGCGGCTCGCCGGCGACGAGCTCGACCGCTACCAGGGTTCAGCGGGGCAGTAGCGCCGGAATTTCGCCGGCGATCTCGCGGGCGAGGAAGCCGATCGGGCCGACCTTTTCTGCCAGACGGGCACCGGCTTCGCCGTGCAACCACACCGACCAGAGCAACGCGTTGAGCGGCTCGGCACCGCGCGCAAGCAGGCCCCCGACGATGCCCGCGAGGACGTCGCCGCTCCCCGATACGCCGAGGCCGGGCGCACCGCCCTCGAAACGCCAGCAGCGGCGGTCGGGGGTCACGACATGGCTGATCACGCCTTTGACGAGGACGATCGAGCGATAGAGCTCCGCCGCACGGATCCCGCAGCCGACGGGATCGTCCTCGACCTTATCGGAGTCGCAGTCGAGCAGCGCGGCAAGCTCCGGCGCGTTGGGGAGCAGGACCGGGGCGCTCGAGCGATTGAGCTCCCGCTCGTGAAGCGGCTCGAGCGTGCGCAGGAAGGCGACGTCGAGCGCGAGTGCGGAGTCGGTTTCGAGCAGCACGTCCGTCATGCACTTGCAGACGTCGCCTTTCTTGACGCCCGGGCCGGCAATCACCGCGTCGACGTCCTCGGCCGCCTTGCGCATCGGCTCGACGGCATCGCCGGCAAAGCCACCGTCCTTCGCCTGCGGCAGGCCGAACACCATGGCTTCGGGCATTGCCACGGCGATGTGCGCGGCGACGCTTTCGACCGTCGCGATGCGGAGCTTGCCGGCGCCCGCGCGCATCGCTGCCTCGGCGGCGAGCAGCGCCGCGCCGGGCACATCGCGGCTTCCGGCGAGGACGAGAAGGCGACCCTTGGTTTCCTTGTCGCCGTCGATGACCGGCGGCAGGGGATGGTCTTTCAAACTGTCGGCAGTGATCGGCGTCGCCTTCATCGCGTGCCGGTCACTTCGTCGGGTTCGGAGGTCTTGGGCGCGCCTTCATCCTCGAGCGGAGCGCCATGGTTCCACAGGCTCAGCGCGGGGGCGCAGAGGCCTTTGACGTCCGGTTCGAAGTCGAAGGCGCAGATGCCGCAGTTGAGGACGTCGGCCTGCTTGTCGATGGCGAGGATCTGCTGCTCGTCGAGCTCTTCGAGGATATAGCGGAAGCAGAGCACCACGACCTGGTGCGCGACGACCAGCACGCGGCGATCGCAATAATGCAGGTTGATCGTGTTGAGCATCGACCGCAGGCGCAGGATCACGTCGGCCCAGCTCTCGCCGCCAGGCGGGCGGTGATAGAATTTGCCGAGCCGCTTCCGGTGCTCGGCCTCCTCCGGAAACCGGTCGCGGATGCCGAGCGTGGTCAGGCGGTCGAAGATGCCGAACTCGCGCTCGCGCAGGCGCTCGTCGATGATCGTGCGCGCGGGGCCGCCGGAAAGCGCGCCCTGCTTGCAGATGATTTCGGCCGTCTGGCGCGCGCGGATGTAGGGCGAGGAGAGGATGATCTCGGGGCGCTCGTCGGCGGGAAGCGCGGCGAACCAGCGTCCTGCCGCCTCGGCCTGCTCGCGGCCGAGCTGCGACAGGGGCACGTCGACGTCGCGCATTTCGATGTCGATCATGTGCGCGCCGGCTTCGTCCGCCTTGTCGCGGGCGACATTGCCCTGGCTCTGACCATGCCGGACGAGCCACAGGCGTTGGGGCCAGTTCTGGCGCATGCGTTCCTCGATCTCCTTCAGCAGTGAGAAAGCTCGAACCTGCGTTAAGGTTCAGCCGGAGGACAGTATGCGTAGCCTGATCATGACTGCCATTGCAGCCCTGGGTTTTGGCGGCGCCCCGCCGCAGCCGGTTGCCGCTCCGCTCGGCGCCAAGGTGGAGGCTTCGGGCTTCTGGTCGATCGGCGAGGCGCCGGTCTCACCGGCTCCGCCGCCCGAAGCACGCAAGCTGCAGAACGAACGCACTTATTATGCGGAGCTAGCCGGCGTTTCGAACGCGGAAGCGGCAAAGCGCATGCGCGAGCAGGAGGCGTTCCGCCCTAGGTTCGAGCGACTGATGGCCGAGATCCGCAAGAAGGAGCGCGGCAATTATACCGACGTGGAGCTAATCCACAGGCCGGACTGGGCTTATGTGCTCTACTTCAAGCGCGACCCGCAAAAGACGCTCGCGAAATATACCAGCAGCCCGCGCGTGAAGGCGCGCAGCTCACGCTACACGCGGGGCGAGCTGCAGCGGTTGGCGCAGCCGTGGATCGAGCGCTTCGGCGAGGAGCGGCTGGTTACCGGCTACGGCATGAACGCGCGGCGCGGCACGGCCGACATCGACATGGTCGTAAGCGAGGAAGAGTTTGCGGCGATCGCTCGGCGCAACGGATGGAGCACGCTGCCTGAATTCCTCAACCTCAAGTTCACGGCTTCGGCGGTGGGCCCGGAGGTCGATCCTGCGGCGGCCGCGGGCGTTCGCATCTTTCCCCACGGCGACCGCGCGCTTGGGATGATCCACATGGCCGGCTTTCACGGCCGAATCGTGCTGAAGGACGGCTGCTTCTTCGTCGAGAACGGCGTCCCGAGCGGCAAGCTGTCGCTCGCTTATTTTCCTCGGGAGGTCGGCCTGTACGTCGACCGGCAGGGCTATCTCGCGCTGCGCACCCGCACGAGCGAGCCGCGTCACCTTGGCCGCATAGGCGAAAGCTTCACCTGGGCCGGGCCGATCGGGATCAGCGAGGACGCGCCGATGGTGGCCGAGCTGCGCAAGCGCTGCGGCAGCGCACCGCTGATCCACCTCAGCATTCCGGAGAGCAAATCCATCATGGAGGCGCGCTATCCGCATCTGCGGGACCTCGCGGCGCCGCCGCCGCCGCCTACAAAGACGCGCGAAGCGCCTCGTTCGAACTGACGAAATCGCTGAGCGCCTGGTCGAGCGGCCGGAGGAGAAGACCGCGCTTGCTCGACAGGCTGGTGTCGGCCTCTTCGTCATCCTCTGCCGCGCGGACGAGGCGGATCTTGCTCCGGTCCAGGTTGGCAGCGGTCGCCGCTTCCTTGGCAAGTTCGTGCCAGCTGACCGCGCCCTGGTTGGTCAGGTGCCAAATGCCGGTCTCGCCATCGAGCAGGAGGTCGAGCGTCGCGTGGACGAGGTCGGGGACGTAGGTCGGCGACACATAGGTGCGGTCGCTGGCCACGACTTCCTCGCCGCGCCGCAGCTTCTCGATCGTGTCGAACAGGAAATTGTACTTGTCCCACGGTCCGAAGAAGGCGCTGGTGCGGATGATTAGCGCGTCGGAATCGATCGCCATCAGGCGCTGCTCGGCCTCGGCCTTGCTGCGGCCGTAGGCGCAGGCCGGGGTCGGCTTGTCAGGCTCGACGTACGGGCGCCCCGCCTTGCCGTCGAACACCAGGTCGGACGAGAAAGTGACGAGCGGGATGCCCGCGGCCTGGCAAGCGCGTCCGAGGAGCTCCGGCCCGATCGCGTTCGCAGCCATGCACTCGTCATATTTCTCTTCGGCTTCCCAGGTCCGGACGAAGCCCGCTGTGTTGATGATGGCCCACGGCTTGTGACGCTCGATCACCGCGGCGATCGACGCCTCGTCGGTGATGTCGAGGTCCGCGCGCGTGGTCAGCACATGGGGCAGGCCGCGATGGGCGCAGATCTTCGCAAACGCCTTGCCAAGCGTGCCCGTGCCACCGGTGATCAGCAGCGGCCGGAACTTGCTGCAGTCGCTGGGGAGCATTTCAAACTTGCGGCGGCTGTGGGTTCGGCCCGGGCGGCGCCACCAGCCGGGGAGGTCGAGCACCGGATGCGCCAGTTTCTCTCCGCGCGCGAGCTTCGCTGCCGCCTTGGCGACCATTGTCGGGCGCGGTGTCTCGCCGCGGGTGTCGAACGCGCCGACGTCATAGATGCCGTCGCGGCGAGTCAGGACGGAGCGCCAGTCGACCATCCCGAACAGCGCCCAGATGGTGACTGCGCGAATGTCGGCGCCGCGCTTGCGTTCGGCCTCGGCCGCGCGCCACGCCTCGTGGAGCCAGCGCACCTGCTCTTCGCGCGAGCAGCCGTGATGGACCTCGGTGATGGCAATCGGCAGCTTGTAGCGCTCCCACGTTTCGCGAAGCCGCGGCGCGTGGCCGAGCTGCGGGCGCAGGCGCGCAATTCGGACGGCTTCCAAGTCGACGTAAGTGTCCTTGCCGTTCGAACCGGGCGCGACATCGGGGTAGCGTTTGACGCGGTGATCGAGGAACCGCTCGCTGGTCAGATAATGGTCGAAGCCGATGATGCTCGGCGTGCCTTCACCGGTCGCCAGTTCGGCGAGCTGCTCCTCCGTCGCGCATCGGTTGCGCAACCAAGTGTATAACGGGTGGCCGGGAACGACACGGCCGGTGAGCAGGTCGAAGCTGAGCCAGCGGCGGTGGTTTTCATGCTCGGCCTGATAGGCGAGCTCGGGCGTCGAAAAGCTCTTGCCGACATCTTCGGTGACGATCAGCTCGGCATCGGGGATGCTGTGCCGGATCGCCTTCATCGCGCGAAGGATGCCTTGGCACTGAATGACCGTCGCCCGGAAGGTCGAGTCAATGTCGTTCTTGTGCGGGTGCCAGTGGCCGTAGAGGCAGGATAGCCGCGCGGTCGTCAGCGGCTCGTTGATGGGCGTCCAGGCGTCGATCCACGGATAGCGGCGCGCGACCTTGCCGGCATAATCGGCCAGCAGGTCCGGGAATTTGGGATCGAGATAGTCGGTGTAGCGCGGCCCGGAGCCGTGGTGGATGAGCCCGCCGATGACGCGAATGCCGAGCTCGCGAAGCCGCTCGAGGCGCTTGTCGTGCCAGCTGAAGTCTAGCTCGGTCGGGACTTCCGGCGCCACCGTCTCCCATAGGATCGGGTAGCGGACAGCCTTGACGCCCATTTCGGCCATGGCGTCGAGATCGGCCATGCGCGCAGCATGGCCGGTCTCGACTACCTGGTTGCGGAACTCGTCGCCGATGCGGACGACCGAGCATTCGATGCCGCCCCACAGCTCCAGCGGTGAAGCGGTCATCGGCTTTACTCCGCCGCGACCGCTGTCGGTTGCGGCCGCTCCCTCTTGTTTTTCTTTTCGTCCATGCGTCGGAAGGTCGCGAGCGCCTGCCCGACGATCTGGTCCATATTGTAGTAGCGATAGGTCGCCAGCCGGCCAACGAAGGTCACGCCTTCGGTTTCGTCGGCGAGCGCCTCGTACTTCTTGAACAGCTCCTGATTCTCCGGGCGCGGAATCGGATAATAGGGATCCCCTTCCGCCGACGGATATTCGTAGGTGATCGTCGTCACCGACGATTCCTGGCCCGTCAGGTGCTTATACTCGCTGATGCGCGTGTAGGGCACGTCGGGCGACGGATAGTTGACCACCGCAACCGGTTGGAACTGCTCCTGCTCCAGCGTCTGGTGATCGAACTTCAGGCTCCGGTACGGCAGCTTGCCGAAGCGGAAATCGAAATATTCGTCGATCGGACCGGTGAAGATCAGGTGATCGTAATCGACCTGGTCCTTGACCTCGCGATAGTCCGTGCCGAGCCGCTTTTCGATGTTCGGATGGTCGAGCATGTTCTCGAACATCTTGGTGTAGCCCTCAAGCGGCATGGCCTGGAACTTGTCGCCGAAATAGCGGTCGTCGGTGTTGGTCCGGGTCGGGATGCGGCTGGTCACCTGCTTGTCGAGCTCGCTCGGGTCCAGGCCCCATTGCTTGCGCGTATAGCCCTGGAAGAACAGCTCGTAGAGCTCGCGGCCGACCGCGTTGATGACGACATCCTCGGACGTCTGGATGTCGTCGACCGGCTCGGCGCGCGACGCGAGATATTCCGCCGCTTCTTCGTCGGACTGCAGGTTCAGGCCGAACAGTTCGTTGAGCGTCGTCCGGTTGATCGGGATCGGCACCAGCTTGTCCCGGACGACCGCCCGCACCTTGTGCTCGTACGGGCGCCACTCCGTGAACTGCGACAGATATTCCCACACCTGTTCGCTGTTGGTGTGGAAGATGTGCGGTCCGTATTTGTGGTAGAGGATCCCGGCCGCGTCCGGCTCGTCATAGGCGTTGCCGCCGATGTGCGGCCGGCGATCGATGATGAGGACCTTCGCATCGTGCTGCGATGCCAGGCGCTCAGCAAGAACGGAGCCGGCGTAACCGGCTCCGACGATCAGATAATCGTAGCGGCTGGTGCCGCGTTCCTGGCTGCTCATTCCGCGGCCACCATCAGCGCGGGATTCGCCCCGCTGCGGATGCCGAGGACGTCGGCAATGAGGCCGCTCATGCGCGCCTGGGTGATGTCCCAGCTCTGCGAGGCGAGCAGCAGGTCGGCTTCGCCGAGCCAGCCGCTTTCCGGGTTCTTGGCGAGCACGAGCGCTTCTTCACAGGCCTGGACCCACTCGTCTGCGGTCGAGGCGATCTTCACGCCTTCAAGATGGCCGTAATGGCGGACCACGTCCTTGATCGGCGAGGAGACCACCGGGCGGCCGCCGGCGAGATATTCCGGCGTCTTAGTCGGGGAGATGAACTCCGTCGATTCGTTCATCGCGAACGGCATCAACGCCACATCCCAGCCAGACAAATAGCAAGGCAGCTGCTCGTAGGTCTTGCCGCCGAGATAATGGATGTTGCCGCGCTTCGGCAGGTCCTCGTCGCTGATCTTCACGATCGGCCCGACCATGACGAAGGACCAGTTCGGCCGCATCTGGGCGAGCTTGTCGAGCAGCTCGATATCGAAGCGCTCGTCGATGACTCCGTAGAAGCCGAGGCGCGGACGCGGCAGATCTTCTTGGTCCGCCGGGTCGAACGCCTTGGCGCGGGCCTTGGCGAAGTGGCAGCGGTCGACCGACGAGGGGAAGCAATGGACGCTGTGGTGGCGGCCCTTCTTCGCTTCATAGAGGCTCGACCCGCCGGTGAAGACCAGGTCGGCGCGGTCGATCAGCTCTTGCTCATAGCTGAGCAGATGTTCCGGCGCGAACTTGAACTTCGAAAGCTCGTCCATCGCGTCGTAGACGGTGACGTCCGGCGTGATGTGCTTCGAGAAGGGAAGCATCATCGGCGTGTAGTACCAGGCGACCAGCGAACCCTTCACGCAGGCCAGGTGGGCGTCGAGCAGGCGCTTCAGCGTCGCTTCGCGGGCGTCCTCCGGCATGCCTTCGGGGAGGTGGGGAACGGCGACGCGGACATTCTGCGCGTCCGCCGCCTCTCGGACCTGGAGGTAAGCGGTTTCGCCGCGGGCGATATCGACCGGCTCTTCCCAGAAGATGACGTTCATTTCGCGCGCAAAGCGGCTCATCAGGTGCTGCGGACGCTGGAACACGAAATTCCACCGCAAGTGCGAAAAGCACAGCAATGTTGTGGGTTCGGGATCCGGCGCCGAGGGCTCGGCTGCGTACTCCACTGGCACCCCGACGCGAGTCAGCATGTTTGTTCTTACCTCCTAATTGTGGCTTGCTGGCGGATGAACAATCCCGGAGGCATTCCGGTTCCGTAACCTTGATCGAGGTTAGGCAGGAATCGGGCGTTGTGCGGTGCAACAGCGCCCAACCGAGCGATTGACCCGATGAACGGCTCGTGGAAGAGCGGCCCGACAGGAGACAGGCCCTTGGCGACGACCATCGAAGAGCTTGAAAAGAGGCGTGAAGCGGCCCGCATGGGTGGCGGCGAGAAGCGCATCGCAGCGCAGCATTCGAAGGGCCGGCTGACGGCTCGCGAGCGGCTCAGCGTGCTTCTCGATCCCGGCAGCTTCGAAGAATATGACATGTTCGTGGAGCACAATTGCTCCGACTTCGGCATGGAGACGCAGAAGTTCCCGGGTGACGGGGTGGTCACCGGATCGGGGACGATCAACGGCCGACTCACCTATGTCTTCGCGCAGGATTTCACCGTCTTCGGCGGGTCGCTGTCGGAGCGCCACGCGCAGAAGATCTGCAAGATCATGGACATGGCGCTGAAGGTCGGTGCTCCGGTGATCGGCCTCAACGATTCAGGCGGCGCCCGCATCCAGGAGGGCGTCGCCAGCCTCGGCGGCTATGCCGAAGTGTTCCAACGCAACGTGCTTGCCAGCGGCGTCGTCCCGCAGATCAGCCTGATCATGGGCCCGTGCGCGGGCGGTGCGGTCTATTCACCGGCGATGACCGATTTCATCTTCATGGTGAAAGACAGCTCCTACATGTTCGTGACCGGCCCGGATGTCGTGAAGACGGTCACCAACGAAGTGGTCACGCAGGAGGAACTGGGCGGCGCGGTCACCCACACGACGAAGTCCGGCGTTGCCGACGTCGCCTTCGAGAACGACATCGACGCGCTGCTCGCGACGCGCGAATTCTTCGACTTCCTGCCGCTTTCCAACCGCCACGACCTGCCGGAGCGCCCGAGCGACGATCCTGTCGACCGGGTCGAGGAGAGCCTCGACACCCTGATCCCGCCGAGCGCGACGACGCCCTACGACATGCACGAGCTGATCCGGAAAGTCGCCGACGACGGCGACTTTTTCGAGCTGCAGCCGGCGCATGCGGCGAACATCATCATCGGCTTCATTCGCATCGAGGGCCGAACCGTGGGTGTCGTCGCTAACCAGCCGATGGTGCTCGCCGGCGTGCTCGACATTGCGTCGTCGAAGAAGGGGGCGCGCTTCGTGCGTTTTTGCGACGCGTTCGACATCCCGATCCTCACCTTCGTCGACGTTCCCGGCTTCCTGCCCGGCGTCGCGCAGGAGCATAACGGTATCATCAAGAACGGCGCCAAGCTGCTGTTCGCTTATGCCGAAGCCACTGTGCCGAAGATCACCGTGATCACGCGCAAGGCCTATGGCGGCGCCTATGACGTGATGGCGTCCAAGCATTTGCGCGGCGACTTGAACTATGCCTGGCCGACCGCCGAGATCGCCGTGATGGGCGCCAAGGGCGCGGTCGAGATCATCTTCCGCGGCCGGACGCCGGAAGAAATCGCGGAAAAGACACGCGAATATGAAGAACGCTTCGCCAATCCGTTCGTCGCCGCGAGCAAGGGCTTCATCGACGAGGTGATCATGCCGCATTCGACGCGCAAGCGGGTAGCGATGGGGCTGCGCAAGCTGCGCAACAAGCAGCTCGAAAACCCCTGGAAGAAGCACGACAACATCCCGCTGTGACCAGCTACACCGCCACCATCCGCTGGGCCCGCACCAGCGACGGCGACTTCGCCAAGGGACAGTATAGCCGCGCCCACGAATGGGCGTTCGACGGCGGCGTGACGCTGCCGGCGGGGCCGAGCCCGCACATCGTGCCCGAGCCGTGGGGCAACCCAGCCGGCGTCGACCCGGAGGAAGGGTTCGTCGCGTCTTTGTCGTCCTGCCACATGTTGTTCTTCGTCGACCTGGCGCGGCGGGACGGATGGGTGGTCGATACCTATGTCGACGAAGCGGAAGGGGTGCTGGAGAAGCGCGCCGACGGCAAGATGGCGATGACCAAAGTCACGCTCCGCCCGCGCGTCACTTGGGGCGGCGACAACCAGCCCGGCGAAGCCGCGATCGCCGACCTTCACCACCGGGCGCACGAAGCCTGCTTCATCGCCAATTCGGTAACCACGGACATTAGAATCGAATGCTGAGGCCGTTGCTTTGCAGCGCGCTTGCGCTCGCTTCGCTGGACTTGTCCGCGGCGGCGACGGGGCAGGCGCCGAGCCGCGCCTCGCCTGCTGCCGGCGAATGCTCCACCATCAGTCCGGTGGCGCAGCGCCGCTGCGTCGGCAGACGCGTAGAAACGAAGGACCGGCTGGTGCGGAACCTCTATCTGCAAGCACTGGCCTCGGTCCGCGCGGGCATGGCAAAATGGGGACGGCACGACAGCCGGCTCGACCCGCGCCACTTCGCCGAAGCGCATCGCGATTGGCTGCGCTTCATCGCCAGCAATTGCCGGGCGGTTGGGGCCATTGGCGGCGGCTCGAACAGCTTCGTCTCCGATCGCATAACTGATTGTTACGAGCGCGAATTGGACGAGCGCATCCAGCTGTACCGGCGGATCGCGGAAGGGACGTACGGAACATGAAGCTAGGCCGCCTGAACCACGTCGGTGTTGCGACGCCCTCGATCGAGCAGAGCCTCGACATGTACCGGATGATGTTCGGGGCCGAGCCGCATGGCGCGCCGTTCGACCTTCCGGCGCAGGGCGTGCGCGTCTGCTTCGTCGATGCGCCGAACAGCCAGATCGAGCTGATCGAGCCGCTTGGACCCGAAAGCCCGATCGCCAAGTTCCTGGAGAAGAACCCGCTGGGTGGACAGCATCACGTCTGCTTCGAGGTCGAGGACATCGAAGCCGCGCGCGGCGAGTTCGAAAGCAAGGGCGCGCGCATTCTCGGACCGACGCGCACCGGCGCCCACGGAACGCCGATCTTCTTCGTCCACCCGAAGGACATGGGCGGCGTCCTGACCGAGATCATGGAGACGCCGAAAGGCGCGCACTAAGCCCGATGTTCAGCGTCGGCCGCTTGATTATTGCCTCCACGGCGCTGCTCAGCGCGACGCCGGCGCTTGCCGGCCAGGATTCGCCTTACCTGCGCGCTCGGCCGACCTCAGCGGCGCAGCACTTGCCTGCGGGCGTCAGCGACATCGGCGGCACCGCAGTCGCTTATCGTCCGGCCGCGGCGAGCGGGCCGATGCCGCTGCTGGTCCTGCTTCACCCGGCAGGCGGCAACGGGCGCCGGTTCCTCGAGCAGTTCCGGCCGTTCGCCGACCGGATGGGCTTTATCATCCTCGCGCCGCAATCCTCCGCAAGCACTTGGGACGTGGCCCGGCGCAGGCACTTCGGCCCCGACGTGCAGCGGATCGACGCCGCGCTCGCGCAGCTTTTCGCCAGCACGCCGATCGATCGCAGCCGCATCGCCATTGGCGGTTTTTCGGATGGAGCCAGCTATGCGCTGTCGCTCGGGCTCGCCAATCCCCAACTGTTCCGCGGCGTCTTCGCGATGTCGCCGGGATTCGTCACCGAGGCAGGTCCATATGCCGGGCAGCGCGTGTTCGTTGCGCACGGCCGGCGTGACTCCGTGCTTCCCTTCACCTTCGCCGAGCGGGATCTCGTTTCGAAGCTCGATGGCGGCGGCGCGCGCGTGCGGTTCAAGCCGTTCGAAGGCGGGCATGAAGTGGATGAAGCGAGCCTGCAGGAAGGGCTTCGCTTCACGCTGGGGCTCAGGTGAGGCTGGAAGCGCCTGCCGCCGCGCGCTAGGGCAGCGCCCGTGACCGACAAGCCTTCAGACTGGAAAAAGCTCGCGGAGAAGGAATCGCGGGGCAAGGACCTGACCCGGGAAACGGTCGAAGGCATTCGCCTCGCCAACGTCTATGGACCTGAAGACGCGGAAGGGATCGACAGCGGCTATCCCGGCGTCGCGCCGTTCACCCGCGGCCCTTACGCGACCATGTACGCCGGGCGGCCGTGGACCATCCGCCAATATGCGGGCTTCTCGACCGCCGAAGAATCCAACGCTTTCTACCGCCGCAACCTCGCCGCCGGGCAGAAGGGGCTGAGCGTCGCCTTCGATCTCGCGACCCACCGCGGGTACGACAGCGACAATCCGCGCGTCGCGGGCGACGTCGGAATGGCGGGCGTTGCGATCGACACGGCCGAGGACATGAAGCTGCTGTTCGACGGCATTCCGCTCGACCAGATGAGCGTCAGCATGACCATGAACGGCGCGGTGTTGCCGGTCATGGCTTTCTTTATCGTCGCTGGAGAAGAACAGGGCGTCGATCATGCGAAGCTAACCGGCACGATCCAGAACGACATCCTCAAAGAGTTCGCCGTTCGCAACACCTACATCTACCCGCCCGAGCCGAGCATGCGGATCGTCAGCGACGTGATCGCCTACACGTCGCGCGAAATGCCGAAGTTCAATTCGATCTCGATCAGCGGCTATCACATGCACGAGGCCGGAGCGACGGCGGTGCAGGAGCTCGCCTACACGCTTGCCGACGGCATGGAATATGTTCGCGCGGCGATGGCCCAAGGGCTCGAGATCGACGCATTCGCCGGCCGCCTCAGCTTCTTCTGGGGCATCGGCATGAACCTGTTCATGGAGGTGGCGAAGCTGCGCGCCGGGCGCACGCTCTGGCACCGGATCATGACCGATCTTGGCGCGCAGAAGGACGAGTCCAAGCGGCTGCGGACGCACTGCCAGACATCCGGCGTGTCACTGACCGAGCAGGACCCGTACAACAACATCGTCCGCACCACGATCGAGGCGCTCGCCGCAGTGCTCGGCGGGACGCAGTCGCTGCACACCAACAGCTTCGATGAAGCAATCGCGCTGCCGACCGATTTCAGCGCGCGCATCGCTCGAAACACGCAGCTGATCCTGGCGGAGGAAAGCGGCGTCACCGCCGTCGCCGATCCGCTTGGCGGAAGCTGGTATGTCGAGAAGCTGACCCGCGAACTGGAGGAGCGCGCCTGGGCGCTGATTCAGGAAGTCGAGGCGCATGGCGGGATGACCAAGGCCGTCGCAGAAGGCTTGCCCAAGCGCCGGATCGAGGAAGCGGCCGCCGCGCGCGCGGCCAAGGTCGACACGGGCGAGACGGTGATCGTCGGCGTCAACCGCTACCGGCTGGAGAACGAGCCGGAGGTCGATATCCTCGAAGTCGACAATGCAGAGGTTCGCGCGGGCCAGATTGCGCGGATCGAACAGGTCCGCGCGAGCCGCGATGAGGCCACATTGCGCGCAGCACTGGACGCGCTGGAGCAAGGCGCGCGGGGCAGCGACAACCTGCTGGCGCTCAGCGTCGAAGCGGCGCGTGCGCGGGCGACGCTGGGCGAGATTTCCGACGCGCTCGAAAAGGCGTTCGGCCGTTACGGCACCAAGCCCGAGCCGGTGCGCGGCATCTACGGCGCGGCGCGGCGGGACGGCCGGTGGAAAGCGGCGGAGCAAGGGACCCGCAGCGTCGCCGACAGGCTCGGACGCAAGCCGCGCATCATGGTCGCCAAGATGGGCCAGGACGGCCATGATCGCGGCGCCAATCTAGTCTCCTCGGCGTTCGCCGACCTCGGCTTCGAAGTGATCGCCGGGCCGCTGTTCCAGACCCCGCGTGAAAGCGCGCAGATGGCGATCGACAATGACGTCGACGTGGTCGGCGCCTCGTCGCTGGCTGCAGGGCACCGGACGCTGATCCCTGAGCTGATCGACGCCCTGCGCGACATGGGCCGAGCGGACATCAAGGTGGTGGCGGGCGGCGTCATCCCGGCGCAGGATTATGCGCTGCTTCGCCAGGCCGGGGTGCAGGCGATCTTCGGCCCCGGCACCAACCTGGCCGATGCCGCCGATGAAGTGCTGCGCCTGCTCGGCCATAACCGCCCGCCGCCGGGCGAGGAGCTGGACGAGGCCGCAGAATGATCGAGCAGAGCGACGAGACGCTCTATCCGGCGGAGCAGGCCGCGCCGGCGCAATATGGCGAAGCGCTCCTCTACGACCTGTCGAAATTCCTGACGACGCTTGGCATTCTCGCGCTTGGCGGTGTGCTGACGCTCAGCGAGGGCGTGAACTTGGCCGACGTGAAGCTCGGCAACATTGTCATGGTTACCGTCGCGCTCGGCACGTCGGCAGCGATCGGTGCCTTGACGGCAACCATCATCGCAATCGCTCGCTACAAGGGCGAACCTCTTCCGAGGTCGTTGGATCGCTGGCTGCTCGCCGGTGTCGGGCTGCTCAGCATGGGTGTCGGCATGTTCGCTTATATGTGGATGGACAAACTCAATTGATTACATTGCCCGCAGCCCTGATCGCCGCCGCCCTGGCAAGTGCTTCGCCGCCCTTGCCGCAGCCCGTCGGCCCTCCCGAACCGATCGTGCTCGGCTCTTCGTTCACATTGTCCTCCAAGCCGCTTGGCGAGAACCGGACGGTGAACGTCGTCCTTCCCCCTGCTTACGGGAAGGATCCTGCGAAGCGCTATCCCGTGCTCTACCTGCTGGACGGCGGGGTCGATCAGGACCTGCTGAACATTGCCGCGGTCGCGCAGAATGGCGGGCTCTGGGGTCGCTCGGCGGACGCGATCATCGTCGGCATCGCGACCAAGGATCGTCGCAAGGAGCTGACCGGGCCGACCAGCGACCCCGAGCTCCTGAAGAAATATCCGACCGCCGGTTCGTCGGCGGCGTTTCGCGCCTTCATTCGCGATGAAGTGAAGCCGTTCGTGGAGCGGTCGTACCGCACCAATGGACGCGACGCAGTTGTCGGGGAGTCGCTCGCCGGCCTTTTCATCGTCGAGACGTACATGACGGAGCCAGGCTTGTTCGACACTTATGGCGCGATCGACCCAAGCTTGTGGTGGGACAAGGAAAAGCTTTCGAAGACGGCAGGGAAGATCGGCGCGGCGCAGAAGGCTCATCCGCTCTACCTGGCGATCGCCAAGGAACAGGCGGAAGAACCAGCGGCAGTGAACCGTATCCTGGCGCGCGTCCCGGCAGCCAAGGAATCGCTGTGCTTCAACAAGCGCGCGGACCTGACGCACGCGACGATCTACCAGCAGCTGGCGCCCCAGATGTTGCAATTTCTCCTCCCAGCCGCTGAACCGGCACCGCCCGAGTTCGGCTTTGAGGTTCCATGTTCTCCAAGATTCTGATCGCCAATCGCGGCGAAATTGCCTGCCGCGTCATCCGCACTGCCAAGCGCATGGGGATCAAGACGGTGGCCGTCTATTCGGACGCTGACGCGCGTGCGCCCCACGTGCGCATGGCCGACGAGGCGGTGCGACTCGGTCCCCCGCCGGCGAGCGAAAGCTACCTGAAGGCCGAGCTGATCATCGACGCCTGCAAGGCGACGGGCGCCGAAGCGGTTCACCCCGGTTACGGATTCCTGTCGGAGCGGACGAGCTTCGCCCAAGCGCTGGAAGAAGCGGGCATCGCCTTTATCGGCCCGCCGCCAAACGCCATTGCGGCGATGGGCGACAAGATCGAATCCAAGAAGCTCGCGAAGGAAGCGGGCGTCAATGTCGTCCCGGGCTATCTCGGCGACATCGCGACCACCGACGAAGCCGTGAAGATCGCGACGGACATCGGCTTTCCGGTGATGATGAAGGCGTCGGCGGGCGGTGGCGGCAAGGGCATGCGCCTCGCTTATTCCGAACAGGACGTCCGCGAAGGCTTCGAGGCGACGAAGCGCGAGGGCCTCAACAGCTTCGGCGACGACCGCGTCTTCATCGAGAAGTTCATCGAGCAGCCGCGCCACATCGAAATCCAGGTGCTCGGCGACAAGCACGGCAACATCCTTTACCTCGGCGAACGCGAATGCTCGATCCAGCGCCGCCACCAGAAGGTGGTCGAGGAAGCGCCGTCGCCGTTCGTCACGCCGGAGATGCGCCAGGCGATGGGCCAGCAGGCCGTCGCGCTTGCCAGGGCCGTCGGCTATTATTCGGCTGGGACCGTCGAGCTGATCGTCTCCGGCGCGGATACGACGGGACAGAGCTTCTACTTCCTCGAGATGAACACGCGGCTCCAGGTCGAGCATCCGGTGACGGAGGAAGTAACGGGCCTCGACCTCGTCGAGCAGATGATCCGCGTGGCGGCCGGCGAGAAGCTGGCGCTCACGCAGGACGATGTGAAGCTGAACGGCTGGGCGGTGGAAACGCGCGTCTATGCCGAGGACCCGTACCGCAGCTTCCTGCCGAGCACTGGGCGGCTGGTGCGTTACCGGCCATCGATCGAGAAGCGTGATGAGGATCGCGTGGTGCGCGTCGACGACGGCGTGTTCGAGGGCGGCGAAGTCAGCATGTTCTACGACCCGATGATCGCCAAGCTGGTGACCTGGGCGCCGACGCGCGAAGGCGCGATCGACGCGCAGGCCGACGCCCTCGACCAGTTCGTGATCGACGGCATCAGCGACAATGTCGATTTCCTCTCCGCGCTGATGCAGCATCCGCGTTACCGATCGGGCGAAATCACCACCGGCTTCATCGCCGAAGAATATCCCGAAGGGTTCGAAGGCGCTCCGGCCGACGAGCAGCTGGTCGGCGACCTGGCGGTGATCGCCGGCATGGCGTCGGTGATCAGCGACGAGCGCGCCTGCGAGATCAGCGATCAACTCGGGGCGGCGCCGCAGATGCCTTGCGAGCGCGTCGTCAAGGTCGGCGGGCAAGAGCATCGCGTGCGCATCAAGCCCTACAAGGGCGGCACGCTGGCGGTGCTCGACGGGCAGGGGCCGATCGACATCGTCGGGCGTTGGGCGCCGGGACAGCGGCTGCTTGCCGTCACCATCGACGGGCGCGAGCGCACGGTGCAGGTGCGGCGCGCGGGCCGCGGCTGGGAGCTTCAGACGCGCGGCGCGAGCCACAAGGTTCAGGTGCTTCAGCCGCACGTCGCCGAGCTGTCGCACCACATGATCGAAAAGCCGGCGCCGGACTTGTCGCGGCTGTTGCTTGCGCCGATGCCGGGGCTGCTGACCAAGCTCGACGTCGCAGTGGGCGACAAGGTCGAGCCGGGGCAGCCGATCGCCGTGATGGAAGCGATGAAGATGGAGAACATCCTTCGCGCGCCAAAGGCAGCGACGGTCAAGGCGACACCCGCGAAGGCGGGGGACAGCCTGGCGGTCGACCAGGTGATCGTCGAGTTCGAATAGCCGCTCGTCGAAAAGTCTCGACCGACGCCAAGGTCCGCTTGCGCCTTCATGGGCGGCGATTAAGGTCTTCACTGAAAACTGATTTTCTGGAGAGTTCACGCTGATGCGCCACATGAGCACGCTTGCCTTGCTTGCCGCCGCGACCGTCCTGACGCCGCCCGCATTCGCCCAGACCCAGGCGCCGGCAGCGCCGATCTCCACGCTGGTGAAGCAGGTGTCGATCCCGCACACGAGCTTCAAGCTGGCTAACGGGCTGACCGTCATCGTCCATGAGGACCACAAGGCGCCGGTCGCCGCGCTCAGCGTCTGGTACAATGTCGGTGCGAAGGACGAGCCCAAGGGCAAGACCGGCTTCGCCCATCTGTTCGAACATCTGATGTTCAACGGCACCGAGAACCTCCCGGGCGACTATTTCGAATATCTGCAGCAGATCGGCGCGACCGATTACAACGGCACCACCAACAGCGACCGCACCAATTATTTCCAGACCTTCCCTGCCGCCGCGCTCGAGCGCGTGATGTTCATGGAAAGCGACCGGATGGGCCACCTGCTCGGCGCGGTGACGCAGGGCGTGCTCGATAACCAGCGCAGCGTCGTCCAGAACGAAAAGCGCCAAGGCGACAGCAGCCCCGGCGGCCTCGTCAAATATGCGATGTACGGGAACCTGTTTCCCGAAGGGCACCCCTACCACCACACGACCATCGGCTCGATGGAAGACCTCGACGCCGCGAGCCTCGCCGACGTCAAAAAGTGGTTTCACGACAAATATGGCCCGAACAATGCGGTGGTCGTCGTCGCCGGCGACGTGACGCCGGCGGAAGTGCGGCGTCTCGCCGAGAAGCATTTCGGCTCGATCCCGCGCGGCCCGGTGAACAATCCAGCCACGGCGTCCGTGCCGACGCTGGCGAAGGCCAAGTCGATCGACATGAAGGACCAGGTTGCGACGGTTCAGATCCAGCGCTACTGGGCCGTGCCGGGCCTGCTGTCGAAGGACCTTGCGGCGCTCGACATCGGTGCGTCGGTGCTCGGCGGCCTGTCCAGCTCGCGCCTCGACAATTTGCTGGTGCGCGACGAGCAACTCGCGGTCGGCGTGGTGTCGCAACTGATTCCATACCACCGCGTCGGCATCTTCACCGTGACGGCGTCGGTGAAGCCGGGCGTGGATCCGGCCATCGTGGCGAAGCGCCTCGACGAGATTGTTGCCGACTATGTCGCCAAAGGCCCGACCACCGATGAGGTGCAGCGGGCGGTCATGAGCGAGGTCTCCGGGCGCATCCGCGGGCTCGAGCAGGTCGGCGGTTTTGGCGGCAAGGCCGTGTCGCTTGCGGAGGGCCAGACCTACGCCAAGGACAGCAACTTCTATAAAAAGACGCTGGCGTCCTACGCGGCAATCACGCCGGCGGCAGTGCGCAGCGCGATGCAGCAGTGGCTCAAGCGTCCGGCGCTCACCATTCGCCTGCTTCCCGGCGAGCGCGAAGCCTATTCGGAGGCGAAAGCGGTTGCCAAGCCGCCGCAGGCCAAGTCGGAAGGCTCCGTCAAAGGCAATCGCCAGATCCCGCCCGTCGGCCAGACGGCGGCGCTCGACTTCCCCGACATCGTCCATGCGCGCCTGTCGAACGGGATCGCCATCGATTATGCGCAGCGCACCGCCGTTCCAGTGACCCAGGTCGCGCTTGCGTTCGACGCCGGCGGTTCGGCCGAAGCGCCGCAGCAGCGCGGCCTTTCGGCGATGGTCATGGACCTGATGGACGAAGGCACAACGCGCCTGACGGCGCAGGCGTTCGCCGAGGCCCAGGAGCGGCTTGGCGCGAATGTCAGCACCGGCAATGGCGCCGACCGCGCCTATGTCTCCGTCAACGCATTGTCGCCGAACCTCGCACCGTCGCTCGACCTGCTTCGCGATACTTTGATGGACCCGGCGTTCCGCGCCGAGGACATTGAGCGGATCCGCAACCAGCGGCTGACCGCTATCGCGCAGATCCGGAAGAACCCGCAGCAGGTCGCCGGGCGCGTCGTGCCGCTGGTCCTTTATGGCAAGGACCATCCCTATGCCTCGCCGGCAGGGGGCGACCCTGAAGCGACGGCGAAGTTCACCCGCGATGACCTGATCGGGTTCAAACAACGCTGGATGCGGCCCGACAATGTGAAGATCTTCGTCGTCTCGGATCGCCCGCTGGCGGAAATCCAGCCGCTGCTCGAGGCGCGCTTCGGCACTTGGGCGGCACCGGCTGGACCGAAGCCGGTGAAGAACTTCATCGCGCCGCCGCCGCGCCCGTCGGCGCCGCGGATCCTGCTGGTGAACCGTTCGGGAGCGCCGCAGTCGACGATCGTCGGTGCGCAGCTGCTGCCGATCGATCCGAAGGGCGACATCATCCCGTTCGACACGGCGAACGACGTACTCGGCGGCACCTTCCTGTCGCGGCTCAACATGAGCCTGCGCGAGGAAAAGGGTTGGTCCTATGGCGTCAACGGCGGCCAGAACGTGCTGCTGCACGCGGTGCCGTACACGGTCTCCGCGCCCGTCCAGGCGGACCGCACCGGCGATGCCATCGCCGAGCTGAACAGCCAGATCGTTGCATTCCTGAGCAACAAGGGCGTGACCCAGGCGGAGCTCGAGCGGACGGTCGCCAACAATGTCAGCGGCCTGCCAGGTCAATTCGAGACCTCCGGCGCGGTGCTCAACGCAATGATGAACATCGACATGCTCGGACGGCCCGACAATTATTATGAGACGCTTCCCGCGAAGTATCGCGCGCAGACCGCCGCCTCGCTCGACCAGGCGGCGCGAGCAGTGCTCGATCCGAAGGGCTTCACCTGGGTCGTGGTCGGCGACGAAGCGAAGATCCGGCCCCAGCTGGAAAAGCTCGGCATGCCGATCGAAACGGTCGAGGTGCCCTAAAGCTCGACGCGGGTGACGTGGCCCATCTTGCGGCCGGGGCTTGGCGCGCCCTTGCCGTAGAGGTGGACGTGGTTCTGCGGATCGGCGACGAGGTCGCGCCACCGGTTCACGTCGTCGCCGATGAGGTTGTCCATCACCGCGCGGCTGCCGGCGAGGGCCGTCGATCCCGGCGGCAGGCCGCAGATCGCGCGGATGTGCTGTTCGAACTGCGACGTGACGGCGCCTTCGATGGTCCAGTGACCGCTGTTGTGGACGCGCGGCGCAATCTCGTTGACCATCGGACCGTCCCGGCCCGCGAAGAACTCGACGGTCAGGACGCCGATATGGCCGAGCTGTTCAGCGATCGCGACTGCGGCTTGCTGCGCTGCCCGGAGCTGCGCGGCGACCGCTCCGCTGCACGGAACCGTCGAGCGCCGAAGAATGCCGTCGCGATGCTCGTTCTCCGCCGAGTCCCACACAGCGTGGCAGCCATCAGCCCAACGAGCGACAATGACTGAAAATTCCGCGGCGAAGTCGACGCCGGCTTCGGCGACCGCGGGTTCTTCGCGGATCGACGTCCACGCCTCTTCGATGTCGGCTGCGGCGCGGACCCAGGCCTGTCCCTTGCCGTCATAGCCGTAGCGGCGGGTTTTCAGGACGACCGGCGTTCCGAGCGATTCAACGGCGGCGCGCACGTCGTCCAGCGACGACACAGCGCGCCACGGAGCTACGCGCGCGCCGCATTGCTCGATGAACTCTTTTTCTCGCGCTCGGTCCTGAGCGATGGCCAGCGATTTCGTGCCCGGATGCAGTTTGTCGCGCAGAACTTCGAGCGGCCCGACGGGTAGATTTTCGAACTCGTATGTGGCGACATCGACCTGGTCGGCGAAGCTGCGCAGCGCATCGACATCGTCGTAAGCCGCGCGAGTGAAATGCGCCGACACCTGCGCGGCCGGGCTGTTCTCATTCGGATCGAGGATATGGCACTTGTAACCGAGCTGCGCCGCGGCGGCGCTGAGCATGCGGCCGAGCTGGCCGCCCCCGATTATGCCGATCGTCGATCCCGGTTCGATCACGGCGGGCTCAGCGCAGGCATTCCGGCGCTTCGGCTACCGAGCCGGTCTGCTCTTCGCGCCACGCTTCCAGCCGCGTCGCCAGTGCTTCGTCGCTGGTCGCGAGCATCGCGGCGGCGAGCAGGGCGGCGTTGACGGCGCCGGCCTTCCCAATGGCGAGCGTGCCGACGGGCACCCCTGCGGGCATCTGCACGATCGACAGCAGGCTATCCATGCCCTTGAGCGCCTGGCTTTCGACCGGGACGCCGAGGACAGGCAGCGCGGTCATCGAGGCCGTCATGCCGGGCAAATGCGCGGCCCCACCGGCGCCGGCGATGACGATCTTGAGGCCTCGGTCCTTGGCGCCATGGGCATAATCGTAAAGCCGCTTGGGTGTGCGGTGGGCCGACACGACCTTGGTCTCGTGCGCGATCCCCAGCTGGTCGAGCGTGTCGGCGGCGTGGCGCATGGTTTCCCAATCCGACGTGCTGCCCATGATGATGCCGACCAGGGGCGCACCTTCAACCGTTGGCCCACCTACAACCGATGGCATTGTCCCGCCTTGAACCAGTGTAATCGAGGCGGCTGCCTTAAGGTGCCGATTCCGGCTAGGCAATCGATGCGTGGCCGCGGCGACTCAGCCGACAGTGTCGACCCGGCCAAGGGACTGCATTTCAAAGGCTTCGGAATCACGCTATGGACCGCGCACAGACAGGGGCAAGGCTCGGGGGCAATGTCTGAGCAGGGTAGCGATGCCGCGGATGTAGAGCGGCTGATCAGCGAGATTGACGCGCTGCGTGGGCGCGTTGCTCAGCTGCAGGAACGCATTGAGCAGCTCGACGAGCTTGCCCATCAGGATACCCTTATCAAGCTTCCCAATCGGCGCGGATTCATGCGCGAGCTCGAGCGGTTGATCGCCCGCGTCCAGCGCCACGACAGTTCGGCGGCGATGTTGTTCGTCGACCTCGATGGCCTCAAGATGATCAACGACACGTTCGGGCACCGCGCCGGCGACGAAGCGCTGATCCAGGTCGCGCGACTGCTAAGCCAGGGCGTGCGCCACAGCGATTTCGTCGCGCGGATCGGCGGCGACGAATTCGGGATCCTGCTGGAAAATGCGGACGAGGCGAGCGCTCACGAAACCGCGACGCGGCTGGGCGACCAAATCTGCAGCTGCGAATTCAGCCATGACGGCGACGGCCTGCCGCTCAGCGTCGCGATCGGCGTCGCCATGATCGACGGGGAGGAAAGCCCCGAAGAAGTGATGGATCGCGCCGACGAGGAAATGTACCGCCGCAAAGCCGCGGCTTAGACCGGCTCATTCCGCGCCGAGGAAGTAGCGGCGTTCGACCGACAAGTCGTCGCTGAGCTCGTAAACGATCGGCTTGCCCGTCGGGATTTCCAGGCTGACGATGTCTTCGTCGCTGATGTTCGACAGATATTTGATGATGCCGCGCAAGGAATTGCCGTGGGCGGCGACGATCACGCGCTTGCCGCTCTTCAGCGCCGGGGCGATCTCCGCTTCGTAATAAGGGACGGCACGCGCGATCGTGTCCTTGAGGCTTTCCGTGTTCGGCACTTCGATCCCGGCGTAGCGGCGGTCGCGACTGACATCGCATTCGCTCCCGCTCTCAAGCGGCGGCGGGGGAATGTCGTACGACCGGCGCCAGATCTTGACCTGCTCGGCCCCGACCTTGTCGATCATCTCCTGCTTGTTGAGGCCGGTCAGTCCGCCATAGTGGCGCTCGTTGAGGCGCCAGTCTTTTGTCACCGGCAGCCACAAGCGATCCATTTCGTGCAGCGCCAAATGCAGCGTGCGGATGGCGCGGGTGAGGACGCTGGTGAAGCAGCAGTCGAAATCAAAGCCCCTGTCGCGGAGCAGCCGACCAGCGGCCCGCGCTTCGGCGACGCCGGTGTCGGTCAGGTCGACGTCCCACCAGCCGGTGAAACGATTTTCCAGATTCCACTGCGACTGGCCGTGCCGCAGGAGCACCAAGGTCGGCATCAGGCGTCGACCTGCTCGCGCTTGGCGGTGCCGCGCTCGGCCGTTGCTTTCTTGAGCTCCGGAAGGATCGCGTGGAGCGCGTCCATGCAGGCATAGGCAAGATATTTCGACCGCTGCGGCGACCAGCCATAGACTTCGTCGGGCAAGTCGAAATTGTCTTTGAACGGCATCTCGAGGGTCATCGACACGCAGCCGAAGCGTTCCGCCAGCTGGGTCGTCGACATGCTCATATTCGCTTCGCCGGGCCTTGCGACTTCATAGCCCTGCTGGCGCTGGAAATCGGGGCACAGCCGCTCGAGCGTTTCGCCGAACAGGTTGAACAGGTTCTGCTGGCGCTCGGTGATCGACGGAATGCCTTCGAACCCGGCGAGGAAGTTGGCCGGAATCGCCTCGTCGCCGTGGACATCCATCGCGAAATCGACGCCCGTCTCGTCCATCGCATTGCGCACGCACAGGACCTCGGGGCTCTTGTCGGCAGAGGGCGCATGCCATTCGCGGTTGAGGTTGGTGCCGACCGCATTGGTGCGCAGGTGCCCGCGACGCGACCCGTCGGGATTCATGTTGGGAACGACGCGGAACGTGCACTCGCGGCGCAACACGCGGGCGACGGGATCGTCCTCGTCCGTTAGCTTCTCGAGCGCCCCTTCCATCCACCATTCGGCCATGCTCTCGCCGGGGTGCTGGCGAGCATAGAGCCAGACGTTCAGCGGCCCCTCGCCGATTTCCAGGCAATCGATGTCCTGGCCGTCCAAGCTCTTGCCCAGCGACCGATAGTCGACGCCGTCCAGCGCGGCCGTCTGCGTCACCAGCTCATGGTGTCGCTCCATCGAATAGGGTGCGAAGTAGGCGACCCAGACAATATCCGTGGGCATGGTGAAGCGCATCGTCAGTGCGCCGTCGGCATAGCTTGTGTCCTCAACCCGGAACCACTCCTCGCGGTCGAAGCTCATCACACCTTTGTAGTCGGGCCAGCCGTTCGGATAGGCGGAGTCGGCGCAGTTGGTGATCTTCAGCGTCACGTCCTGGCCCGCCTCGCCGGCGACGCGGAAGTAGAACCACTGGTAGAAGTCGCTCATGTGATCCTTGACGATTTCCAGCTCGGCGCTGTCGTCACTTTGGCTGACGACGCGGATGTTGCCGGCGTCGAACGAAGAGGAAATCACAAGGGCCATGCGCTGCTACTCGGGTCTGGTGGGATTTGCGGCGCGTGATAGCCGAAATCGTCTGACCCGCAACCTTGGCAGGGACGGCGCGTCTGGCTACCGCGGCGCCCCATGAGCAAAGTCCCAGTCCTCGTCACCGGCGGTGCCGGCTATATCGGCAGCCACGCGGTTCTCGCCCTCCGCGATGCGGGGTGGACGGTCGCGGTGATCGACGATTTGTCCAATGGGTCGCGCCGCGTGGTGCCGGACGGGGTCCCATTCTACGAAGGCAATATCGCCGATCGCGCGCTGACGCGGAGAATCTTCGCCGAGCAAGGGATCGGCGCGATCATGCATTTCGCGGGGTCGATCGTGGTCCCCGAATCCGTCGAGAACCCGCTCAAATATTATGAGAACAACACACTCGCTTCCCACGCGCTGATCAGCGCAGCGGTCGAAGCCGGCGTGAAGCACATCCTCTTCTCGTCGACCGCTGCGACCTATGGCGAGCCGGAGACGGTGCCGATCCAGGAGGACGATCCTCAGGAGCCGATCAACCCCTACGGCTGGTCGAAGCTGATGACCGAGCGGATGCTGGCCGACGCATCGGCGGCGCACCCGTTCAATTATGGCGCGCTCCGTTACTTCAACGTGGCGGGCGCCGATCCCCAGGGCCGCACCGGGCAGATCGGCAAGGGCGCGACCCACCTGATCAAGGTCGCGGCCGAAGTCGCTACGGGCAAGCGCGAGCAGATCGCCGTCTACGGGACCGACTATCCGACGCGCGACGGGACGTGCATTCGCGATTACATCCACGTCAGCGACCTGGCCGCTGCGCACGTCGCCGCACTGCAATGGCTCGCCGAGCACCCGGGCGAAAATCTCGCGATGAACTGCGGCTACGGCAAAGGCTTGTCAGTCCTGGAGGTGCTGGACGCGATCGACCGGCACACCAATCAGCCGATCAAGCGGGTGATGGAAGGTCGCCGCGCCGGCGATCCGCCGGAACTCGTCGCCGGCAACGCCCGGCTGCTGCAGACGCTCGACTGGCGCCCGGCCTATAACGATATCGACCGGATCGTCGGCGATGCCCTGGCTTGGGAACGCAAGCTTGCGGACATGCAGCAGGGCTGAACTTGACTTGAGCCCACCCTCTCTCTAGGTGGGCCGCCGGTCCTTCAGGGGACCAATCCGACAACTTGAACAGTAGAGACGAGCAGGCGCCCGGCCATGAAGATTCGCAATTCGCTTAAGTCGCTGAAGTCGCGCCACCGGGACTGCCGTGTCATCCGTCGCCGCGGCCGCACCTACGTCATCAACAAGACGAACCGCCGCTTTAAAGCGAGGCAAGGCTAAGCTCCGGGGGAGCTTAGGCTCCCGAGCTCGCCAGGGCTAAGCCCCGCGCGCGGCAATTGCGCCGCGCCGTTCCGATCCCCACATTTGAGAAGCGCCGGGACGCATCCGGCGCGGGGCGAATCGCGTAAGCGCCGGTTCACCTGTCATGGGGTAGAAGGGACCATGAGGAGTCGTATGATGATGAAGTTCGCCACCAAAGCGCTGCTTGCAGGCGCGATCGCGTTCGGCGCGACGGCGGCTACTGCGGCGACCATGGACCAGCCGGCGCACACGCCGAAGGGCTGGAACTACGAAATCAAGGACGGAAAGCGCGTGCCCAAGAGCAATCGCGTGACCAACCCGGACGGAAGCTGGCGCGAAGAGGTCAAGCAAGGCAATTGCGTGACCATTCGCGAGAAGAGTGCGGCTGGCGAGTATAAGGAAACTCGCCAGTGCAATCCCGGCTAAGCACCTGATTGCTTAGGCTGGCGGGCGCCATCGCCCGCCGGCGCGTCTTCTCCAATCACAAAGCTTCCAGCCGGCCGCTTCTTGATGTCGCAGGGCGGCAGTCCGCTTTTCACCACATCCTTGCACTCGCGCACCTGAGCGCCGCCGTCCGGCCCGGCGAACACCGCCCAGTCGCGGGTGGCGCCATTCTCATACTCGCAGCGGGCGACCCATTGGTCGAGGTTCTTCCAGGTTCCGACATAGCCGCCATCGGTGACTCGCCGGCAATTGTAACCAGCGTCGTAGATCGCGCGCTTGAGCCCGATGCCGAGATTGTAGGCATCGAGCTGATGGAGCCTCTGCTGTTCGGCGCTGACGACCCGAATCGGTTTTGTTTTCTGCGCGGGCTCGTTGCACGCAGTGATCATTGCGCAACCGAGCATGATGGCGATGGGCCTGCTGATCATCGGATCCTCCTCATTGCGAATAACGGATGCGGACGCGTCCGGCTGCAGACTTCGCGCGCGCGACCGCTTCTTCGGCATTGGTGCCGCGCGCCAGGGCGACACCCATGCGCCGGTTCTTGAGCGTGCTCGGCTTGGCGAAGATCCTGAGGTCGACCGGGTTTGCAGGGGCGCCAAGCGCCAGCGCTTCGGCGAGACCCTCGAACCCGAACTCCTCGCACTCGCGGTCGGCGAGGATCACCGCGGAGGCCGATGGCGCCGCGAATTCGATGCCTGGGATGGGCAGGCCGAGGACGGCCCGCAGGTGCAGCTCGAACTGATTGGGGAATTGCGAGATCAACGTCACCATGCCGGTGTCGTGCGGGCGCGGGCTTAGCTCGGAAAAGATGGCCTGGTCGCCGCGGATGAAGAATTCGACCCCGAAGATGCCGTGGCCGCCGAGCGCTTCGACCACCTTGCGCGCCTGGAACCGTGCGGACTGGAGCGCCTCCCGCGGGATCGCGGCGGGCTGCCAGCTTTCCCGATAGTCTCCGGCCTCCTGATGGTGCCCGATCGGCGCGCAGAAGATGACGCCGTCCTTCGTGGAGACGGTGAGCAAAGTGATCTCGCTGTCGAAGGCGATGAATTCCTCGACGATGACGCGCGGGCGGTCACCGCGCATCTTCTCCACCGCATAGTCCCAGGCTTTTCCGAGCTCATCGGCGTTGCCGGCGGTGCTCTGGCCCTTGCCCGAGCTCGACATCACCGGCTTCACCACGCACGGGAAGCCCACCGCCGTGCCCGCGGCGATCGCGTCCTCGCGGCTTTCGGCGAATCGATAGGTGGACGTCACGAGGCCGAGCTCGTTGGCGGCGAAGTCGCGGATGCCGTCGCGGTTCATCGTCAGCTGGACAGCCTTGGCCGAAGGCGCGACGCGCCATCCTTCACCCTCGAGTTCGGCGAGCGTGGCGGTGTCGATCGCCTCGATCTCCGGGATGATCACGTCCGGCCTGTGCTTTTCGACCGCCGCGCGGAGCGCTTTCCCGTCGAGCATTGGGAAGACTTCGCAGGCGTCGGCCATCTGCATCGCCGGCGCATTCGCGTAGCGATCGCATGCGACCACGCGGCATCCGAGCCGCTTGGCCGCAATCGTGAACTCGCGGCCGAGCTCGCCGGAGCCCAGCAGCATCAAGGTGGCGGTGAACATGGGCAGGCCTTAGCCGCCGGCCTGCGATTGCCCAATAGCGGCCTATTGCTATCTGCGCAGCGACAAGGAAGGGTATGCTCCGCACTAGGGGGAGCCGTTCATGCGCGTCTTATTCGCGGCCGTCGCCATTCTTGCACTTGCCGGCGCGGCCCCGCCGCCGCCAGCGGCAGTCCGCTCGCCGAGCGATGCGGTGAAAGCAGCGTCGCCGAACGACTGGATGGAAATCTCCGCTTCGGACCTCCTGGTCATGAACCTGGCAGGCGGCAAGCGCGTGGTCATCCAGCTCGCTCCCCAATTCGCGCCCGTGCACGTCGCGAACATCCGTACGATGGCCAGGAGCGGCTATTGGGCGAAAGCGACCATCTACCGCGTCGTCGACAATTGGGTCACGCAATGGGGCCTGGGCGAAGACGAGGATGAGAGCAAAACCATCACCCCGCTGCCCAAGGGGGCTGTCGCACGGCCGCCCGAGGAATATCAGCGCAGCGCCGCGGGCTTGACCCTGATGCCGATGGGGTCGGTCGATCCTTATTCGGCAATGGCGGCTTATGCCGACGGCTGGCCAGTGGCGATGCAGGTCGGGGGAACCGTCAACCCGACCTATTGCTACGGCGCCGTCGGCGTGGCGCGCGACGCCGCGCCGGATACCGGCAATGGCAATGAGCTATTCGCCGTCATCGGCAGCACTGCCCGGCGCCTCGACCGCAATTATGCGCTGGTCGGCAGGGTGGTCGACGGGATGGAAAACTTGTCCGCTCTTCCTCGGGGAACTGCGGAGATGGGCGTCTATGCGAAGGATCAGGCGCCGACGGTCATTACGGGCGTGCATGTCGCAGCCGACATGCCGGCCGCTACCCGGCCTCGCTTTGAGTATCTGAAGACCGGTTCGCCGGCGTTCGCGGACTATGTCCAGCTGGCCTCGCATCGGTCTGATTATGGAACGCCGTCGCCGGGCGCGGCCCTTTGTGCGGTGCCGGTGCCGGTCAGGAAGAAGGCCTGAGCCTCAGGCAGCCCAGTCGCGAAGCTCGCGATTCTTGTGCTGGATGACGACCGGTCCATTGTGGGACCGCATGCTTGCTTCGGCGAGCGGCAGCGCTGTCGAGCAGAAGGCGCATTCGGCCGATACGCGGCCGATCAGCCACTGGGTCCGGCCGCAGCCGGGGCAGTGGTTCACTTCATGCTCGCGGTAGACGGCGTGGTAGCCGCGCTCTTCCGGTTTCCAGGCGTCGCCGAACAACATGGCCATAAGAGGACCTTCCTTTCCCGCTGCTAACGGTCCGGGGCGGCTGCGGTTTCAGACACTTAAACAGGTTGCGGTTTTTCGCGCCGGGCGCGGGACGAACGGTGACGGCGTTGGCAGGCTTAGCGGGCGAGTCCGTCCAGCGAGATCGGCTCGGCGAACTCCGCGCCGATTTTGCCGGCGGCGGTCCATTTGATGACCGCATTGGCGCGGTCGCGGCCCGGCAGCATCAGCCACACGCGAGCGCCGACTTCGAAAGCGCCGTCGGCGGCCGCCATGAATCCGTTTTCCGAGATGTTGAGCACCTTGGCCTCGACGCCGCTGGTGCCGAGCTCGCGCATCTTGGCGTCGAGTTCGACCGGTACGCGCCATGACAGCCGGCGCTCGGCAGAGTCCTCGGCGATACGCGCCCTGATACTCACGAAACTCATCTCCAAGGCTTCAGTCAGGCTTGCCGAAGGAGAGGCCGATCCGCCCGTCCTTGACCCAGCGCACCTGTGACGAGACGAGTCCGCGGTCAAGAAGCTGCAGCAGCAGCCGCTCGCCGATGTTCGGGACATGCGGGAAGATGACCATCGCGCCGGAGCGGGACACGTTGACGAGGCGGACGACGTGCTTGCGGCCGCGGAACTCGAGAACGGCAGTGCTCGATTCGGCCAGGTGGCGCGGTTCGTCGCGCTCGTCGATCGTCCTCGCCGCCGAACGCGGGATCATGCCGCCGTCGAGAAAGAACCCGGTCGCCACTTCCACTACTCCCAATACAGCAAGAGCAGCTTAGCCATGTCCGCTTAAGGATTGGTTTGCGATGAGCCGAGCCGGATTGGCTGCAACTGTTGCGCGCAGTCTCTGGCGGCGCCCGGCGGCGCATAGTATGGGTTCGGAACTTGCGGGGGTTATCTTTTCAAATGAACGGCTTGCTGACGAAGCGCATTAATCGCGCACTGGTCCTGACTCTGCTTGCTTCGGCAGCTGCGGCGCCTGCGCTGGCGCAAGTGGCGCCCGCGGTTGCACCGGCTCAAGCCGGGCAGCCGCAAGCCGCGCCCGCACCGGCGCCGTTGCCGCCGGTGATCTGGGATCTCGTCAGCGCGACAGACCTGCTCAACTATATTCGCCAGGTCGGGGCCGAAGGCCTCAATCCTGCAGATTATCAACCCGAGGCTCTGGCTGCCGCGATCGCGGCGCGCGACCCAATGGCGGTGTCCGCAGCAGCGACCGAGCGGTTCAACAAATTGTCCTCCGACCTTGCGCTCGGCCACGTGAAGAAGGCCGGACGCGTGCAATGGTTCGTGGTCGACAAGGACCTCGACGCCGAGCGCCAGGACGCGTTGCTGCGTGCCGCGGTGGCGCGCCGGGACATTGCCGGAGCATTGAACGGCCTGCTGCCGACTCACCCTCAATATGCCGCGCTGAAGGCGGCGCTTGCGGCGACGCCCGCTGGGGAAACGGCGAAGCGGGACCGGATCCGGCTGAACCTCGATCGCTGGCGCTGGCTGCCGCGCGACCTGGGTTCGAAGTACATCATCGTCAACGTGCCGGGCTTCCACGCGACGCTGGTCGAGAATGGCGTCAACCGATGGAAGCAGCGGGCGATTGCCGGGTCGGTGAAGACGCCGACGCCGCAGCTTTCGGCCATGGCGACCGGCGTCATGCTCAACCCGTGGTGGGAAGTGCCGCCGAGCATCACCAGGGAAGTGGCCGGCAAGGCCGGCTATGTCGCGGTCAAGGGCAAAGACGGCAAGGTTCAACGCTGGCGCCAGCCGCCGGGGCCGTCGAACGCGCTCGGGCAGATGAAGTTCGTGATGTACAATCCGCACAACATCTATTTGCACGACACCAATGCGCGGAGCCGGTTTAGCAGTCGCATGCGTGCGCTCAGCCACGGCTGCATCCGCACCCAGAACATCCATGACCTGGCGGCGGAACTTGGGGGCGACGACGGCGGCGAATGGACCCGCGAGAAGATCGACGCGCAGCTTGCGACGGGCAAGACCAAGCAGGCCGACTTCGTGAAGCCGGTGCCGGTCTATATCGTTTACTTCACCACCGCCGGGCTCAACGACGGACGGATGGTCGACTATGCCGACCTGTACGGCCGCGACGGCAAGGCGCTCGCGGCGCTGAAGACGAGGGACGGCGGCGCCATTACAGGCAAGCCGGCAACGCAGGTCGCAAGCAAATAAGAAAAAGCCCCGGCGGTGACGCCGGGGCTTTTTTATTGCGGGGAGCGACTAACCCTTAAGCGAGCTTATCCGCGTAGATCATGCGGCCGCCGGCGATCTTGCGCATCACCTTCCACTGGTCCTCGCGGCTGAACGCGAAGCAGCCCTGGCTGCGGCCGAGCTTGCCGTGGGCGGCGAGCACTTCCGGCTCGGCATACCAGGCGTTGTGGATGACGATGGCGCGCGGCTCGGCGTTGTTGTTGGTCCAGTCGAGGCCGTGCGTCTTCATCGAGAGGCCGTACTTGCCCTGATAATATTCGCCGGTCGTGTAGGTGCCGTTCGAGCTCGCGTACGAACCGAACTCGTTCGAGAAGCGCTCGACTTGGCCGCAGTGACGCGGATCGGAGCCCGAACCGTGCGCGACGCGGAAGCTTTCGACTTCGCCCGAGCGCAGGTCGACCACGTGGAAGCGCGGTTCGCTTGACGGCAGCGAGAAATCGACGACGCCCATCCAGTCGCGGGCGCGGATGCGGTGCTGGTCGAGCGCGGCCTTGGCGCGGGCGAACAGGTGCGGGTTGATTCCGCCCGGTGCGGTCAGCGCCTGCGGCTGCGCCGGAACCGGCGGCAGGGGCGCCGAACCGGCGGGCTGTCCCGGCATCACGAGGCCCGGAAGGACCTGCGAGCCGGCGGCCGACGAGAGGATGAGTCCAGCGGCGCCAGCGGCACCCAGACGCAACATTTCTCTCCGGTCAAAAGTCATCCATTTCCCTCCGCTCTTGGACGACTGATATAACAATCAAAGGGTTAATCGCCGATAACCCTTGCGACTTTGTTGCGCGGCCCATCGCCCTGACCCCACGATTCATCGCATGATGGTGCCGTCGATCGCGGGTTGAAGCGAAAGCGCGACGCTGCTAATGGCCCGAGCCCGCCTCCCGAGGAACTGTCTCCGGAGGCCGCTATCTATTGCACAGAAGGGTTGTGACGAGAGTTTATGCAGATCATCGTTCGCGACAATAATGTCGAGCAGGCGCTGCGCGCGCTCAAGAAGAAGCTGCAGCGCGAGGGCGTCTACCGCGAGATGAAGCTGCGCCGTCACTACGAGAAGCCGTCGGAAAAGCGCGCTCGTGAGCGTGCCGCCGCGATTCGCCGCGCCCGCAAGCTCGAGCGCAAGCGCGTCGAGCGCGAGAGCGCGCGCTAAGCATCCGCGCTTAAGCCAAGTGTCCGTCGCCGAAGCCGCCCATCGCCCCGCGAATCGCGGGAGGACGATCGGACTGTGGCTGGCGTTCCTGCTGGTCATCGGCGCGGGAGTCGCGCTTGCGTGGCTTGGCGCGCATTCGGTCCGTCAGCGCACGGTGCAGGTCGAGACGCTCCAGGCCGGCCGCGGCCCGAACGTCCAGGCGCAGGACGGCGTCCTGATCGAATATGAAGGCCGCCTGCCGGACGGCAAGGTCTTCGAATCGACCATGGGCAAGGGTCCGGTGCCGCTTCTTCCCAGCCAGGTGATGCCCGGCTTCGCCGACGCGCTGATGCGGATGCAGGAAGGCGGAAGCTACAAGATCCACATTCCGGCGAAGCTCGCCTATGGCGCGAACCCGCCGCCGGGTGCGCCGATCCCGCCGAATTCCGACCTCGATTTCGACGTCAAGGTCGTGAAGGTCGTTCCCAACGCCGCGCTGATGCAAGGCGGCGGCGGCGGTCCCCAGCCGCAGCAATAAGCCGCGCCGGCGCTAGGGCGCCGCTGCGACGACTTCCTGTTCCTCATTCTCTTCCGCCGCATGTTTGCGGCTGAGGTCCACCAGCACGACCTTCAGGGTCGCAAGGATCGGGTCCGCGAACAGGACGCCGAGGATCCCGAACAGCGCGCCCATCAGCAGCTGCATCGCCAGCACGACCGCAGGAGCGAGATCGACGGTGCGCCGGGCGATGTATGGCACGACCAGATAGCCGTCGATGTTTTGGACGAAGAAGTAGACGAAGATGGCGTAGATGCCTTCGTGCGGCCCGGCGCTGAAGCCAACCGCGACCATCAATATGCCAGACGTGATCGCGCCGATGTTCGGAATGAACGCGAGCACGCCGGTGACGAGCCCGAGCAGCGCCGCCATTGGGATCGGGTCGAGCCCGAACAGCTGGCTGACATAGGCCAGCATGAACCAGGTGAAGACGCCTTCGAAGATCATGCCGACGAGCCGGCCGAAAAGGAGCCGGCGGATGGTGAAGGCGACATGGTCGGCAACCCGATAGAAGGCCGCGCGGTGCCGCAGAGGCATCATCCAGGCGATCCCGCGGTCGTAGATGCGCGGCTCGGCGGCGAGGAAGATACCGATCACGATCATCAACAGCACGCTCGTCAGCGCGCCGACGGCGCTTCCGAGCGCGCTGGTGAGCCGTCCGACGGAGCCGAGCAGCTGGGTGCCGAGCTCGCCCGGCGGGCCCTTCGGCATCAAACCGAGCGACGCGGCAAAGTCGATCAGGCGGTTGAACTGGACCGTCAGCACCGCGCGCAGCGCTTCGAACTGCGCCGCGATGGTGGTGCCGGCAAAATAGAAAACCCAGCCGATGAACCCGAAGCCGAGCAGGATGACCAGCATCAGCCGCCACCCGCGCGGGATCGGCAGGACTCGCTTCAGCAGGCGCGCACCGCCATCGAGAAGCACGGCGAAAATGATGCCGCCGACAATCAGCAGCAGCGACTGGGCGAGAAAAATGATGCCGGCGATCGCCAGCGCCATGCCGAACCACACGGCGGCGCGGCGCATCTCGCGGCGGACGACGGGGTCGCGGAACTCCGCCGGACCGGGACGCTCGATATGCGCCTCGGTGGTCGGCGGCTCCTGCGCCATCAGCCCCGCGCCGCCATCAATTATTCCGGAGCGAGGTGCCGGCGCGGCCTGACCGCAGCGCCTTGATCCAGCTCACCGGGTTCCACCACTCGGAAGTCCCGTCGAGCGAGAAGGTGATGAATTCGGCGCGGCCGCCGATATTCTCCCACGGGACCGGCCCGCCCAGCCCGCCGCGCCAGGTCTCGACGCGGCTGTCGGCGCTGTCGTCACGGTTGTCGCCCATCAGCCAGACGTGGCCGGCCGGCACGGTGATCGGCCCGAAATTGTCCTCGGGCGAGCGGCCTAGCTCCACCGTTTCGTAGGAACGGCCGTTCGGCAACGTCTCGCGCACCACGGGCACTCGGCAATAATCCTTGCCGCCTGGTCCGCGGACCCGGAAGTCGTACAGCGCCGGATCGCGGTCGGATCCGCAGGGCGAGTTGACGTCGACCGGGATGAGGCGCGGCTTCAGCAGCTGGCGCTGCACCAGCTGGTTGTTCAGATAGAGCTGCCCGTCGACCATCCGAATGGTATCGCCGGGCAAGCCGATCACTCGTTTGATGTAATCGGTGCGGGTGCCGGGCGGAGTGACGATGACGATGTCGCCGCGTTTGGGTAGGCTACCGAGCACGCGGCCCTTCATCGGCGGAAGAATGTGGAAGCTCGGGGACACCCAGGACCAGCCGTAGGGATATTTGGTGACCACCAGACGATCGCCGGTCAGCAGGCCGGGCATCATCGATTCTGACGGAATGTAGAAGGGCTTGGCGACGAAGCTGTGGAAGGCGAGGACGGCGAGCAGCACCCACAGCAGGCCCTTGACCTCCCGCCACAATGCCGAGCCCTTGCCCTCTTTCTTTTCGACCGGCGGCGCCTCTGCTTCAGTCGCCTCGGGAACAGTATCGCTCAACAATCAGGGCTCCAGCTTTCGGGCTTCCAGGATCACGAAGGCCTGCGCCCAGGGATAATCGTCGGTCATCGTCAGGTGAATGTCGATGGCGTGGCCTTCCGGCGCAAGGGCGTCAAGCCGAGCGCGGGCGCCACCGGTGAGCTGTAGCGTCGGTGCGCCTGACGGCAGATTAACGACGCCAATGTCCTTCATGTAGACGCCGCGCTTGAACCCGGTGCCGACGGCCTTCGAAAAGGCTTCCTTGGCGGCGAAGCGCTTGGCGAGGGTTCCGGCGATGGTGTGCGGGCGCGACGCCGCCTTGCGTTGCTCGAGGTCGGTGAAGACGCGCTGCAGGAACCGATCGCCGAACCGCGCCAGCGAGTTCTCGATCCGCTCGATGTTGCAGAGGTCGGAGCCGAGGCCGACAATCATCGCGCTTCATCCATCAGGGCACGCATACGCCGGACGCTGTGATCGAGGCCGGTGAAAATCGCCTCGCCGATCAGGAAATGGCCGATGTTGAGCTCGGCGACCTGCGCGATCGCGGCGACCGGGATGACATTGTCGAACGTCAGGCCGTGGCCGGCGTGCGGCTCGATGCCGTTCTTCGTCGCAAGCGCCGCGCAATCGGCGATGCGCTTGAGCTCGGCCGCGCGCTCCTCGCCTTGTGTATGGGCGTAGCGCCCGGTGTGGAATTCGACGACCGGTGCGCCGAGCAGGACGGCGGCGGCGACCTGCGCTTCGGTCGGTTCGATGAAGAGGCTGACGCGGATGCCGGCAGCGCCGAGCTTGTCGACGAACGGAGCCAAGGCGTCCTGCTGGCCGACGGCGTCGAGGCCGCCTTCGGTGGTGCGCTCCTGGCGCCGCTCCGGCACGATGCAGGCGGCGTGCGGCCGGTGGCGGAGCGCGATGTCGAGCATTTCCTCGGTCGCGGCCATCTCTAGGTTCAGGGGCAGGTCGATCTCGGCGGTCAGCCGGTCAATGTCCTGGTCAGTGATGTGGCGGCGGTCTTCGCGAAGGTGGGCAGTGATGCCATCCGCCCCGGCTCCAGCGGCGAGCATCGCAGCGCGGACGGGATCCGGATGGTCGCCGCCGCGCGCGTTCCGGATCGTCGCGACATGGTCGATATTGACGCCCAGGCGGAGACGGTTGCTCACGCTGCCGCGCGGCTACCCGGCTTGACGGCCGGGATCGCGGCAAGCTCCGCGGGCACCGCCTCGGGTTCATAGGTCGGCACGTCGATGCGGATCAGCGGGTGGAAATCGACGCCGAGGTCCGCAGTGCCGCCAGACCTGTCGACGAGGCTCGCTTCGGCAAGCACTTCGGCTCCCGTCGCGCGGACGGCTGCAATTGCCTCGCGCGACGACAGGCCGGTGGTGACCACGTCTTCGACCATCAGGACCTTGGTGCCGGGATCGAGCCGAAAGCCGCGGCGAAGCTCGAACACGCCTTGTGGGCGCTCGAGGAACATCGCCGGCCGGCCGAGCGCGCGACCCATCTCATGGCCGATGATCACGCCGCCCATGGCTGGGGAGACCACCGCCTCAACCTGGACGCGGAGGGCGGTGGGCAGCCGGCTTGCAAGTTCTGTCGCCAGGCGCTCGGCCCGTGCCGGGTCCATCAGCACGCGTGCGCATTGCAGGTAGCGGGGGCTTCGCAGTCCGGACGAGAGAATGAAGTGCCCTTCGAGGAGGGCGTCGGCGGCGCGGAACTCGGCAAGGATGTCGTCGTCGCTCATCATGTCGGCACCGCCATTAGGCCGCCCAAGCACCCCCATCAACCGCGCTCACCTGGACCTTCGATCAGGCGCTTGAGGCTGTGCGATGCCGCGCCTATAGGAGGCGCAATCCCGGAGCGCCGCTCGCGTGCTTTTCGGATTTCAAGTTTGTCTGGGGTGGTAATGAAACGGATTGGATGGGCGGTCGCTTTGGCCGCGGCCTGGCTTACACCTGCAGCGGCGCAAGCCCCGGCCAGCAACCGGCCAGCTGCCGAAACGACGGCCGATACGCCCCCGGGCACCCCCGCCGCCGCGCAGCCGAACAATGCGCCGCCCGCAGGCTTCGCCCAGAATCCGGTCACGCCCGATCCGGCGACCGCACCGGCCACGGGTCAGGCCGTGGGTCAGCCGGCGACGGCTCCGTTCGCTTACACCCAGACCCCCGCGTCCAAGGAGCTCGGCGTGCCGATTGCAGGCCGCAAGGGCATCCAGGAGCAGGTGACGCCGATCGGCAAGGAAGCCGCGACCTTCCACAATGTCTGGCTTCTGACGCTCTGCGCCGCGATGAGCATCCTCGTCCTCGCGCTGCTGCTTTGGGCGATCATCCGCTTCCGCCGCGGCGCCAATCCGGTGCCGTCGCGCAATTCGCACAACACGACGATCGAGGTGATCTGGACGCTCGTCCCGGTGCTGGTGCTCGTCGCCATCGCCATTCCGTCGATCCGGCTGCTTCGCCACCAATATACGCCGCCGCCCGCCGACCTGACGGTCAAGGTGACCGGCCACCAATGGTATTGGTCCTACGAGCTGCCTGACCATGGCGTGTCGTTCGACAGCTACATGCTGAAGGAAGGCAACGACCCGACCCGCCAGGCGAACCAGCGCCCGCGCACCGACGCCGACGGGCCGCCGCTCCTCGCCGTCGACAATCGGCTGGTGATCCCGGCCGGCAAGGTCGTGAAGTTCATCGTCACCGCCGACGACGTGATCCACAGCTTCGCAGTCCCGGCTTTCTGGGTGAAGCAGGACGCCAACCCCGGCCAGCTGCATGAGACCTGGGCCAAGGTCGACAGGCCGGGCGTCTATTTCGGCCAGTGCTCAGAGCTTTGCGGCGCCCGCCACGCCTATATGCCGATCGCCGTTGAGGTCGTGCCTGAAGCGCAGTTCGCCGCTTGGGTCGGATCGAAGGGCGGCAAGATGCCGGGTGCCAAGCCGGTCGCTGCGGCTGCCCGCACCGGCGGCACGGACACCGACAACATCACGATGCCGCCGGCGACTCCGGGCACGACGAACGCCAATCCCGCGCCCGCGCCGAACAATCCCGACGTCGCAAACCGTCAGAACCAGTAAGAGCCCGTCATGAGCACCACCGCCGATTCACTGCATCTCCAGCCGCACGAGGCGCATGACGCGCATCATGATGCGGATCACAAGCCGGGCTTCTTCACCCGCTGGTTCATGTCGACGAACCACAAGGACATCGGCACGCTCTATTTGATCTTCGCGATCGTCGCGGGAATCATCGGCGGCGGCATTTCCGGCATCATGCGTTGGGAGCTGATGGAACCAGGCATCCAAGTGCTCAACCAGGCCTGGCCGCTTGGCCCGGGCACCGCGAGCTTCGATGAGTGGACTCACCACTGGAACGTGCTGATCACCGCGCACGGCCTGATCATGGTCTTCTTCATGGTCATGCCGGCGATGATCGGCGGCTTCGGCAACTGGTTCGTGCCGCTGATGATCGGCGCGCCGGACATGGCCTTCCCGCGGATGAACAACATCAGCTTCTGGCTGCTGATCCCGGCATTCGCCTTGCTTCTCGGCTCGACCTTCGTTTCGGGCGGCACCGGGCTTGGCGCCGGCACCGGCTGGACCGTCTATGCGCCTCTGTCGACGAGCGGCTCACAAGGCCCGGCCGTCGACATGGCCATCTTCTCGCTCCACCTTGCGGGCGCCAGCTCGATCCTCGGGGCGATCAACTTCATCACCACCATCTTCAACATGCGCGCGCCGGGCATGACCCTGCACAAAATGCCGCTGTTCGTATGGTCGGTGCTGGTCACCGCCTTCCTGCTGCTGCTGTCGCTTCCGGTGCTTGCCGGCGCGATCACCATGCTGCTCACCGACCGCAACTTCCAGACCGCCTTCTTCGACGCGTCGGGCGGCGGCAATGTGGTGCTCTACCAGCACCTCTTCTGGTTCTTCGGGCACCCCGAAGTGTACATCATGATCCTGCCGGGCTTCGGCATGATCAGCCAGATCGTCGCGACGTTCAGCCGCAAGCCGGTGTTCGGCTATCTCGGCATGGCCTACGCCATGGTCGCGATCGGCGTCATCGGCTTCGTCGTCTGGGCCCACCACATGTTCACCACCGGCATGAGCGTCGATGTGAAGATGTACTTCACGGCGGCGACGATGATCATCGCCGTTCCGACCGGCGTGAAGATCTTCAGCTGGATCGCGACCATGTGGGGCGGCTCGATCACCTTCGAAACGCCGATGCTGTGGGCGATCGGCTTCATCTTCCTGTTCACCGTGGGCGGCGTCACCGGCGTCGTCCTCGCGAACGGCGGTGTCGATAATTACATGCACGACACCTATTATGTGGTCGCTCACTTCCACTATGTGCTGAGCCTCGGCGCGGTGTTCGCGATCTTCGGCGGCTTCTACTACTGGTTCCCGAAGATGAGCGGGAAGATGTACAATGAGTTCCTCGGGAAGCTGCACTTCTTCCTGATGTTCGTCGGCGTGAACGTGGTCTTCTTCCCGATGCACTTCCTCGGGCTGGACGGCATGCCGCGGCGTATCCCGGACTACACGCCGGCATTCGCCGAATGGAACTATGTCGCAACGGTCGGCTACATGATCACCATCGCCGGTGTCGCGGTATTCTTCGTCAATCTCGCCTGGTCGCTCGCGGCCGGCAAGAAGGCGCCTGGCAACCCGTGGGGCGAAGGTGCGACGACGCTGGAATGGACGCTGTCCAGCCCGCCGCCGTTCCACCAATTCTCGACCCTTCCGCGGATCGACTAGTCACGGACGGAGTCCTGCGCGCGGGACTCCGTTTCGCTGCTGTGGTAGATGGCCGCTGTCTCAGGACAGGGGAGCATCGCTATGAAGCAGTTCGTGATCGAGCGTGAAATGCCGGGAGTCGGTGGCCTTGGAGCGGAGGAGCTCAAAGGCGCCTCGCAAAAATCATGTGCGGTCTTGCACGACCTCGGTCCCGACGTTCAGTGGGTCCACAGCTACGTCACGGACGACAAGATCTATTGCGTCTACCGTGCCGAGAACGCGGACCTGATACGCCAGCATGCGGACACCGCCGGCTTTCCGGCGAACAAGGTGTCGGAAGTACGCGCGACGATCGACCCGACGACCGCCGGATAGTTACTTCACCCGCGAAACCTTGATGATCTTGACCTTCGGGTCGAGCATCTGGCCGCGCATCACGCCCTCGCCGAGCGTCGGCGAGGTAGGCGAGGCGAGGATGGTCTTCACCACGTCCATTCCCTCGACCACGTGCCCGAAGGCGGCAAAGCCCGCGTCGGTAGCCGTTGCGTCGAGCGACGGCATGTCGCTGGCGAGGATGAAGAAGTCGGCCTGAGCGGTGGCGGGACCGCCGTTCGCCATGGAGATGGCACCGGCGACGTTGCGTAGCCCCGTCTCGGACGTCGGCTCATGCTTGATCTTGGGGTAGAGCTTGCTCGCGCTGCTGCGGATGCCGCCCTGGATCAGGCCGCCGTCCTCGACCTTCATCGCCCGGTAGAAGCTCTCTCCGTCGAAGCGCTGGGCATCGACATAGCGCAGGAAGTTGGCGGTGGTCGCCGGTGCGCGCGTCTTGTCGAGGGCGACGACAATGCGGCCCGCGCTCGTCTCGATCGCGACCGGGACGAGTTCCGGCGCCGTCGCCTGAGCAAAGGTGGCGGTGGAGATGCCGGCAAGAAGCGCGGCGGCAAGGATTCGCATCGTCATTCCCGCCACATAGCAAAGCACGGATGAACGCCGCCATAGTGCTTCGAGCGGGGCTTTTCCGCTTACCGCCAAGCCCTTATAGGCAGCGCATGCCCACCGCCCAGGTGACTCAGCCAGCCGCGCTGCCTGCCGACTGGCGCGACATCGTCGCGCTGACCAAGCCGCGCGTCATGTATCTGGTCGTGTTCACCGGCCTGTGCGGGCTGCTGGCAGCGCCGGCGATGCCGCCTGCCGTGCTCGGCTTCACCGCCATCCTGTGCATCGCGCTCGGCGCCGGCGCCTGCGGCGCGCTCAACCAATGGTACGAAGTCGAGGTCGATTCGAAGATGCGGCGCACGGCCAAGCGCCCGCTTCCCGGCGGCCGGATGGACCGGCAGGTCGCGCTTCACTTCGGCGTGGGCCTCGGCGCCTTTTCGGTGCTGCTGATGGGGATTGCCACCAACTGGCTGGCCGCTGCTCTCCTCGCCGCGTCGATCCTCTTCTACGTGCTCATCTACACCGTCTGGCTGAAGCCGCGCACCGCGCAGAACATCGTCATCGGCGGCGCCGCTGGAGCCTTCCCGCCGCTGATCGGCTGGGTCGCCGCGACGGGCGAGATGAACGCGCTACCGCTCCTGCTGTTCGCGATTATCTTCCTGTGGACGCCGCCGCATTTCTGGGCGCTGTCGCTGTTCGTCCGGTCGGATTATGCCGCCGCGGGCATTCCGATGCTGCCGGTCGTTGCCGGGGTGCCGAGCACGCGCCGCCAGATCTTCATCTACAGCTTGCCGATGGCGGCAGCGGCCGTCGCGCCCTGGCCGCTCGGCCTGACGGGGCGCGCGTACGGTGTCTCGGCGATCGTCCTCAGCGCCGTCTTCCTGGTTCTTGCGGCGCGCGTGCTGGTCAACCGCGCCACCGAGCCTGCGCAGATGGCGCCCGAGAAGAAGCTGTTCGCTTATTCGGTATTCTACCTCTTCGCCTTGTTCGCCGTCCTCGTCGCGGATCGGTGGATCGCCGCATGAGCTTCGACCAGCGCGAATACCAGAAGCGCCAGCGGGACCGGGCGCGGATCATGGCGCTGCTCCTCGGCGCGTTCGTGATCCTGCTTTTCTTCATCACCATCGCCAAGACGGGGATCAACTGGTGACCGCCATTGCCGTCAAGGACCGCAACAGCCGGACCTTGCTCTACCTGCTGGGCATCGTTGCACTGATGGTCGGCGTCGTCGCCGCGAGCCCCACGCTATACCGCATCTTCTGCGAAGCGACGGGGCTGAACGGCACGACACAGCGCGCGGAGCGTGCACCCGGCGCCGTCGCCGGCGAGGTGAAGGTTCAGTTCGACGCCAACGTTCACCCCGGCCTGCCGTGGACGTTCGAGCCGAAGCAGACGTCGGTGAGCGTCGCGCCGGGCGCCCAGACGACGGTCTACTATCGCGCCAAGAACCTCAGCGCGCGGGCCATCAAGGGCCAGGCGATCCACAATGTATCGCCGGATACGGCCGGCAAATATTTCAACAAGATCGAATGCTTCTGCTTCACCGAGCAGACGCTCCAGCCGGGGCAGGAGGTCGACATGCCGGTCGTCTTCTTCGTCGATCCGGCGATGAAGGACGATCCGGACGCCAAGAACGTCCACGAGATCACGCTGAGCTACACCTTTTATCCTGTGGAAACTGTCAAAGCCTCTCGCTAGAGGCGCTACAAAGAGAACGAGGGGAACCCCAGCGCATGGCCGCGAGCAAGAACCACGATTATCATCTGGTAGAGCCGGATCCCTGGCCGCTGATCGGCGCCATGTCGGGCGGCATCCTGTTCACCGGGCTCGTCATGTGGTGGCACGAGAACCGCTTTGGGCCGGTGGTGTTCGGCCTCGGACTGCTCGGCGTGCTCGTCACCATGTTCAGCTGGTGGAAGAATACGATCAACGAGGCGCACGAGGGCTATCACACGCCGGTGGTGCAGCTTCACCTGCGCTACGGCATGATCCTGTTCATCGCTTCTGAAGTGATGTTCTTCCTCGCCTGGTTCTGGGCCTTCTTCGACGCGTCGCTGTTCCCGTCCGCGGCCGAATCCGTGGGCAGCCAGTGGCCGCCCAAGGGCATCGAAGTGCTCGACCCGTGGGGCTTCCCGCTGCTCAATACCCTGATCCTGCTGTGCTCCGGCACGACCGTTACCTGGGCGCACCACTCGCTGATCCACGGCGACCGCAAGGGGTTGAAGCTCGGCCTGCTGCTGACGATCGCGCTCGGCCTGGTCTTCACCTTCGTTCAGGGCTGGGAATATGCCCACGCGCCATTCCCGTTCAAGAACAGCATCTACGGCTCGACCTTTTTCATGGCGACCGGCTTCCACGGCTTCCACGTCATCGTCGGCACCATCTTCCTGATCGTCTGCTACCTTCGCGCACGCGGCGGCGACTTCACGCCGCGCCAGCACTTCGGGTTCGAAGCGGCGGCCTGGTACTGGCACTTCGTCGACGTGGTGTGGCTGTTCCTGTTCACCACCATCTACATCTGGGGCGGCTGGGGCGCGCCGGTCCACGGCTAAGGATCGGCGTGGCTGAACCTTCCGCCGGCAAAGCGGCGCTTAAGGGCGACTGCCCGCGCTGCGGGGCGCATACGCTGTTTCGCGGATGGGTGAGCTTCGCGCCGAAGTGCCGCAGCTGTGGGCTCGACTATGACAGCTTCAACGTCGGAGACGGTCCGGCGGCGTTCCTGATCTTCATCGTCGGGACGATCACCGTCGTCGGCGCGCTGGTGGTGGACGGCGCCTTCTCGCCCCGTTGGTGGGTCCACCTCGTTTGGATTCCGGTTGCAGCTGGGCTGACCGTCGGCGGGCTGCGCGTCGGAAAGGCGTGGCTGCTGGCGCAGGAATACAAGCATCGGGCGCGCGAAGGGCGGATTGCCCCGTGACCCGTCGCTTCCCGGTCATCGCGACGATCTTCGTCGCCGCAGCCGTCGCGGTGATGATCGCGCTCGGCATCTGGCAATTGAAGCGGGCCGGCGAAAAGGACCGCCTCATCGCCCGCTACCAGGCGGCGGAAAACATGCCGCCGATCGCCTGGCCGGCGACGCCGCTGCGGGAGGACCAGCTGCCGCTGTTCCGGCACGCGACCGGCTTGTGCCCGCGCGTGGTCGCGAAGCGCGCGGTGGCCGGCGCGAACATGGCCGGAGAGCCGGGCTACGCCCATATCGTCGAGTGCGCACCGACCAGCCCCGGGCCGGTCATGACCGTGGACCTGGGCTGGTCGAAGAACCCCAATGCACGTTTCGATTGGCCCGGTGGCCTCGTCAGCGGGGTGATCGCACCGGATCGCAAGAACGGCATCCGTCTGGTCGCGGCAGGCGCGCCGGCGGGGTTGCAGCCGAGCGCCCAACCGTCGCTCGCCACCATTCCGAACAACCACCGCTCATATGCCGTGCAGTGGTTCGCTTTCGCCGCCATTGCGCTCGTCATCTTCCTGCTTGCCGTGCGGGGACGCCGCACCGCGGAGCGCCGGCCGTGAGCGCCGAAATGCACGTGCTGGCGAACGGCATGAAGGTCGCGGTCGACCCGATGCCAGGCGCGCAGTCGGTCGCCCTTGGCGTCTACGCGATGGTCGGCTCTCGTTCCGAACCGGAGCATTTGTCGGGCCTGGCCCATGTCGTCGAGCATATGGTGTTCAAGGGCGCGGGGGAGCGCGACACGCGGCAGATCGCCGAAGCGATCGAGGATGTCGGGGGGGTCATCAACGCCTGGACCGCGCGCGACCAGACGGTCTTCTACGGCCGCACGCTGGCGAAGGATGTCGACCTGCTCGCCGGGCTGATTGCCGACTTCCTGCGCGCGCCGCACCTTCAGGACGACGATCTCGAGCGCGAGAAGGCGGTTATCCTTTCGGAACTCGGCGAGGCTGTCGACGCGCCGGACGACCTGGTCCACGATCATCTGTTCGAAGCGGCGTTCTCGGGACAGCCGATCGGCCGCTCCGTGCTCGGCACGGCGGAAAGCATCAGGTCGATCAGCACCGACGATTGCCGAGGGTGGATCCGCGATGAACTGATCCCGTCGCGGCTGATCCTGTCGGCCAGCGGCAAGGTCGACCCGGATCATGTGCTCAACCTCGCGGAAAGGCTGTTCGGCGACATGGCCGACTGGCCCGGCGTGCCGATCGGCCGCGCCGAGTTCACCGGCGGCATCCGCAACGACCAGCGGGAGTTCGAGCAGGCCCACTGGTGCCTTGGGCTTCCCGGCTTCGCCGCCGCCGACCCGCGGCTGCCCGCGCTGTCGCTGTTCGTGCAGGCGCTTGGGGGCGGCATGTCGTCGCGCCTGTTCCAGGAACTGCGCGAGGAGCGCGGCCTCGCTTACTCGGTCAGCGCCTGGCACCAGGCCTATGCCGACACTGGCATCGTTGCGCTGAGCTGCGCCGCGGACCGCGGGCGCGCCGTCGAATCGATGCATCTTGCCCGCCAGGTGCTCGCCGGCGCCGTGGAAAGCCTCGCCGAAGACGAGCTCAACCGCGCCCGGGCGCAACTCGAGGCCGGGCTGCTGATGAGCCTCGAAGGCGCGCAGGGCCGTGCCGATCACATGGCGCGCTCCATCGAAGTCTTCGGGCGCATCGTGCCGCTTGACGAGTTGCTCGGCGAACTCCGTTCGGTCGACGTCACTGCCGCCCGCGACGCTGGACGCGCGCTCCTCGACGGTCGTGTGGCGGTGTCATCGGTGGGGACGCAGCTCGCGGTTGCCGCGTGACGCAGCTGACGACCATCGTCGCCGAGCGCTGGCCCGATTGGGCGCTGATCGACTGCGGTAATGGCCAGAAGCTCGAGCGCTATGGCGACGTGCAGGTCGTCCGGCCCGAGCCGCAGGCGATGTGGGCGCCGGCACGGGACGACTGGGATCCAGACGCGACCTTCGTCCCCGGCTCCGATGAGGAGGGCGGCGGGCGCTGGGTCCAGCACCGGGCGGTGCCGCGCGAATGGCCGCTGACGCGCGGCGACGTACGTTTTGCCGCCTCGCTGACGCCGTTCCGCCACCTCGGCTTCTTCCCGGACATGGCACCGCAATGGGACTGGATGCGCGATCGCTCGAGGGACGCGGAAGTACTCAACCTGTTCGGCTACACGGGCGTCGGAACGCTGCAGCTGAGCGAGGCTGGGGCGCGGACGGTCCATGTCGACGCGTCGAAGAAGTCGGTCGAGCAGGGCAAGGCCAATGCGCAGCTGTCCGGGTTCGCCGACAAGCCGATCCGCTGGATTGTCGACGACGCGACCAAGTTCACCGCGCGCGAAGTGCGGCGGGGGCGGCGATACGACGGAATCCTGCTCGACCCGCCGAAGTTCGGCCGCGGCCCGACTGGCGAAGTGTGGCGGCTGGAGGAGGATTTGGCGCCGCTGCTCGCCGACTGCCGCAAGCTGCTGGACGAGAACAGCCGCTTCCTGGTGCTGACCGTTTACGCGGTGCGCATGTCGGCGCTGTCGATCGGCGAGCTGGTCAGCCAGCTGTTCGGCGATCTGGGGGGCAAGGTCGACCTTGGCGAGATGGCGGTGCGCGAGGAAGCGCGGGGGTTGCTCCTGCCCACCGCCATTTTTGCCCGCTGGTCTAGGTCCTAGAAGCGCGGATCGCGGCGCCGGCAACGAAGGGAGCCGCAGCCGTCAGCAGCAGCGATACGGCCCCCTCGAGGAGGAGCGCCTCGGCTGCGCCGAAAATCAGCAGCGGCACCGCGAGCGGGAGGAGGAGCAAGCCTGCAAGCGCGCCTGCCCGCGGCAGGCCGGCCGTCACCGCCGCGACGGCAACCGCGAGTGCGGCGAGCCCGGGCGTGCCGATCAGGAGCGCGATTTCGGTGCGGAGCAGCGTCTCGCCGTCGATCGCCAGGAGGGCTGAAGCGGGGACAGCGGCGATCAGCAGCAGCGGAGCGAAGGCGAGCCAGTGAGCGGCGATCTTGGCGAAGGCGACCGTCTCCTCGGCCATGCCGTGGAGCGTGAGTTGGTCGAGGATCCCATCCGCACGGTCGGGCTCGACGAGGCGCTCGATGGGCAAGAGCGCCGCAGTGAGCGCCGCGATCCAGAGAATGCCGGGACCGATCCGGGCGAGCAACCGGGCGTCCGGGCCGACGGCGAACGGGATGAGCGCGGCGACGAGCAGGAAGAAGGCGATCGGCAGCCATGCACCGCCGGCAAAGGCGCGGCGCAGGTCGCGGGCGATCAGCGCCCCGATCATGCGCCCAGCTCCAGGCGCCGCCAGTCACCGGCGAGCGGCTGGTGCGAGGCGGCGAGCACCGCACCGCCGCCGGCGCGATGCGCAGCGACGACTTGTCCCAGGCGCTCGACACCGTCGGCGTCCAGCGCGTTCAGCGGCTCGTCGAGCAGCCACAAAGGCGCGCCGGACGCGGCAACGCGGGCGAGCGAAGCGCGCTTCAGCTGGCCGGACGACAGAAGCCGCACCGGAACGGGGGCAAGATGGCCGATCCCGAGCTGGTCCAGCGCCGTGCTGACGTCGGCGCCCCAGAAGCGGAGCGCGGATTGAAGCGGCAGCTCACGATCGAGTGCTGCATGATCGTCGGACAGCGCCAGCGGGCTGCGTTCGACTGTGCCGCCCGCGGCGTTCAGCAGGCCGGCGGCGAGACGGATCAGGCTCGATTTTCCGGTGCCGTTCGGGCCCGCGAGCTGCAGCGCTTCCCCCGGCGCAAGTGCAAAGCTCAGATTTTCGAACAGAAGGCGCCCGCCGCGCACGAGCGCGACGTCCTGGAAGCGCAGCAGCGCTGTCACTCCGCCTCCTCCTCCAGCGCGTGCATGTCCTCGTCGGAAAAGCCGAAATGATGGCCGACTTCATGGATGACGATGTGTGAGACGAGAGCTTCGAGGCTGACGTCCGTCTCTTCCCACTCGAGCAGGATGGGGCGCGTGTAGAGCATGATCTGTTCGGGCAGGCGCCCCGAATCGCTGACGCTCTGCTCGTTTAGCGGGATGCCGTGATAGAGGCCGCTCAGCTCCATCGGATCGTCGAGACCGACGCTCCGCGCGGTCTCCACATCGGCCACGGGTTCGATCAGCAGGACGATATCGCCCAGGCTTTCGGAGAATGGCGACGGCAGTCGGTCGAGCGTGCGCCGGGCGATCGCCTCAATGTCGGCGGCGGTCGGCATGCGGCCGGAAAGGCGCTCCGAAGGCGTCATGCCGCTGGACTAGGGGCGCTCGTTACGCCCGGCAACCTTGCCCCGCGCGGCAGCCCTCTCTAGATGGGCGGCCTTCCAGGCGCTTTCTTGAAATGCACCCGTCCGGGTGCGGCGGAGCGGTGGCCGAGTGGTCGAAGGCGCTCGCCTGGAAAGTGAGTATACGGCAAAACCGTATCGAGGGTTCGAATCCCTCCCGCTCCGCCAGCTTCCAATCTCATGATGTCTTACAACGTATCATTTTCAACATGATACGAATGACTTGACACGATGGACCGGCTCATGTGGTCCATTGCTGTTTCGCCAAATCCCACTTACAGTGGGGTAACGAATGGGGGAGCTTAGCGATGGGTCTAACGACGAAGCAGGCACAACATGCAAAACCCGGGCGTCATTCCGATGGTCGCGGTCTGTACTTGCTGGTCAAGCCTTCAGGCGCAAAATCATGGGTCTTGCGGGTCCAGCACGAGGGCAAGAGGCGCGACTACGGCATTGGCTCATTCGCAGCTGAGCCGGTTGAAACCGATCTGCCGATTTACCGGCGCAAGTCGCTCACGCTCACCGAGGCGCGGGAAAAGGCGCGTATTGGGCGTGAGCTCGCCAAGGCGGGGGAGAACCCCGCCGCACATTGGCGGGTCGAGCACGTCGTTACACCGACATTCGAGCAAGCAGCACGGGAATATCATCAGCAGGTCTCCAAGGGCTGGCGCAACGGCAAGCATGGCGCCCAGTGGCTGACGACGCTCGAGAATTATGTGTTTGCGCTGATCGGCGAAATGACCGTTGATCAGATTGACGCGGCCGACGTGCAGAAGGTCTTGCTACCCATCTGGCTCTCCAAGGCCGAGACGGCACGTCGAGTGAGGCAGCGCGTGGGCGTAGTTCTCGACTACGCGCACGGAAAGGGCTGGCGCGAGGCGGAAGCCCCCATCCGGGCGGTCAACAAGCTGATGGGCGGGATCAAGCAGCCTAAGGGCCGGAACTTCGCCGCTATGCCTTATGCGGACCTCCCGGCATTCATGGAGCAGCTCCGCACTGGTGAATCATCAGTCGGGCGCCTGGCGCTTCAATTCCATATTCTCACGGCAGCGCGATCGAATGAGGTCAGGGGCGCAACGTGGCAGGAAATTGATGTGGAGGCCGGCGAATGGAGGATCCCCGCAGAGCGCATGAAGGCAGGCCGGCTGCACATCATCCCGCTTGTGCCGGCCGTGGCTGAGATTCTGAAGCTTGCGAAGGAACGTAGCCGAGGACGGATGGATGATCCCGTTTTCCCGGGACTAAAGCGACAGCCGCTTAGTGATGCCACCATGGGCAAAGTTCTTCGTATCGCGGGCGGTGGTGACTTTACGGTTCACGGCTTCCGCAGCTCGTTCCGCGACTGGGCTGCCGAAACTGGCTTCGCAGATGCGTGGGCCGAAGCTGCGCTGGCACACGGGAACCCAGACAAAGTTGAGGCTGCTTACAAGCGGACCACCTACTATGCCGAACGCCGCGACAAGCTGATGCCGGCCTGGGCGTGCTACGTCCTCTCCGATCGGAGCAACGTTGTAGCGCTCGCTGAGAAGCGAGCATGATAGCGAAAATTGACCGCAAGCCTCACGGCAGGGGCGGGTTCAAAGAGCTCTCCTTCGATGAAGCGTTCGACCACGCCGTTGAGGAAGCAGAAATTGCCGAAGAGTTGCAGGGCCCCCTCACCGACGTTGAGCGCGGCCTCCTAGCAGAAGCCCGAAAGTCGTTGGCTAACAGGCTTACGCCGGCGTTCCGTCAATCATCTGGCCCGTTCAAAAGCATGGTCCGAAGAGAGGCCAAAGCCTGGATGTCTCAGCATGGGGGTGCGATGCCTAACATCAGCGAGTTCATCCGGCACTTCCAATCGAGTGCAGGGCCTCCTAGGGCCTGCATCGCCTGACTACCCTCGCCAGGCCCCCCATGAATAAAGATGACGGGGAGCCCCCTGCTGACCCCGGCGACCCTGTACCAGAGCTCCACCCCATCAGTGGTGCGCACGTGATGCTCTCCGGCGGATGAACCGGGAGCGGACGCAGCCATCAGCGCAATTAAGAAAGGTAGGAGAAACAGGCGCACCGCAGCCTCCCTGGCAGTCGAACCGCTTTGGTACGTACAGTCCCTCGGACGCGACTGCCAACTGGCTTTTGTGGCGTCCACGCCAGCTATACAGGACGATCGCGGCTTATGTCCGCTTTCCACCCATTCTGTACGTTAGCGCCAGTTAGCGGGGGCGGAACCTATCGGCGTATTTGCAGCTATACGGAAGTGCCCGTGTTCTACTTCCACTTGCACAACGACGTTGATGCTGAGGACCACGAGGGCAAGGAGTTCCCCGACCTCGCGGCTGCTGGTGAGTTGCGCGGTTTTAACGCTACGGGTTTGGAACGGCAGCAACGCCATTAACCCATGTAAGTTGTGTTGCCATGTCGAACGATGCCGCACGCTTCCGGGAACGGCCAAAGACATGTCGACGGTTGGCCGAAGACGCGCGCAGTCCAGCTGATCGGGTCGAACTCAACCACATCGCTGACGAACTCGAGGACGAAGCCTAGAAGCCTGACCGCGAGGAAGGCTAGGCCTGTTGGGTCATCGGCATTGAGAAAAACCCGTGCTCAGAGCGGGAGCTCTCCAGTGCCCTCTGTTGCCGACTCGCTAGGCTCGGGGAGGACCAACCAGCGCCCGGGGTTTGCTGCCGCAAGTTAAGGCGCGGTCGCATCAGAAGCGTACCGCCGACTCTTAAGGAGCTCGCCATGACTGTAATGCTGGGCAGGAACGAAACGCCGACTGGTCTGCCGACTGAAGAAGGCTTGCCCGCATTGCCGGGCTGGTTCCGGGCGGTGTGCAGCAGAAACAACTGCAGGAAGTGCAGCGAGCGCTCAACGAGAAGGGCTTCATGGTCACTACCACTGAAGACCTCTTCAATTGGGCCCGAACTGGCTCCCTTTGGTGGATGACTTTCGGCCTAGCGTGCTGCGCCGTAGAGCTGATTCACACCAACATGCCTAGGTATGACTTAGAGCGGTTCGGATCGGCACCCCGGGCAAGCCCCCGGCAGTCCGACGTGATGATCGTCGCGGGCACGCTCGTGAACAAGATGGCTGCGCCGTTCCGCAGGGTTTACGATCAGATGAGCGAGCCACGTTACGTGATCTCAATGGGCAGCTGCGCCAATGGCGGTGGCTACTATCATTACAGCTATTCTGTGGTGCGGGGCTGCGACCGCATCGTCCCCGTTGACGTCTATGTGCCAGGGTGCCCGCCAACACCCGAAGCTTTGCTTTACGGCATCATGACACTTCAGCGAAAAATCCGACGCGAAGGCACGATCGAGCGGTGAGTGACTAACGTCTGCTTCCCACCCCTGTCCGGACGTAAGCGGCTTGGTCTGCTTTCGACCCATTGCGGACATGCGAGACTGAGCGCGTTCCAGTCAACGTGGGTGCGAAGCCGGTGCATCGATCACTCTAAGTGATTTTGTTTGATGGTATTCCGTGTCGCCGATGCCCATGTGGGCAACATCGCAGAGCGGTAACTGCTTAGACGACCCGGGGCGTCGCTCGTCGCTTCTGCATCTATGGGATTCAATCGAAATGACCGTGCAGCCGAAGCGCCTTCAGGCAAACCGTTTTGTCGATGACACAGGGCATGCGTGGCCGCCGTTACCCCCATATGAGACCGGCCTTAGAAGCAGGTGTCCTCGATGCGGGAAGGGGCGACTCTTTGATGGCTTTCTGAAGCTGCGTGAGGATTGCGAGGTCTGTGGCCTCGATTACTCGTATGCCGATCCCGCAGACGGTCCAGCCATCTTTGTGCAGTTGTTCGCGTGCGTTCCCGGCGTGTTGTTCATGATCTTGCTTGAGATCATCAAGAGCCCGCCGCTTTGGGTGCACTTGTTCGTCAGCCTGCCCATCGTCGTGCTCAGCACGCTTGGACCGTTGCGCCCGATCAAGGGCTGGCTCGTTGCAAGCCAGTTCTTTCATGAAGCGCGGGAAGGGCAGATCGTCGGCTAGCGTCTGCTTTCCACCCATTGGGCATCAGCGGCTTAGGTCCGCTTTCGACCCCATAGCAGACACTACGTTCGGGTGTCGTGGCCCTCGCGATAGGCCCTGCGACCCATCGTGTGTCCGACAACAATCAGGACAATGCCGGACGCGAGAAATAACCAATCCCAGATGGATTGTCCGAGCGCTTGGATGACGTGGTGAAGGTTGAGAATGTGGTGGTCAATGATGCCTTCAATGAGATTGAACCAGCCCCAACCGGCGAGCATGTAGCCGACCAGTCCGATACCAGTAGGACGGACGTCGATGTGCCGGTTCACGGCTTTCCAGAGAAGAGCAACGCCGACAAGGGTCGCCAGCCAAGTCACGGCGTGAAACAGCCCATCAGCCGTCATGTTGGTCTTCATGTTGGCCATATTGTCCAGCGGCAACTTCGCTGAAAGCATCGCGTGAACCTGCAAGATCTGATGGAGCAGGATTCCATCGAAAAAGCCGCCGAGGCCAATGCCCAGCATGATACCTGCTGGGGCGACTGACAGTCTAGAAGCGCTGTAGTCTGCCATCATTTGTCTCCCGGTCGCGCGAACAGCGCTCCCCCTAATCAACTGGTTTCGAGTGTCCGCTTTCCACCCGAAGCAGACGCGGTTGAGAAGAGCAGACTTAGCTGTCTGACGACGAAGGTTGCCGAGAAGTGAGGTCGAATCGGTTGCCATCGGCAAGAACGTGAACCGCGATATTGTGCATCGCCAAAGTGACGTCGGTCTTCGCGTCGCCGACATTTGAGTATGTCGATCGGCTTCCGTCCACGATGTAAACCGCGCCCTCGCCGATCACACTGAGTGAGCGCCCTTCAACGACCGCGGCGGTATTCTCGTCGATCCCCATTCCCAGCATTCGCGGGTTGTGGGCTACGGCGCCGATGAGCCGGCCGAAGCGCCCCCGTTCGGCGAAGTGCTGGTCAACGATGACATCGGCAATAAGGCCAAGGCCGGGTGCCATGCTGAGATCGCCGATCCTGTGCGTTTCCCGGTTGGTGCCGCGAACGAGCATCGTTTCGCTCATCACCGAGGCCCCAGCCGAAGTGCCCGCGACGAGGCCGCCGCGCTCGAATAGCGCGCGCACTTTCGCTTCGATGCCTGTGTCGCCGATTTGGCTGGTGATGCGCAGCTGGTCGCCGCCCGAAAAGAAGATGCCCGCGGCATCGTCGAGGACTTGCAGCTTTTCACGATCCCAGGCTTCTCCCCGGTCCTCGAGATAGAGTTCAACCAGCTCGCCGATCCCCAGGTCGGCGAAGGCATTTTGATATTCCTCGAAATAGCCTGCCGGCTGTCGGCTCGCGACCGTAGCGAGCACGAGCTTCCCCTTTTTCACATGCCGGGCGACCTCCTTGAGGATCAAGCGGTCACCTTGCGGATCACGGTCCTCGTGGCCGCCAATGATGATCAGGCAGCCCTTCCGCTCTTTATCGTTCATTGCATTCTTCTTGCTTGCTGAGCCAGGCACTCGGCTCGTCCATGTCGCTAGTCATGATGGCGACTGCGAAGTGGCTGCTGTTGTGGTGCCAACCTAACTGGCCGTCGGCGCGGATGACGATCGCGCCACCGTCCCCGTCCTTGCCTCCGACGACCGGCAGGAGATCGAGCGCTCGAGTGCTCGCAACTTCCGGGCCGAGATCGTCGATGCCGCCCATGATCCGTGCCGCGGCACCGACTCGAATGATGCTTTCGCCGTCTCCCGAAAGCGAAACACCGCCGACGCCATTCTGTGCGTAGAAGCCTGCGCCGGCGAGCGGGCTGTCACCCACCCGGCCTACGCGCTTGCCGGGCAGGCCCCCGGTTGAGGTGCCCGCGGCGATATTGCCGTCCAAGTCCAAGGCCACGGCGCCGACCGTGTCATGCTCCGCAGCAGCGCGCGGCGTGTCCTTGAGATATTCGTCGCTTGCAAACTCGGCGCCGCATTCCCTGGCGAAGAGGCTCGCGCCATCACCGACGAGCAGCACTTCGCGTTCGCGCAGCAGCGCTCGGGCCACGCGAACCGGATTCCGGACGTTGCGGATCGCTCCCACCGCGCCAACGCTAAGGTCGCTTCCATCCATCAGTCCTGAAGACATCTCGATTTCGCCAGCCTCGTTGAGGCAGGAGCCGCGCCCTGCATTGAAGACGGGCAAATCTTCGAGCACGCGGATCGCCGCCTCGACCGCGTCAAGCGCACTACCCCCGTCCTCCAGGATTTTTGCACCGACGGTCGCAGCCGCTGCGATCCCGGAGCGGTTGTCCTGCTCCTCGTCTCGCTCGATGTGCTTGGCTCCGCCGTGGACGATGAGCGCCCAGTGCTTCTGACCATGACTTTCGTTCATTCGGCAGCGATCACGTGCGCGTGCCGGTCCGTAGGCGATGCCACCTTCTCAAACTCGTTCACTTGCGCCCAGCAGGCAAAGACATCCGTCGGCGTGATCACGACGAGGTCGCCCGGTGCTGCGGCCATCAGCGCGGCGGCGGTTGACTCCGACTCGCCTGCGATCAGGTGCATTGCCGCCGCCGACGCGCCAGCCTCCAAAGCGCCCTTGCGCAACAGGTTCATGATCTGGCCGCGAGGCCGGCCGCGCGTATAGGGGTCCTCACGGAAGATGATCTCATCGAATATGCCGCCGGCGATGCGGCCAAGCTCGACTATGTCTTCGTCGCGGCGATCGCCGGCAATGGAAACGGCACCGATCGTGTGCTTGTAGCGGTGTCGTAGCCCGTTGATGACTTCGCCGAGAGCGGTGAGCCCGGCCGCATTATGTGCATAATCCACGATCACTCTGAAGCCGTGGGCGTCATGCACATTGAGACGACCCGGGTTCTGCTCGAAGCTCGATTGGAACGTTGCGAGCGCGGATCGAATGGTGACCAACGGCACGCGATGGGCCACCGCGATAGCAATAGCCGCCATCGCGTTCGCGATGTTGAATGTCGCCATTCCATGTAGGGTTGCGGGAATATCACCCGCCTTCATCACGACTTGGCGCTGATATTCTTCGTACAACACGATGGTGCCGCCCTCAGGGCCGGCTTCTCGCACAACCGCGGCACCGCCCTCCTCGATGTGGCGGCGTAACTGCGGCGACATGTCCGCTCCGCTTTTCAGCGAGAACCAGGTAATGCTTCCGCCCGCGCGGCGCGCCATCCGCACGCAAAGGGGATCATCGGCGTTGAGAACCGACGTGCCTCGGGGTCGAACGGTTTCGACCACAAGCGATTTCACGTTCGCGAGGTCCTCAATCGTCTCGACCCCTTTTAGGCCGAGGTGGTCGGCAGAGATGTTGAGCACGGCTCCAATGTCCGCCTCGTCATATCCAAGACCTTCACGAAGTATGCCGCCGCGGGCGGTTTCCAGCACGGCCACGTCGACGGTGGGGTCCCGCAGTATCATGCGAGCGCTCTTAGGCCCGGTCATGTCTCCCTCGGCAACCAGGACGTCATTGACATAGATGCCCGTCGTTGAAGTGAGACCGACGGTGCAGCCGGTATACCGAAGAACGTGCTTCAGCATTCTAGCGGTCGTTGACTTCCCATTAGTGCCGGTGATGCCAACAATTGGGATGCGGCTTCGCGAGCCGCGCGGGTAAAGCATCGCAATTACGGGACGGGCGACATCACGCGGCGCGCCTTCCGATGGTTCAAGGTGCATCCGGAACCCCGGTGCCGCATTCACCTCGATGATACCGCCGCCGGTTTCGCGTACGGACTGGGTGATGTCGGGGCAGATGAAGTCGATACCCGCGATATCCAGGCCGATGATGGCAGCCGCGCGGCGTGCGATTTCCGCATTGTCGAAGTGGATCTCGTTCGTGCGGTCGATCGCCGTGCCCCCGGTCGACAGGTTGGCGGTTGCTCGCAACATGACGACATCGCCGGCCGTCGGAACGCTGTCGGGGGTGAGCCCCGATCTAGCGATATACTCGCGTACATGTTCGTCGATCCTGATCCGGGTCATCACTTTCTCGTGACCCTCGCCCCGGCGCGGATCACGGTTCACGATCTCGACCAACTCGGCAATTGAATGGATCCCGTCGCCGATGACGTGAGCAGGCACGCGTTCGGCAACCGCGACCAGCTTGCCGCCTATGACGAGGATGCGGTGATCGCGACCGGCGAATAGCTGTTCGACTATAACCTGTCGGCCATGTTCCCGGGCAAGCTTGAAGCCGAACCGAAGTTGCTCTTCGTCCGAAATGCCGATCGTAATTCCGCGCCCGTGATTACCGTCGAGCGGTTTGGTCACGAGCGGGAAGCCGATGCGTCGCGCCTGAGGCAGGATGTCCTCGAGCTTGCGTCCGACAACACCCTGCGGGACCGGGATTCCGCTGCTGCCGAGAAGCGCCTTGGTGAGATTTTTATCGCTTGCGATATCGGCGGCGATGAACGGCGTCTGTCCGGTAATACTTGCGCGTATCCGTTTCTGGTACTTACCGTGACCGAGCTGGATCAGACTTCCCTCGTTCAGCCGCATGACGGGAATGTCGCGGCGGCGCGCTTCGTCGACCAGGGCTTGAGTCGTTGGGCCATAGGCCGAACGACTGACCAGACGGCGCAGCTCGGCGAGCCGACCTTCGAGGTCGAAGGTTCCATCCAGTTGATAGACACGGTCCAGCTTCTCGATCCCCGCAAGTTCTTCGGGAAGAAGAGTATTGACGAGTTCCAGCGCGACGCGGCCTGCCATGAGAGCCACGTCCTCGTACCGATAAGCGAACATGATGTTGTAGACGCCGGGCCTGCCTTTGACCGACCTGGTCTTGCCGCGGCAAACGCGCGGGCCGACGAGGGTTTGTAGTTCCAGCGCGACATGCTCGGCCACGTGCCCAAGCCATGTGCCCTGAACCAATCGAGACACGAATCCACCGTGCTTCTTCAAGCTGCAATGGTGCCGCTCGAGGCCCGGAAGCAGTTTCAGGAGACGCTCAGAAAAGCCGTCGATCTGGTTCGACGGCGAAGCCTCGAGTTTCCCGAGATCGAGCATGACCCGGACCATGGGCGTGAGGCTGTAATAGTGCGGGCCGCGATAGACCCCCACTTCCAACACACGCATTGGCCGCTCGATCAGCCGAGCTTCTGCGGGACTTTCGCTCGCGGAGAACAGGTTTCGGGGCTCCTGGTCAGAGGTCATCAGTGACAAGCCCGCCGAGCAAAGCCCCGGGTGAGGTGGTAGCGCACAAAGTTTTCATCCGGATGCGCAACCTCGATCAGAGCAATCGGCTGCGAAATTTGATGCAGGTTAGGAAGACGCTTGATGAGGATGCGCGTCGGCACAGAGCAGTCGTTGACGATCGAGTTCGGCTTTAAGACGCGGGTCCGCGCGTCGGGTGCCGTCCGCATGCGGCGTACTGAAGAGACCGGCTTCCGCGTGCCGAGAGTCATCCCAACCGGGAAAGGCTGTAATTGGATAGAGGCAGATGCCCTCGACGGGTACACCCGCGCGGCGAGCGTCTCGGACCTCTTCGCAGACATAGTGGAACCAGGCGCTTCGCGCGGACCCTTCGGCCCCCGTCTCGGACATGAATACTGGCTTCTGAAATCGCGAATGCGCCTCCGCAAGCATGTCGGACAGCGGCCGAAACTCATGGTGGCCGAGTGGAATAGTCGAGCCGCCGTCGATCCACTGATTGTCGGGGTAGAAGTTGAACCCGAGAGCGTCGACGGCCCAACTGCCACCGCCGAGCTCGGGGGCCGTCTTCCCTAGCAACATGTCATAAGCTTCGAATTGCCCGAGCCGCTGCTCTTCCGCGGCGACGCGATCCTCGGGCGCTGAACTGCGCGGGACGATGTTGATCAGCGGCTCGGCCCAGCACAGGCGGACGTCTGGGTCGGCAGTGCGCGCAGCTTTCGCCGCGGTCAAAGCAGCATGGACGAGGCGCTTTTTAAGCCAACCGCGCTTCTCCTGCTGCAGCCTCGGGAAATATCCGGTGTTCACCGCCCAGGTGAAGTAAGAGATTTCGTTCATAGGACAGAAGATTGCCGGCTTACCCGTCACTTGGCGGTGCAGTTTGGCAGCGGCTGCGGCGAACCGACCGAAGGCCTCGACAAAGCCGTCACTTGCGAGCTGCAGATGATCGGGGAAGCCGTAGTGGCAAAGGTCCCAGACGACCTCTACTCCGGCTGCTTCCGCGGCGGTGAGCATCGGCAGCCAGCTCGACCAATCGTAAGTGGCTGGGTTCGCTTCGACTAGATGCCAGCGCAGACCGTCCCTGAGAGAAGTCAGGCCGAGCTTGGCACAACCGCGGTAATCTTCCAGGGCGCACCCTTCGTGACCAGTGCTCCGGATCAGGTCGAGGCGGAGGCCGTCGGCACGGCGATGAGACGCACACTCGAAGCCTGCCATGAAGAAGCTGCCGAAGAGAGTTGCTCCAAACACGAGGCTTCCATCTGTGATGTCGCTGCTGCTGCAGGCGACCTAGACGGCGCGACCGGGCCGGACACCAACCTATTTGAGTCAAAATTGCGCGTTCGGCCCCCGGTCGAGTAGACGCGTATGCGAGAGAACGCTCCGGGAACTCGCTGTCGTGTGTCCGGTGTCGACGCAATTCGCCCATCGGCGGATTAGGTCTGCTTTCGACGCGTTGGGACACACACTCTTCATGCCAGTTGGCCCTTATGGCCACGGCGCACCTCGTCCACGGCTTCCTCGGCGTTGGTAAGACCACCTTCGCAAAGCGGCTGGAGCGAAGCCTTCCTGCAGTCCGCTTCAGTCATGACGAGTGGATGGTGCGCTTCTACGGGACTGATCCGCCTGCGGATCTTTTCGAGCATCATTCACGAGCGGTCACCGAACAGATCGACCTCCTTTGGCCGCGATGTCTCGAGCTCGGCGTGGACGTGGTGCTCGACGTAGGCTTCTGGTCTCGGAAGGAGCGCGACCAAGCCAAAGCAAGAGCGAGAGCACGCGGTGCCGACGTCTTGCTCGATCGCCTCAACTGTCCGGAACATGTGGCGCGGACACGTCTCAGGATCCGCAACGAGAACTTGGACGGCAGTCTGCTAATCACCGATGCGACGTACGACTTGCTCAGAATGCGCTTTGAACCGCTCACGCCAGATGAGGAGCGACAGGAAGTGGACGGTTAGGTCTGCTTTCCAGCTATTGAGGACATAACCGAAAACTCAATCGAGTCGGTGCTGCACCTCGTCAATGTACGCTGCCAAGAGAGCATAGCGTTCTGCCAAGCGACGGTGAGGCGCTTTCGCGGCATGACTGGCGGCCGCCTCGGCGGCAGCCGTCTCTTGGGTCGCCCGCTTCTTGAAGTAGCTCGCATCGGACTCGTGTCCGCGTAGCAGCCTCTTCATGAGAGCTCTCTTCCGGTCATCGGCTTTCCAGCGCCTCGGCGCGCGAGGATAATCTCCTTCTGTTCGGCCAGCGTAGTTAGCTCGCGCCGCTGCTGCGGGTCGGTGGTCTCGTTGATCGCCTTCCGCAGCTGGTAAATGTCGGCTTCGATCACCCAATCGAACATACCACCTACCTGTCGAGCCAGCGATGCCGCCGTTCTCGTTCAAGTTCACTAACTTATCCAAGGTTCAGACGGGCCCTGACGAGCCGGGGCAGCGCCGTGACGGCGGCGAGCGCGATTGCTGACGCGCCGGCGGCCGTGACGACAGCGCGTAGATGAAGATGGTCCGTTCGCCTTGAAAGAAGCTCGGCGCTGCGCGGTTAACTGATTGAAGTTAGTGCAACTTGTCGCTCCGACAGCAAAAGGGTCCGCCACGTCGGTCGAGGAACAGCTCGATGCCCAGCAGTCGCGGTTTGCCCAGCAGCGCTCTCGGAAAGGGCAATGGTGAGCCATCGGCCGTCCGATTGGCCGAGCACTTAGGATCGACACCGGCAATCACGCGGACTTTTCTGCGTCGGCCGCTGTGACCGCTCCTCTCGTTTCCGTCGTCGTGCCGGTGTTCAACCGCCGGTCTGTGATCCGAGAAGCAATAGCTAGCCTGGTCGGGCAAACCCTTAAGAGCACTGAAATTATCATCGTCGACGATGGATCAAGCGACGGGTCGGCCGAAGCGGCGGACCGCGCCGCGGCTGGTCGCGCACGAATCATCGTTCATTCCGCGAACCGGGGTATCCCGGCAGCGCGCAACACCGGCTTGGAGGCGGCGCGCGGCCGTTACGTCGCGTGGCTTGATAGCGACGACGTCGCGCGGCCGCGGAGGCTCGAGCGGCAAGTGAAATATCTGGAGCAACATCAGGACATTGCCCTGGTGGGCTCGGGCGCAGGGCGCATGACCGCCACTGGCGGCAGAAAGCTGGGAGCACGAATTCCGTTCCGCGCGCACGAGACGCTGACGGCTTCCCTGCTGTTCCGCTCCCCGTTTCAGCAATCGTCAATCACCGGGCGCGCCGAGATTCTTAAAGCCTATGAATACCGCGCCGAGTTCCCGGTCTGCGAAGACCTCGATATGTTCATCCGCCTATCTCGCAGGCAGCGATTGGCGAACCTGCCGCAGGTACTCATCGATCGCCGCATCCACTCGGGTCAGATAGGCAGGGCGGAGAGCGGCTTGGTGCGAGACCGCAAGAGGTTGCTGCTCTCCGATCTGGTGCGAGAACTGGACATCGAACCAACTGCCGATGAACTCGACAAGCACATCAACCTCGGCAACCCCAAGAAGAGCCCGCCGCCGCCAGAATTCATGGAGTGGGCAGAACAATGGATTCGCCATTTGGCGGCCTCGAATGCACGCACGGGGCGATACGACGAGCGCGCATTTGCAACGGTCTGCGCTCGAACCTGGATTGCTGCCGCTATCGCGGCAATCGCAAGAGGAGGTTTATTGCGGACCAGCCGTTACTTGTGCAGGTCACCACTAACCTCAGGCTTAAACGCGGACTTGGCGAAATGGAGCGCTTCAGTGGTGGCTGGCCTCGCTGCCTGACACGGATCGCGGGTCGTTCCCCGGAGCGCGACGCGCCAATGCAACAGAACTAGTTTCAAAAAGCGGCTGAGGCCGAATGGCACCCGAACGGCGGCAGAGGACGCCTTCGGCTGGCCAAGCGGAGGTCTGTCGAACTACCAAGGGAAATGCTGTCACCTCGAACTATTGTTACACTTAAGAGACCCAACGAGTTTCCAGACGGGACCGCCCCCAGTCATAGCCGAGAGCTGGGGACGCACCGGCTCCCGGCTTAGTGGCTAAGCCGGCCAAAGCTGACCTGTGACGATGGTGCCAATGCGACGAAACCCTCAGCGCGCCCCAGCGTCAGGATTCCCACCAATTCCGGACTCGGGCGGGGAGCGGCGGCGAACGTTTCGATGAGAGGACCCTAGTAAGGTCCGAACTTAATCGCACCGGTCGCGAGCAGGATGATGCCGACGACCAGCACAGCGATTGCGGCGTACGCAAACAATTTCACCGCGGATGATTTGCTGCGCGGTTCCTGCCCATTGTGAAGTCCCTGACCATGCCTGTTTTCAGCCATTCAAATGTCCTTTCGACGTGCTAACCGACAGGCGCCCCGGCGAGTTGCACCCGTGGCTCTTAGGATTCCTGCTTTGGCAGCATCCGAGGGGCCCTGGCGCCTGCAGTCAGGCGGTGGCTGAACCAAGAGGTAGATTAGATGATCGGCCCGGCCGTTCGGCGCCGACTTCGATGCGACGCATGCGCGGACGTTCCTGGCCTTCTGCGGAGACTGGGCAATGTCCTCAGTGCGAAGGCCTTTGCTGGCTTGCAGTCATCTGCTTACCTTCGCCGTCGCGGCTCCAATGGGATTGCTCACAAGCAAGTTGGTGAACGGGTCGAAGCGCAACAGGAGCTAATGTCCGCTTTCCACCCTTTCCGGATGTTAGGCGGCTGACGTCTGCTCTCGGCCCGTTGCCGACATAATCCGCTCCACATGCTTGCCGGCGAATTCCGCGAGTGCGATAATCGCGCGGTGAACGGTTCGCGCGGCGTCAATGAAGGGCTATTGGTCACTCAAGCGGGCTTTTTCACAACAGCGGACGGTCTGATACCGCCAAGTTGAGGACCAGGTTGCGCAAGCTCTACTCCCCAATTACCGCACTACTTGCGGTCGCCTCGACGATAGCTGCAGCTAGCTTCGCGCTTACAGCTGTATCCTACACAAGAATAACGCAGGTTGCCGAAAAGGCTGAGACAAACGAGTTCATCGTGCTGGTTTCAGCACAAAAGCTCAGCGTCGACCTACTAAACGCGCAGCGCGGATTCCGCGGCTATCTCATCTCTAACGATGCGCAATATCTCGACGCTTACGACGCTGCCATTGCTGCGGCGCAAGTCGACTTGCGCAAGCTGCGTGATGCCACGCGCGAGCGGCCGCAGGACATAGAAGATGTTCGGCAGCTTACGAGGGCGGCACGCGCCGCCCTTCAGATCTTCGGCAAAGGAGTGGAGCTTTCCCGTTTAGGTCGCCATCACGATGCTATTGATCTTGTGGAAAGCGGCGTCAGCAAGTCGCCTCTGGATCAAGCTGAAACCTTGCTCGCATCCATCCAGAACAGAGCATTAGCAGAGCGTACGAAGCGCGAAGCATTAGCCAGAGAGAGTGCTCGATCAGCAGCACGCGCTACGGTTCTGCTCGCAGCTCTGGCAATTCTCCTCGTCACCCTGGCACTTGTGGTCGGTTGGGCGGCACTGCGGGTTAAACAGCGGGAATCCAGAACTGCTCGCAGAGACCATGAACGGCTGCAGGAGCTTTTTTCCCAAGCGCCAGTGTTCATAGCCATCGGCAGTTTTCCCGATCTTCGCTTCGAATACGTCAATGAAGCTTATGAGCGTCTGGTCGGCCGCTCCGATCTTGTCGGCAAAACTGTAAGTGAGGCGCTCCCCGAGGTCGTATCACAGGGCTTCATCGAACTGCTGCAGCTTGCGGGGTCGGGAGAGGCTGTTTTGCGCCGTGCCGCGCCTCTGACACTTTGTCCTGAAGGCAGTGATCACGAGGTGGAAGCTTACGTCGACTTCAGCTTCCAGCCCGTGCGGGACGGATTTGGCAAGGTGATACGTATTTTTTGCGTTGGCTACGACGTCACTCGCGAGCACTCGATAAGGGCGCAGGCCACTCAATTGGCGCAAGAACTCGAAGACGCGCGCCAGGCCACGGCGCTGAGCAGTCTTGCCTCTACTATCGCACACGAACTCAATCAGCCACTCGGTGCTGCAAGCAATTACCTAGCGACGGCGCAGGCGCTTAGTGCCGAAACAAGTTTAAGGCGGACCAGAGTTGCCGAAGTCGTCGACCGGGCTAACGAACAGGTCCTGCGTGCCGGCGAGATCATAAGAGGCATCATGGCACTCGCCGGTCGGCGCCCGCTTCGTAGGCAAGATGTTATGCTGAAGGAGGCGATAGGAAGCGCCCTGAAGACAGCTAAGGTAAGCGGCAATCTTATTCCAAGTGTCCGTTGCCAATTCCCTAAAGAACCGCTGGTCGTGAAAGCTGATCGCGCGCAGTTGGAAGAGGTGATCCTCAACCTAGTCCGGAATGCTTCGCAAGCTTTAGGTGAAGACCCGGCTGGCAGGGTCACGATAGCGGTAGCACGCAGTAACGATTGTGCGGTCATAAAGGTCAGCGATAATGGGCCGGGTTTCGCTCCAGCCGTAATTCGCTCATCGCTCAAAATCGGCACCTCCACTACAGGCGGTCTCGGCCTCGGCCTGGCGATCGCCCGCACTATCGTTGAGGCGCACGACGGCAAGCTCAAGATAGATAACCTGCCGGACCGAGGAGCGCAGGTCCGCATCGAGCTACCGCTCGCGAATTGAGTTGATCGGAGCCGCGAGGCTCTTTTCGCGAGGGCCGTCGCCGAAGAAGGCTAAGCGGTTAGTTTGAAGGTCTGCGCTGTCATAAGTGGGGCATGCGACAGCGCAGAGCTCTTGACCTGAGAGCGGTCGTTTGGCTCTCACACCGAACTGAGAACCGGACTGCATCCCAGCACCCGCTGCTACCGCACGCGCTGAGCGGAACTTAAGAACGCCAACGGAAGATCAGACGAGCAACGGATTGCGAGATGGATCGCCAACCGCCGCGAAATAGCTATCCATCGCTTTACGGCCTCCGGCAGTTAGATTCACAAAGTGCCGCCTACCGTCTGTGAGATCGGGTCTACGATCACACAGGCCTTCTCTAATAAGCGCCTGAAGGTGGCGCAGCGCCGTGGCGTGCGGCACGCTGGCGGCTTCGAGGGTATTCGAGACAGTTGTGCGTGCGCCAAAAAGTTCGGTGGCGTAAAGGTGCAGCAACATGTCCCACGCGGGATCAGCAAAAAGGCGGTCGGGGAAAAACCGAGCTCGGGCACGCCGTCGTTGCCACATCCGCTCAACCGCGACAGGGCTGAGAACCGAAGGGCAATCGCTTACGGTAAATACATGTGCGGGAGCTTCGCTCGCCACCTGCCATTCCGCTGCGCCATGTTGAAGCAAAGTACGTCCTCCTCTGGACGTACAATGTGGCAGTCAAGGCGGTGTTGAAATACAGGGTCATCGCGACAGGATATTCACTACCGGTATTCCCCGGTACCTACACAGCCTATCGCGTCATAACTGGAGCGGTTTCAAATCGCCAATGGTGGCGACACGAACCGCTTCTATGGTCGTTCGAACGCCAAGTTTATGAAGTAAGTTGTTGCGGTACATTTCTACCGTGCGGTCACTGATACCTAGTTGACGAGCGATTGTCTTGTGAGATCCACCTGCTACCAATCCTTGCAGTACTTCAAGCTCACGAGAGCTTAGTACATCCAACTTCCCTCTAGCTTGCTTCGCCCGTTGGACGACTTCTACCCTGCTCAGCAGATCTTCGTAGCTGCTGTCCAGCATATTGATCAGATCGGTCGCGCTAAATGGCTTTTCGATGAAGTCCACGGCGCCTCGCTTTAGCGACCGTACCGCCGTCTCGATATCACCATGACCAGTCACAATGATTACTGCAAAGTTCACTAAGCAAGGATCGCGGCTCTCAAGAAGGTCTAAACCGCTCACCTCCGGCATTCGCACATCTAGCAGCAAGGCACCTGGCGGAAGATTCTGGCATTCTCGAAGAAAATTCAACGCCGACGAAAAACCTGAGGCAACGAAACCATTTGCTTCGAGCAACATCAGCAACGATGTACGAAAGGTTTCGTCGTCGTCTACGACGTACACGCGCTTCAACGTAGCGCCTGGTTCGTCAGCCAAAAGGTTCTCCTGCGTCCGCACACGAGATCATGCTAGCCGCAGGAAAATAGATGGCAATGGATGTGTGCGGATTGCTCCGAAAAATCTAATCAGCGGACCGCGCAAAGCTGATCATCAGATGCAAGAGCGTTGAGCACGCCTCTGCCTGCTCGCCGCTATCCAGCCGCTCATCGAAGAGCGGAGTTAGCCGCCGCTCAACAAAGTGAGAGGGCCCAGAGTAAGATAACCTCCACTCTGGGAACATGCGACGTTGAGCGTCTCCTTGCTTCAATATACGAATGTCGCAGTGACGATCGTCGGCCATGATGCTTCGGATTACGGATCCAAGTTGATGGCCCGGACCCTCAAGATATTGAGCGAAGAGCTTGCCGGAAAATATGAGCGCTCCGGTGACACTGCACGCCTCGTTGCGAGAGCGCGCCTGTTCAACAAGCGCCCCCATCGCCTCGTCAGCGTGGCCCGCATTAAGCCGGCTGATGCTCACGTACATAAAGCGCTCAAGCATTGGTTAGCCTGTGCCCTCTCAAGCAACCCGAAAACAGCCTGCCGGATCTAAGAAGGAACTATGATTGACCCTTCTGATCGTCGCTGAATTTATCTCCGCAGCGATCGCTAGTTCTAATGTGCGCTTCTGCCTCGAGTCGAGCCGACTCTGCCAGCTGAACGGCGGCTACTCGAGCCGTCGGACCCACAGCCTTCCCGGCCCGTGCATAGTAGTGAGCGGCTTCAACCTGAAGCTTCAAGATCTCTTCGATCTCGCGCATGGTTACCTCGACTCGGCAATAAGGCAGCCAAAGTTTCGTAGTGAGCGTACAGCAAAACAATAACTCTGTTCAAGATACCGCAGGTTAGCACCTTGGCTTGCGTGCGCGAGGGAACGCCGCTCGCGCGGCGCTGTTATTCACAACTAATGTTCTTGTCGAAGCTGTTTGATCGCAGCTGTTCGCCGGAGTTGATTGGCCACTGCAACGTTGCTGATTCACTTTTGAATTGAAGGCCAAATTGGTCACCGTTCCGCCAGCCCTCGCTCTTCCGGACCGCTGCTCCTCAGCGAGTATTCGACGCGCGTCTATTCAGATCGTGGGCACTCTAGCGATGCGAATACCGTAGCGCTCCCACCGGGATTTTCCGAGATTGTCGTCTGGCAATGGCTGGGTTCACAACGAGTAGGTTGAGTTACCCGTTGTATGGGAGAGTCCCGCAATGCAGCAGCCAAACTGGTCCGCTTGCTTGGTAGACGCTTTATCAAAGGCCTCTGAAGCGCCTCATCCCAAGATTCGACTAGCTTACATGGAACTAGCCGACTTCTACCTGGCTCAGGCACGTCGATTTGGAACTCCCGTCGACTCAGTCAGTCGGCGGGCGAACTGATGGGGATTGGCATCCCGGTACACAGCGAGCGGCGTGCGAAGCTGCGGTCCCAAACCTTGGTCCCCGCGATACTTACAGCCGGCGCGTACCGGGCCCCGGTCACGGTTCTCAACGTCAGTCAGGGCGGAGCGATGTTACGCTCGTCGCTTAAAGTCGGGCTCGGATCATCGGTTCAGCTCACCTGTGGCGGAACCGACGTAAGAGCGAGAATTGTCTGGATGAATGGTGATCACTTGGGCGCTCAGTTCATGCCCGAGATCAGTGAAGCACAGGTGGCGCAGCAAGTGCAGCGCACCGCCGCGATCGAGAGGTTTCGCGTGGCATGTTCCAATCGAGTGTCGTCGTCAAAATGAACCAAGGCCCTCACGTCCGGTATCCAACCAAAGTATACATTGGAAATCAATTTCGGCCCGAATGACGACCGATTAGGACGCAGCTGAGCCATTCGTGGCGGACTAACGCGATATGGCATCAATCGAGAAAACGCGTTAGCCTTGAGTGTCTTCGGCCGGGGGGCCACCAATGCCAGATGTAGTGCGTCCGTCCGCGGCTTTACCGCCGTTCCTGTATGCTTCTGACGTATCAGACTTGATCGCAGGTGTTGCGTGGGAGGAAACTAGTCTGGGGCCGATTAGCAGTTGGCCTCAAGCACTTCAAACGGCCTTAGGCTTCATTCTTAGAAGCACCGAGCCAATGAACCTCGTGTGGGGCGATAAGCTTCTAACATTCTACAACGACGCTTATCGAGCAGCCCTGCTGTGGTCGCTTCCCGACGGGATTGGTCAGCCATACCCTCAATTCCGACCGGATGTGTGGCCGCGCGTCGAACATGTCGTTCGCATGGTTCTGGACGGCGACCCGGTCAAAGTCGAAAACATAAATGTGCGCACGAAGCGGGGCGGAACCGAAGAAGATGCCTTTTTCAGACTCGAATGCATTCCAATACTCGACGGCAACAAAGTTGCGGGCGCCCTTTCTACGCTTGTGGAGACGACACAGCACGTTCAGATCCACACAGACCTGCGGGACGAAAACCGCCGGCTTACAACTCTGTTAGATCTCATTCCCCAGATGGTCTGGTCCACAAGACCGGACGGTTATCACGATTTCTATAGCCAAGGTTGGTACGAGTTCACCGGCGCCGCCTTAGGCTCGACCGACGGTGACGGATGGAATGACATGTTTCATCCCGACGACAGTGAGCGCGCCTGGGCTGTTTGGCGACACTCACTGGAGACCGGCGTCGACTACGAGATCCGATACAGGCTGCGACATGCCGACGGAAGCTATAGATGGATGCTCGGCCGAGCACGTCCTCAGCGCGGATCGCACGGCGAAATCGTGAGATGGTATGGCACATGCACGGACATTGATGACGAGGTGCAAGCCAGGGCTCGCATTGATGAACTGCAGGCCGAATTGACACATCTCGCGCGAGTGAGGGCCATGGACAGCATGGCTGCCACCTTAGCTCACGAGGTCAATCAACCACTAGGGGCTGCCGCGAACCTCACCGCAGTCTTGAAACATTTGATCAGGTCTTCAGATCTCGATCGCGCGGCGGTTCGTGAGGTCTCAAAAAAAATTGAAGAAGCCGTTCTTCATGCAGGCCACTTGATAAAACGTCTTCGTCAGCAATTGAAACGCCGGCCTCGCACTTTGCAAGTTCTGCATCTTGAACAGCAGATCGACGAAGCGATAACGGCGACACGGCACCTGCTCGACGACGGCATTGCTATGCGAGCTCATTGTGAAGCCAACTTACATGTTCAGGCAGACCCTGTAGAGTTGCAGCAGGTACTCACGAATATTCTTAAAAATGCAGCCGAGGCCGCAAATGGCACTCCAGGGGCTAGCGTTACCGTAAGCGGCTCAAGAACTTCAGATAAGGTTTGCATCGTTGTGACGGATACCGGTGCCGGCTTCGCCGATGAGCGCCTTCAAAATCCGTTTGGTCCCTTCACATCGACGAAAGCTGAAGGCCTCGGGATCGGATTATCGATCTGCCGGACCATCGTAGAATCGCTGGGGGGCAACATCTCACTTGCGAATGCTGCACACGGTGGTGCGGAGGTTACGATCGAGCTCCCGTCAGCGGGTGAAATTCAGTCATTCGCGTAATCATCCGGGGGGGGGGGAATGTCGGCTTTCCACCAATTCACGACATTGGCCGCTTGGGTCTGCTTTCGACCCAAACCGGACAAAACGTAAAAAGCAACGGAAACGGACCCATTCTCTAGGGAGCGTCAATCATCGCAGTTCACAGTCGCTGAATGGTGCTACGTCGATCACTAACCGTTGCTAAAGCGTTCACCGAAAGGTGTCGGGTGGAGGCCAATGCGGAGCTTTCGAGTGTGCTCCGGATTCTGTCAGGGACATTCTACCGGTGCGAAATAAATGGCCCCTGGCGGATGGCCTTCCTAAGCCACGGCGTCGTTGAACTTACCGGCTATTCTCCAAAGCACTTTGAGAGTTGTCCTTGGGCAGATCTGATCGTGCCGGAAGACCGCAAGCACTTGGAAGCGGACGTTGAAAAGGCAGTCGCGGAGCGACGGATCTTTTGTCTAGAGTATCGCATCGTAACTCGAGCGGGCCAAACGGTCTGGGTGCGCGATCGCGGCAAAGCAATGTACAGTGAAACTGGGGATCCTCTGTTCCTCGAAGGTATAATCACTGACATCAGCTTAGAACATAGTCTCAAGGCCGAGACTGCGGCGGCGAACGAAGCGGAGTCCAGTTTACGAGCTCGCCTGTCCGCTGTTCTCGAAAGCACTTCGGACTGCGTCATCACGTTTGATGAAGCCTGGCGTTTCACATACCTAAACAGTCGAGCCAGCAGCGAACTTGGTCCTGCCGACGAGCTCCTAGGCCGTCACGTGCTGGAGGTGTTTCCATCGGTGGTGGAAACGCCGTTCTGGGCAACTTACCAGCAGGTAATGGCTGACCGAAAGCCACGTAGAGTTGAAGGCTTCGTTGCCGGGATAGACTCTTGGTATGAAGCCTACGCCGCTCCAAGCGAAGGCGGGATCAGCGTCTTCTTTTCAAATATTGATAACCGGAAAGCTACCGATCAGGCACTTAAAGATAATCATCAGCGATTGCAGAAAACGTTGGACCACATTCCTCAGATGGTTTGGTCCACACGTCCAGACGGTCATCACGATTACTTCAGTGGTCTCTGGTACGAGTTCACGGGTGTAGATGCCGGCGCAACTGACGGCGACGCCTGGAACACAGTGTTCCACCCTGATGACCGAGAGCGGGCGTGGGATGCATGGAAACATTCCCTCGCAACGGGTGAACCATACGAGATTGAATACCGCCTTCGCCATGTATCGGGGCAGTATAGATGGGTGCTCGGGCGAGCATGGGCTGAGCGCGATGAACATGGTCGAATTGTGCGCTGGTACGGCACGTGCACCGATGTCGACGATCGCGTCGTTGCGGAGCAGGCGCTACAGGAGAGCGAGGCGAGGACCGACCGAATATTGAACTCGGTCCCGCAAGTCACTTGGGCAGCAGGACCTGACGGTAAGCTCAATTTCGTTAGTCAGCAGTGGTCAGTCTTGTATGGCGGAGAACCTGCAAGCTTGGCCGGTGAAGGTTGGCTGCGGATCGTACATCCCGACGACGTCGCGGAAGTAGCTACCGCGTGGTCCGCTGCAATGGGCAGATGCGAGCCATACCAGAATGAATTTCGCGTGGTCTTACCGGACGGAAGCCATCGTTGGGTTTCGGTCAGCGCACTTCCTGATCTGAAGGATGGACAACTGCTGGGCTGGTATGGAACCTGCGCAGACGTTCACGACCGAGTTGTTGCGCAGCAAGCGTTGCGTGACAGCGAGCAGCTCCACCGCAGCATTCTCGAGGCAAGTGCTGACTGTATCAAAGTCATCGATCTCGACGGTCGCATCGAACTCATGAACCCCCCGGGCCAGAAGGCGATCGGGATTGAGGTCATGGATGATTGGCTGGGAAGGCGCTGGCCGGAGCTTTGGCCCGGCGAAAGCAGGGAGGTGGTTGAAGCTGCGCTGGATGCAGCCCGGCTCGGAAACGTCGTGCGCTTTTCTGGGTACTGCCCGATCCTCTGCGGTGAGGGGAAGTGGTGGGATGTCGTGGTCTCGCCAATCTCCAACGACTGCGGCGTTGTTCAACGTATCCTCGCTATCTCACGCGACATCACACGTGAGCGGGAGGCTGCCGAGCAGCTCAAATGGGCAAGCGAGCACGACGCCCTGACGTCGCTGCCGAACCGCCGGGCGTTCCAATCGCGGCTGCAGGCTGCGACGATCCGGTCGATGGAGGCAGGAACGTCAGTGGGCCTTCTCCTTATCGACCTCGACCACTTTAAATACGTCAACGATAGTCTCGGCCATGCGGCTGGGGACAAACTGCTAGAAGCTTTCGGAGCCCGTCTTAAGGAGAGCATCCGGTCAACTGATTTCGTCGCCCGCTTAGGCGGTGATGAGTTTGCGGTCATCCTCGAGGGCCAAATCACCGAACACACGTTATTAGAAACAGGAGAGTCGGTTCTCCAGCGCGTAAAGCAGCCAATGACATTCAACGGCAGAATGATGAGCGTGGGCGCTAGCATCGGCGGAGCGATCTTTCCGGACGATGCTCAGAACGCAAACGAGTTGTTCAATAATGCGGATACGGCGCTCTATGCCCTGAAAGAGCGAGGTCGCGGAGGAACGAAAATGTTCCACCAGCACTTGCGCGAAGAGGCCCAGAAAGTCGCGACGCAGCTAACACAAGCGCGTATCGCGGTGTCCGAGAATTCCGTCGAGCCGTACTACCAGCAGAAGGTGCATTTAGGGACGGGTGAGGTGCGCGGTTTTGAAGCCCTCCTTCGTTGGCACCATCCCACGCGCGGTATGCAAATGCCTGAGACAGTTGCAGAGGCCTTCAAAGACTATGAATTGGCCACGAAGATCGGCGACCTCATGCACCGACGCGTTCTTGCCGACATGCGCGCTTGGCTGAGGCAAGGTCTGCAATTCGGTGTTGTCGCAGTGAACGCGGCTCCGGCAGAGTTCCTCAGGGATGATTTCGCTGAACGGCTCCTATTCAAAGTGCAGGAATACGGTGTTCCCCCAGACCTCCTTGAGCTTGAGGTAACGGAACACGTTTTCTACGACCGCACGTCCAACCACGTGAGCCGCGCACTGGCGACCTTGAACCGTGCTGGCGTTCGAGTCGCTCTTGACGACTTCGGCACAGGGTACTCATCACTGTCGCACCTTCGCGACTTCCCCGTCGACGTTCTCAAGATCGACCAATCGTTCGTTGCCCGCTTAGAGGATGACCCCGAGATTGCTGCGATCGTCGCAGCAGTCATCGACCTTGGCGCGAGACTCAAGATAGAGGTCGTCGCCGAGGGGGTTGAGTCCGCCAGGCAAAGGCAGCTGTTGCGTGAGCAAGGATGTGTGCTTGGCCAAGGGCATCTCTTCGGACGCGCAATAAGGCCGGACGAGGTTCCGCCTGTGCTCACCAAAGCCCGTTTGATCGCAGCCTAGCACCCTTCCGCTTCCCACCACTCACGACACTCGCCGCTTAGGTCTGCTTTCGACCCAAAGCGGCGCTTCAGCGCAACGGCGATCATGATGGCCGAGTGGGCGAACTGCGTTTTCGACTGGGCGAGATAATTGACTTTGCCCACTAGAAAGCCGTGGCAGCTGCCCGTCAAATGAGGCGCGGAGTCACTCTTACGGTATCTGCGGGACGGCGCGGAACAGGGACTCTTCACCCGTTTGGGTGGTAGCCGGCAATGTCGAAAAGGCGAGTGGCGATGGCGCCGCCGCGCGACAGGCGAGGTGGGGGGAACTGGACGTCTCGCTAGTGAAGGTTGCCGCTGAGCGGTTGAAGCCTTAACGGCTGTTGGCCGTTGCGCACTTACGTCCCAGCCTCTCGCACGATCAGAGAGTAGGAGCTTCGATCTAGCCGAATGGCCACGCCGTCCTTTTACTTTTCCAGTTTCGAGAGCCGGTTACCCGGTCCGCCGATTACGCCCGGCGCCCTTGTCATGGGCCTGTGGCAGTTCTTCGCGACCATCGCCGCTATACTGGGTGCCTGGTACATCGTCTGGCGCTGGACGAGTTCGCTCAATCCCGACGCCTTGTGGTTCTCGATCCCGATGGCACTTGGCGAGACCTGCGCGTACCTGGGCCTACTCCTCTTCTTCTATAATATGTGGGGTATCGACGATCCCGCGCAGCAGCCTCCACCTGCGCGGATCGGCGACTGCGACCCGTCAGCGCCCGAACCCGACCGTGCGGTTAGCGTCGACGTATTCATCACGACCTACAATGAGGAAGAGGACCTTGTGCGCCTGTCGATCCGCGACGCGCTGAACGTGCGCGTACCGGCCGGCGTGGTGGTGAAGGTCCACGTCCTCGACGACGGCCGCCGGGCGTCGATGCGGGAGATCGCCGAACGGGAGGGCGCCAATTACATCAGCCGGGACAACAATCTCGGCTACAAGGCCGGCAACCTACGTAATGCGATGGAGCAGACGGACGGCGATTTCATCGTCATCTGCGATGCCGACACCCGACTGCTGCCGCCCATGCTCGAAAACGTGCTTGGCTATTTCCGCGACCCGGACGTCGCATTCGTCCAGACGCCGCAATGGTTCTATGACCTACCGCCGGGAGAGCGGCTGAGCGAGCGCTGGGGCCGCAGCGCGGGCGCGGCAGGGCGCGCCGCCGGCCGCGCGATCGAGACAATATTCGGTGAGATTCGCGTGGGCGCCGATCCGTTCAACAATGATGCGTCGATCTTCTACGAGGTGATCCTGAGGCGGCGGAACCGGGCCAACGCGGCCTTCTGTTGCGGCGCCGCGTCGATCCACCGGCGCGAAGCCGTCATGTACGTCGCGCTTCGTGCCTATGGCGATGCGATCCGCCGCGCATCCGCGGAAAAGAGGTCGCTGCTTGAGCGGATCCGCAGGCGCGCGCGGGACCCGAACGTCGCGGCGCTTCGCCTGTGGGAGGCGGCACGCGAGGAGGAGCTGACGCCGTACAAGTTCCACGTTTCCGAAGACATCTACACGTCGATCGTCCTGCAACAGGACCGCAGCCGCCGCTGGAAGAGCGTGATGCATCCTTTTGCGGAGTCGCGCATGCTATCGCCGCAGGACCTGCTCACCTGGACCATCCAACGGTTCAAATATGCAGGGGGCAGCCTCGACATCCTGATCCACGACAATCCGATCACCGCGCGCGGCCTCTCGCTGCCGCAGCGGCTCATGTATCTCAACACTTTCTGGTCGTACCTGGGCGCGCTGTGGAACCTGATGTTCCTGATCGCGCCCGCGATCTACCTGTTCACTGCCATTGCGCCGGTGTCGGCATATACGGCTGACTTCTTCATCCGCCTGGTTCCGTTCCTGATCATGGTCGAACTGGCGATGCTGTTCGGTTTCTGGGGATATAGCGGCTACAAGAGCAAGGTCAGCTATCTCGCCTCATTTCCGCTGTCGCTGCAAGCGTTGTGGGCAGTGATCCGCAACAAGCCGATCAAGTTCCACGTCACGCCAAAGGAGCGGCAGGAGGGCAATTTCCTGCACATCGTCTGGCCGCAGGTTGCGATCGCCGCACTGACCCTGGTCGCGATAGGCTTCGGCATGGTCCAGCTGTTGCGCGATGTCGAGGCCTACACGCCCGAAGGCGTGCTCGCGAACAGCTTGTGGGGTCTCAATAACGTGGCAGCCATGTTGCTGATGATACGCGCCGCATTCTGGAAGCCGGAGACAAAAGCATGAGCGTCCGCCAGAACATCGTCAGGGGCCGAAGCCACCTGATCTTCATCGCCGGCCTGCTTGCGGCCTCGGCCTTCATCCTGTGGGCGGAGAGCCGGGATCCGGATGCGTGGGGCCAGGAACAGAGCACTGCACTGGCCGCAGGCGCGGGTCCGACGGTCGTTGCCCATTTTCAAAATGCAGAAGCGGCACGCGACGCCTGCGCCTCGTTGAAGGCGCAGAGCTGCCGCGTCATCCAGCCTTGATCAACCGCAGGTGATTGCGGGTGCCGATGCGGCTGTATTCCAGCGCATCGGTGCACGCCCGAAGGATCGCCACCCCGCGGCCGCTTTCGGCCACGGACGATGTCGAGGCCGGCGCATCGAAAGTGTGTTCGGCGAAGCCTGGCGCATCATCGACCAGCTCGACGCAGAAGCCCTGGGGGCCGGTACCGGCCGAAACCTCGATCGACCCCGCGCTGCCTGAATAGCCGTGGAAAACGATGTTATTCGCGGCTTCGACCGCGGCTATTTCCAGATCGTCGACGGCAGCGGGCGCTAACCCCGCAGCTTCCGCCGCCCGCCGCACGAACGCCGCAATCTCGCGCACCTGCTCGAACGTCGCGTCGACGCTTAGTCGCGCTTCAATTGCCAAGAGCCGCCCGCGCTTCTTCGACGCTGTCGAACTGCCTGAACAATCGGTCGAGGCTGGTGATCTGGAGCAGGCGTTTGAGCGGTGCCTGCGCACCGGCGATGACCAGCGTTGCGCCTTCCGGCAGCCGCTTCATCACGCCGACGATTGCCCCGAGGCCGGTCGAATCGACGAAGGCCAGGCCGCTCGCGTCGAGAATGACTGCCCGGACGTCGGTGCTAAGCCCGCTGTCCAGCGCCTGCTTGAACGCAGGCGTTGCGGCAGCATCCAGGCGATCGCCGTCCACACCCACCACGGCCACTCCGTCGTCAATCCAGATCGTCGTCATTTTGCAGCTATTCCTCGCAACGTTGCACGGCCAGCACTGAAAGGTCGTCAGGCGGAGGGCTGTCGCCGCGCCGCCTGGCCAGTTCGAGCCTCATGGAGGAAACGAACGCATCAACCGTCAGCGAAGTAGCGTCCGCGCAGAATCGGACCAGCGCGAGCTCGTCCATGCCGCTTTCCATCACGCCATCGCTGTAGCAGACAAGCCGGTCGCCTACGTCGAGCTCGATCTCATCGGCAGCGAACGGGGCGTCGGGGAAAAGCCCTAACGGCATGTTCCCTTTTTCCACCAGCTGCCAACGCGTACCTTGCCGCAGCACTGGTGGAGGGTGCCCGCAGCGAAGCACTTGCATCTTTCCACCGCGCGCTTTGCACAGGAGGGCAGTCGCATAGCTATCGCCAGGCTGATCGAGGAGTTCCCGGTTGATCGTCTCGGCGATCGCCACCAGGCTGAGCCCGCCACGTGCAAGGCTCACGAGACGCTGGTGAATAGCAAAGCTGTTGAGCGCGGCCGGCACGCCGTGGCCGGACACGTCGATTGCGAAGAAGAAGGTGCCCGAAGGCAGCTCGATCAGGCCGAAGCTGTCCCCCCCCATTTCGATCGATGGCTGGATGAAAGCTGCATGCTCCAGTTCGCCGGTAACGCCGTCGCCGGGGATCAGGCTCAGCTGCATTGCCGCGGCGGCGTCGACGTCCGCCTTGAGTTGCTTATAGGCCTGGCGGATCCGGACCATCGACGACGCGAGCGAGCGATTGCGGCGAGCTAGCCGCTGTTGAAGCTCGATCACTCGGCGGACGGTGGTGATGCCGAGCTCCAGCTGCACGGGCGTGATCGGCTTGTAGAGGAAATCGTCGGCACCCGCATCGAGCGCCGTCTTCATCGTCCTTTCGTGGCCCGCGGCAGTGATGAGGATGACGTGCAGGTAGTGATCGACCTCACCCCGCGCCAGCTGGATCAATTCAACGCCGTTCATCCGGGGCATCATCCAGTCGGTGATCAGGACGTCGAACCTTGCGGATCTCAAAGAGGCGAGCCCCGCCTCACCGTCGGCAGCGATCTCGACGCGGCAGCCAAGCTGCTCGAGGTGCAGCGCCAGGTAGGCAGCCGCAATGTCGTCATCCTCGACGACAAGAATTCGGAGTGGAATTTCGCTCGCAGCCATTATGACGCTCGGAAACGTTAGTGCTCGCGACAGGTGCCGTCTACAGGCGGTGCCGGCGGGAATGTTCGGGAGGAAGTTTGTGCGGTTGTACGGATTGGCAGCATGTGCGCTTGCTTGGAGCGTTGGGGGAACCGCACAGGCGCAGGACTATCGCGGTGTCGCATTCGCGGGCGCGTCGCTTGGGCAGGGGAACAGTGCCTATGTCGGAGCAGTCGCCTCGCTCCCCGGCGCCTCCCTGGGCCGTGGTCTTGCCGTGCGCGGCACTGCAATCGCTGGCAACTACAGGTATGCGGAGAATGGGACGTCGATCCGCGGGCGCTATCGGGGTGGCGAAGCCGCGCTGGTGTACCAATTGTCCGGAAACTTCGGCTGGTCGAACCTGTCCGTAGGCCCACGCGTAACCAAAACGAGTTTGTCTCCGGCCGATCCTAAGAATGAGCTGCAAGGCACCCGCTGGGACTTGGGCCTCCAGGCGGACGGTGCCTTCAACTTGGACCCTCAATGGCGACTTACCTATCTTGGTAGTTTCGGCGTCAAACATGGCGCTTACCTCGCCAGGGCGGCCGTTGGGCGGTTGGTCAATCGAGAGAAGCAAACACGCATCGGGGTCGAAGGCACGATTCAGGGCGATCCGGCCTACAATTCGCGGAGCGCCGGCGTCTTTGCCTCCACCCAGATCGCCAAAGCCACCGAGATCCAGCTGTCCGCAGGCATTCGCGATCAGGAAGCGCGCAAGCCGGGCGCCTATGTCGGGTTCGGCGGCAGTTTCCTGTTCTAGCTTGCACGAGCCGCTCACAGGCTCGCCCCACCGCATGCTATAATGCGGACAAGCCGCTGTAGACGGCGAGCGAGGCACAGTCCGCTCCACGCGGCAGTTACACGTCTGATCTCCGGGGCTCGCTCTCGCCGGAAAAGAAGCCCGTCTCGAGTCAGGGCAGAGGCGTTTCTGAGGGCCTGATCGTTGCTTGGCTCGTTCTCGTCTACTTTGCAGGGTTTCTGCTACTTTTCTTGAGCCGGTGAAGGTCGCAGCGGCCACTGCTGAAATGAGTCCGCGTGATGTTAGTTACCGCGCTCGTGACGATCTTCCCTCAATATCGCGCGCTTGCGGTAGAGGGCGGTCTCACTAGTCCCTCGGTCATTCAGGCGTCCGGACAACGCGCTGCTTGGCAATTTGCCTCAAGTACCGGAGCCAATGTCGCTTTTGTTCTTACTGTCACACAGTCCCCACCTCACTCAGCGTCGTCCAGTTTACCTGCTTTGCCGCTTTGTTCTTGCGGCACCGCAGTCGGCCGGCGGTTCGTCATTTTTGAAGGGCTGCACTCCCACTGGGGTATGAAACAGGGTAACAATCTGTTGCGTGTAGCTTTTTGCCTTAGGAGTTGGGCAGAAGCCCTCGACACTGACTTCGACGAGAGTGGTCTCTGAACAAGAGGGCAGCGTTCCTCCCAAAACCTCTGCAGCCGACTGAAATTCAAAGTACGGCGCGTGCGGCTAACGTCTGCTTTCCACCCATATTAGACAAGCCGGAACCAGCGCTGCCGAGGCGCGCATAGATGCGCCCTCGTGCTCATTTTACTAAAGGACGAAATTCGTAGCGCTCAGCGCAGGCGCGACCCCAAGATCGATGATGAAATCGGCGACCTTGTCGCCGTTCACGTCGGCGAGCAGGACGTAGCTGCCGTTCTCGTTCGCGCCCCGCACTTCTCCGCCAAGCCCGGAAAAGCTTGCGCCGCCGATGAAGGTGAACGCCTGGTCGCCGCTCGCCGTCAGGTCCGCGTCGATTGCCGACAAATCAATCACGTCCGCTTGCACTTCGAAGTCGTTGATGTAGTCGCGCTTGTCATCCACGTTGACGAAGATAAAGCGGTCGCTTCCCGCTCCGCCGGAAAAGGAATCGAAACCGCGCCCGCCAACGATGCGGTCGTTACCGTCCTCGCCCGAGAGAAAGTCATCGGCTAGGCCGCCGACGAGCAGGTCGTTCCCAGTCCCGCCGTAGAAGACCACATTCGCCTGCTGCGCGATCAATGTGTCGTCACCATGCCAGCCGTATGCGGTGACCTTTGCGTCCTGATTGCCGAACACCATGCTGTCGTTGAACGAGGTGAGCGCCATCGTCGCGAAGCTTTCGACGCTGATCAGCGTGCCGCCGCCGGCGACTAGCGGCTGCCCGGCGAACAGCGTCGCCGTATCGCCATTGGAGATGCCGGTAGTCCCGCCAATGTAGGAGATGTAGACGGTATCGAAGCCCTCGCCGCCATCAACGATGTCGCCATAGCCGGCATAGATCTGGTCGGCGCCAGCGCCGCCGAACACGTGGTCCTGCGCACCAAAGTTGTCGAAGCTCATCTCCATCTCTGTCGAGATGATGTCTTGGCCCTCGCCGCCGTCCAGCCAGTCTCCCCCACCGTTGCCAATGATCCGGTCGCCATCGGCCCCGCCGGACAGCACGTCGCCGGTGCTGCTGCCGAACAGTTGGTCGAAGCCGTCCTGGCCGTAGATGGTAACGGTGCTGTCGCGCCCGAAAACGACATCGTTGCCGCTCCCTGCCTCGACGGTGATGCTGCCGGGCTGGGTGGCCAGCTTGATCGTGTCCGAAAAGGCGCTGCCCCAAAGGTGAGAGATCAGCTCAATGTTGCGGTAGCTGCCGAACTGCTGGTTGAGCATGTCGATCGTGTCGAGATCGTAGCCATTGGTGACACCATAGCCCGGCGGGTAGGTGCTTGGCGCGGCCGCATAGGACAGCAGCAACGTGTCGAAGCCGCTGTCGCCGTTGACGTAATCGTCGCTGCCGGCCCAGATCACGTCGTCGCCGGCGCCGCCGTCGAGCAAGTCCCTGTCGGTACCCGCGTCGAGTGTCCCCGATGCATCAGCATAGAGAGTGTCGTTGCCGCCGCCGCCGCTCAGCGTGTCAGTCCCGCCGCGGCCGATTAGCGTGTTCGCGCCGCCGTCGCCCTTCAGCAGATCGCCGAACGATGAGCCTCTGACGTTCTCAATGCTGATGTAAGTGTCGCTGAATGGACCATGGCCGGCGGCAAGGTCGATTGAAACGAAGCCCCCGGCATTGCGATAGTCGACCGTATCCGACCCTTCGCGCCCATCGTAGGTGGTCTGCTCCAAATTGCTGATGAACAGGTCGTTCTCGTTGGTGCCCGTGACAGTCGCCATCATTCAACTCTCCATGACGCAAATACGGTCTGGATATGGGCTCCGCGCGTTGGTTTTTGCAACCGCCACTGCGTTTTTCTCAATTTCGCGACTTAACTTCCGCTTACCATCCAATCCGGACATTTCGCGCCGTTCGCTACGAGCAGGAAACGGCTGCGTTCGAAAACCCGTGCCCTCGCCTTCTCGCGACGGACGATAACTGCAGCCCCTTCCTAATTTAGTGTCGGAAGAAGCTCTCACCCGATGGCTTCAGGAAGTCTCGCTAAGGAGAACTGTTATGAAGTTCAAGAACGTCACAACGAAATTGAACGCGGATGCGATCGAGAACACAGAACCCGTCTTTGTAGCCGTCATGTCTGAGGTCCGCGAGCTTTCGAAGAAAAAGCCCGAAGCGATCCTAACTTCGGCAAAGGCTCATATGATCAATCGGGTGCTTACCGATCTGATAGCCGTTCTCCGGAACGAGCCAGAAGGTAAGTACCTCTACGACCTGGACGTAAATGCTGACTTGCAAGTGAGTGACGCTTTGCTCCAACTGTCGCAGTTCGAGGTAGCGTTGGATGCCTTTAGATCGCGTCATACAGAAGACATTGACGGAGAGGAATGCTGGATTACGGCCGAAAATATTGCCCTTTGGCAACAGGACGGAATTTTCGACGATGATGACGATGATGACGATGATGACGATGATGACTATTACGAAGATCGACGCCACGACGGCGATGACAACGACGAGCATGAGGTTAGCGAAGGCGGTCCTCACGTAACGGAGCAGAAAGACAAAGCTGGCTTTTGTGTGCAGGACGGCTCTTGCAGTGATGAGCACGGCATAAGCGACGAGAACAGCCGCAGTTTACCTGAGGCGGACGGTCCGCCCGGGACGTGGAGGTCGAGGATCTGTCCGGCGAGAGGGATGATCCTTGGGACGACGATGACGGGGACTGGGGCGAAGGAGATCAAGACGACAGCTCGGAGCATTCTACAACGGAGCTGCGGCATCGTTCGCGAACGGCGAGTAGGAGTGCAACCGAACGCTTGAGAGAACTGGACTGCCGCTGGTTCGTGTTCGCGGCAGGATAGCTCATGAGGCACTCCCCCGGTCAGCTTCTCCCCCTGGACTTAGCAGCTCGGCTGTTCTGAGCACGTCGCTCTATACCTGTGCGTTGGGCGGCCTGGTATGCGCACCAGGCCGCCCGTTCTTCGGACCTTTTGTACGCCGCACGTTTTCGAGTGCGACTATAAGGATCAACTGCCGTCCTGGCTGCTTGCGTGTCCAAAACGCGGCTTGATCGTTCTTCCTCTGCAATCGAGCCGCTCTCAAATGTAGTAATCAGCAGCAGCACTCCGGCTGCTCAACGTCTGCCTAACGGGTGCCACCTAATTCGCCTCGAAATCTGACCTAAGCCGCTAACCTTCTGAATAGGCAACAAACAGACTCAAGCGTTCGAGTTTACTAGGTGAAAACCAGAAAGTGGCTGGGGGCACGATGGCAGCGCCAGGCACTCTGTGTCCACCGGAAGCCGATAACAGTACATGAAGCTCGTGCTCTTCGTAGATGCGGCAAAGCAGATGCGGGATCCCGGTTGGTCCTATTAAGCCTCTGTGGTGGGGTTGCCCCGGCCGTCACGCCGTTGAGGCTCTGCAAGGCTCGGGAGGATGCGCGCTAGCTGTCTAAGTTGTAAGAGCTGTTCGAAACGTAAGTGGTAAACGACTCGTTTGAGAGAGGTACGCGAGCCGCTCCAGCAGGCACGGCCCAGTTGGCGAATGGCGGGAGTGCCGTTCTCAAGCACACCAGTGAAACGTACTTGACAGGTGATGACGATTTTTGGCCAAGGAGAGAGAGATCGCCTAAGCCGCTCATGTCGTAGTTCGTGACCATCGAACGTTCGCAGGCGATCGGCGAGCTCAATGTCATTCGTGGCGACCTGCCTCACAACGGCCTTTACGATGGCACCTCAAGTGAAATCGAGCCAGCGTTTTTCTTGCGAAGTTCCGCTCCTGCTTCATCGTAAAAGAAAGGCAGGAACGCGTAGCGCGATCCGCGCGTCACCGCCTGTGCCTCATGGAGCAGCGAGCAGGAGAACACAACAGCACCTCCAGTGGGAGCTCTGAATCTCTTCGGACCAAACTCCGGAAAGCACAGGTCTCCACCCTCGTAATCATCTGAGTTTAGGTTGATGGTGCATGCGAATTTGCGGTGAGCGGTGCCAGCTGTGGTGTTGTCGCGGTGAGCCGTGAAGAAACCTTTTTCGATTCCATCATACTTAGCCACAGTGTACCTCTCGATACGGGTTACCTTAAACTGAAATGCACGATAAATCATCGGCAGCAGTGCAAGTGAGATCCTGCTTTTCAAGGCCGCTCGAAGTTGCGGTTCTTCAATATTGTAATCACTCCGCCGCTTAGCGCGCGAATCCACGACGAGATGGGTGCGGTCGCCAATTTGACGCATAAAGCCACTTTTGCGGCCTCCACGAGTTTCAAAAGTCGCAATTAGTTGGCGACACATTTCTGGCGGCAGGATATTAGGCACAATTAGCACAGGAGCTTGCGGGCTGGGGATCGAGCCAGCTTCTGCAGCAGTCCGCATCAAACCAATGATATCTTGAGCGTCTTGCAAATCGGCAACGGCATGAACCCTCATCGTAGGATCAAGTAACACCCAGTGGGGATGGTACTCTTCGAAACTCTCCCTCTCGGCGACCGCACCGTAGGCCCGCGAAACCGAGCGGTGTTCATCGAAGAACCACCGGATGCCAGGCAGCTCTTGCGTTACACGGCGTTGCGCAACGTCCTGTGGATCTGTCGTTATGCCAAAGAATGCAGTTCTGCGATCGTCGAAGAGCGTGCGGTTATGCATAACCCACTCGAATGCGGATCTGGTTCGGTCATCCCCCATGGTGTCGGCGAACAGCAGCAGGACCCATCGACCCCCCGCCTGGTCGAATGCAAAGCGAGGATTGCCGGCTACCTCCCGACCGTCGAACCAGGGCGCTGCCTCGCCAACTATCAGTCTTCTCATTGCACTCTATCCACGAATAGTAACTTTGGTGATCTAAGAAGCAGCCTTAGGGGCGCGCGACTCGGCAACTCAGGCTTCTAAATTCGCGAGATTACCAGTATACCTAGCGTGAGTTCCGGAATCATTTTCTCGAGTGCCAGAACAGATCTGTGCCGCTAATTTCTAAAGAGGGCGGCGGATCGAATTTTTCGGAAGCGTGGTTTCATCGCGCTTACGGCTGAACGTAATTCCCGAAGCGGAGAGCCGATCCATTCGGCGCCTGCCGGGATTACAGCATCGTTTAGTTCGGTGACAAAACGCACTAGCACGGCGTAGGGGTCATTCACGAATGCCGCATCTCGCAGTAGATGGAGGGCTGCAACCGTACTGCAGGGGTGTTTAACGGCGCACGACAGATACTCCGGTGAGCTCAGGCATTCGAATGCTTTTTCACGAAATCGCTTGTTTGCCTGGCGATGGTCAGACAGTTTTCGAAGTTCATCGATGCCATCAAGCGCCTGTACTGCGTAATTGTTTGTGTACACGACTTCCGAAAGAGGCCGAAGGCTGATGATCGCAGGGTTGGGCGCAGTTGGATCGAAGTCGAACCCGATGCGGCATGAGCCCCATCGGTAGCCATTTACCGCTGCGCGCGGGAGATCTGCAAACAGGGCGGGTGAGAACCAGTCGTCATCGTCCGTGAAGGCGATCCGTGTTCGCTGCGGCACATCTCGGTGATCAATGTCTCGAAGGTGAATCGCCAATGCGCCACTGACTTGGTCGACCGTGGCCAAGGAAATATGTTTCAGCTGGGCGCGAAAAGTGCGGTAGTCCGGGATTATCGCGCCGTCCCACAGCGCCACAAATTGTTCGAGCAGGTCTTCGGGAAGGTTATGCGCTCGCAAAAACGGCCGAGTTTCGGACAAATCCAATCGAAGCCAATCAGGACTGCCGCGCATAACAATGACGTCATCCGCAGAATCGACGTTATGGTGAGCCATGTACAACGGATTCGCACGCGCTTCGAAGCTTCGCAAGCGCTGCACGCTCCTGAGGCATTCTTGCCTGTGTCGCTCAGCCCAGGTCTGAAATAGGTGGATAGCAGGCCTAAGCAGAAACCTTCTAGGTGAAGCCGTAACCGCACGGCCGCTGCACGGAGTTAGGCAGCTCCGGCAAGCCAGCGCGCTTAGAGACCATGCTGTTCCTACTCGGGCGATCCCGCGGAAGTCCTCGTGCTAAGCTCAACCCAATTCATACTAAAGCAGCGTACATGATCCCAGACAGCGGTTTAGGCTCGCTGATCGCTAGACAAACGCACGCTCGCACGTCCTGCTCGGCACCGGAGTCCGCCTCTCGTCCCCTTTTAATAAAGTATGAAGTTGGAGCCGGTCAGGCTGTTTGAGACGCCGAGATCGATTACAAAGTCCGCCAATCTTGTCACCGTCGACGTCGCCGTACAGAACATAGCTGCGGTTCTCGTTCGCGGCTCGCAATTCTCCACCATGACCGGGAACCTGGCGTTGCCGGTAAAGGTGAACGCTTGATCGCCGGCTGCTTGGAGATTCGCGTCGATGACCGACAGATCGATCATATCCTGCTGCACGTCAAAGTCGTTGATGTTATCGCAATCGTCATCGACATTCACAAAGATGAAGCGGTCGTTTCCTGCGCCGCCGGAGAAGCTGTAAAAGCCTTGGCCGCCGACGAGCCGGTCGTTGCCGTCCTCACCCGAGAGGAAGTGATCGGCAGGGCCCCCCGACGAGCAAGTCGTCGCCCGTGCCGCCGTGAATTCAACGTTCGCCTGCTGAGCGATCAGCGTATCATTGCCGTGCCAGGCGTAGGCGGTGACCTTCGCGTCTTGGTTGCCGAACACCAAGCTGTCGTTGAATGACGTAAGCGCCACGGTCGCGAAGCTTTCGACATTTGCAAGCGTTCCGCCGCCGGCGACAAACGGCTGGTTGGCGAATAGGGTCGCCGTATCGCCGTTGGTCACCGCCGTAGCCCCCGATGTCGAAGATGTAGGCGGTATCGAAACCCTCCCCGCCATCGACGATGTCATCCTAACCGGCGTAGATCTGGTCGGCTCCGGCGCCCGCGTCGACACAATCCTGCTCGGTCGCGGTGCCGATTGCGCCGAGCAGCGTCCGATAGGAGCGCCTGAAGCATTGACACGAACTGCTTCCCTTTAAGGGGTTGCGCTCAGCAATTCTGAAATGAATGAATGGTGAGGTGCGCCAGTCAGCGAGAGCCCCGCGAGGGCGACATGCGCAGCTTGTCGGCGTCGTTCGGGAGATGGTGATGGCTCAGATCGTCTTACATCCGGAGGTTCCGCCAAACATCAAGCTCATCTCGTCGCGGCAACGTCGTAAAGTGCGGGAGTGCTTCGAGCGCGGTGAGGTAGTCGTTCTCAGCGATGTGAGGATCAACGCTGATTTCAGGTATTTTGACCGCATTCGGCCGATGGACCGCAAGGACGTTCGCAAAGGCAAATACGTGTTCACCAAGTGGAACAGGGGCGTGCCCGAGAAGCGTTCATCGGTCTGGAGCGGGTTCATCGGCGACAACTTCCCGCCGGACCCTGCCTACGGCGCAAGGTTTCGTCAGGAAGTCAAACGTGTCGAGAGCCAGGTCGATCGGTTGGTAAAAGGGCTGTTCGGGCGCCATCACTTCTCAACCGCGTTCATCGCGTGGAAGTTTCAGCCAATCGTCTATGAAAACATGCACATCGACAATTTGGCAAATTCGAATCACAGCGCTCAGGTGCGGTTGTTTGTCAATCTGGGCACGACCGCACGACGATGGGGCGTTGCTCGTCACTGGCGCCATTACGCGCAGCGCTATTGGCAGTCAGCGAAACTGGGCGATTGGACGGATGATCCATACACATTCAACTCGCACCTGAACCACGCCGCATTCGGTTCTAATCGCGATCATTGCGATGAGCCGCGGCACATCATCGACTTCGAGCCTGGAGAGGTGTGGTTAACGAATTCGGCGCTCGTTGCTCACCAAGTTCAAGCCGGCAGCTTGCTGTGCAGCGCCCATTATGAATATCCTTATCGACAGTGCCTTGTCCAAGCGAACACGCTGCCTGCTCAGATTGCAGCTATGCGGAGGTTCATGGCCGGTCTCCCTGAACCGAACGAGCAGCCATCCTTGATCGAAACTATCAAACGTTTCGCGCAGCGGTTCTGAAAAGAGCTCTTATGGCAAAGATCGTAATGAACCCACGTGTCCCGGATCGTATTCGGGTCGTCGAATTTGAAAGGTATGCAGGGCAGACCGGCGCCCAAGCCGAGGAGCTAACCGATTGGTACGAAAACGGCGATCTGATCATGGTGAAAAACTACCGGTTTCGAGCAGGACGAGATGTCTTCAATAAAGTTGTGCTGCCCAACGTGCGAGGACGGAACAAGCTGCTCTTGCATATCGACGAAGCGCTCCATGGCGAGGGTCCGAGGGTATTCGAATGGCAGGCGGCCAAGGAAGGTGTGGAAGCTAGCGGTGTACCGTTTGAGCAGTTTGAGGCGGCGGTGCGGGCAGCTAACGCGGAGCTGCTGCAGATATCCGACCAGCTATTTCCATTTTATCAGTACTCTAAACGCTACTGCATATACAATCTTGCCGAAATGTTGGCGCACAACATGCACTTCGACAGCCCAGAACACGCAGGTGATTGCACTCAGTTGAGAGCCTTCGTGAACATTGACAAGTTCCCGCGAATTTGGAGAATTGGCGGAAGCCTCGAGGATATGGCAGGAAACTGCTATAGGACTGCCAAGCTTCAGCGGACAATTCGGCAGCACGCGCGCGTATTCACGCGTGAAACGACGCTCGCGTCATTTGGTGACCGTTATGAAAGCGGTGCCCACGGGTACCCGATGCATTCCATTGCCTTTCAGCCTGGAGATGTCTGGTTCCTCAACCCTAACATGCTGGCGCATGAAGTGGTTTATGGGCGTCGAGTGCTCGATGGCGTGTTTCTCTTCGATGCCAACCAACTTCGAAACTCGGATCGCTTTTACCCGCGCATTGTTGAGCGCATCCACCGGCGCAGTCTTGGCCCGTTGAGGTATTGGTGGCATTCACGGGGGCGCGCGCCCATAGCGCCGGGACTCTCTAGCTAACAACGACTCGTCTACGCCGCGTTTGCGGCCACACCTAAGAAGCCATAATCGGAATATCGAATTGGGCGAAAGAGGACGTGTCACATCAAGCTTCGGGGTACACGCTCACCGACGTCTCCCCGACAGAGTGCTACGATCCAGCTCTTGTGAGAACTTCACCGCTCACCGGCCAAGAGGTCCTCAATCTAGAATGCTGCAATTGGAGAGGCCGTACAACGCGGGACGTAAACTGCGGATATTGCATAGATTTCCTCCAATTCCATAGGTTTCAAATAATGTATGACAGCTATGCAGAAATCTTCTCGGAACGCGCCGCGGCTTACCATCGCGCGATGGTGATGTGCCCACATGCTCGCGCCGCCGAGTTTGAGGCGGTCTGCTCGCCTCTTTTGGCGAGAGGCGCAAAGCGAGTGTGCGACATCCCCGCAGGAGGGGGCTATCTGAGCGCGTTTCTTCCAAAAGACTGCTGCTACACGGCCGTTGAACCAGCGGCAGACTTCGCGCGAGAGTGTCGCGATGCGGTGGTGGTGCAAGCAAAGTTGTCGGAGGTGCCCCTCCCATCGGCTTCGTTCGACGGCGTCGTTTCCCTAGCTGGCCTACATCACGAACCTGATAAACTGCCTGTTCTCAAAGAATTCAGGCGATTAGTGGACGCGAACGGCATCTGCGTCGTTGCCGATGTTGCGGCAGGGACAGCCGCTGCGCATTTTCTAAATGGCTATGTTGATCGACACAGCAGCACCGGCCACAAAGGTCACTTTCTGGACGAGGATTTCGACACGCTGCTGGCCGAAGCCGGGATGAACGTCTTGGCCGACGAGACAGTGCTCATGCCTTGGCGTTTCCCATCGCGCCGAGCCGCGGGCCGGTATAGCAAGCTTCTTTTCGGGCTAAATGTGACAGCAGCTGAGGTAGAGGCTGAACTGGCTACTACCATCGGCTTCACCGTTAGCTCAACAACCGTATATCTTAATTGGTCGCTGAGAAAAGTAGTCTGTGAACCCAATGTACGGTTACGAAATTGAGTAGAGCTTCAAAGATTGCGTTCATTGTCGGGTCTGACAAGCATGACCATCAGGATTGGTCTACGGTTGTTAACTTTGATCTAAATGGCAGCACCGACCTTTTTAAACTTATCGGTCTACCTAACTCGAACTCATTTATTCTTCATTTTGCCAAGAGCTACTTTAGGCAGGTTGGAAGGCATCGTCTGTCGTCCTATGATCTTTTGATAAACTTGGTTACTGATCCAGACCAGAACCCGAAGGTGCTGAACGTCATTTCCAAGGCATTGAAGGGGTGCGACGTTCCAGTCTTGAACCGCCCTGAATACATCTTGCGCGCGACGCGCAACGGCACAGCGCAGATGCTAGCGAGTTTAGCGGGACTGGTAGTGCCGCGGGTGGTCAGAGTGCGTGCTCCGTCGCCCTCCATGCTTCGTTCTCTTCAAGAGCGGCGACAAATCAAGTTCCCTGTCATTTTACGCCGCGCCGGTTCTCATGGCGGGCAAATTATCGGACTGTTCGACCACCCCGATCAAATTCCACAACTTCGAGCTGAAGCTGCTGGGTTTACGGCCACAGAATTCATCGACTTCCGAAGCGCCGATGGTCTGTACAGAAAGTACCGAGCTTTTCTCATCGGCGGAGAGCTCGTCTTCCGACATCTGCTCATTTCGGACGCATGGAACATCCACATGGCCGATCGAAAGCGGTTCATGGCTCCACGTGACAATTTGGTTGCCGAATCCGAAGCCTTTTACCAGCGCGGATCGGGAGCGGTGGCTGCTTCCGTCCGGAGTACGCTCCTTGCGATAGCCGAGAAGCTTCAGTTGGACTTTTTTGGGGTGGACTTCGGGCTGTCTTCCGACGGCCACCCTATCCTTTTCGAAGCCAACCCCACCATGAACTTCCTGCCAATCTCCTCGGACCCAAAGTTTGCTGCGATGCAATCATGCGTTCCTCCAGCACAAGAGGCGCTCGCGCGTCTCATACGCGCCAGAGGACGCGAGCGGTTCACGAGCGATATCCGTCGCTGAATAACTTGAGCCTTGGGCTCTTGGCCACGCGTCGAACAGGCGTGAGGCTGGGGCGATGAGCGAAATTTACCACCCACGTTGCGATCACTCGCAGCTCGGTTCCGAGACGGGCTCCGCCTGCTGAGCGGCTGGCGTTTGGGGAGCTGAGTAAACGCACCTCAGAGCAGGTTAATGGATGAAAGCAAGCCAGTGCTAGCAAAGGCTGGCCCGGACCTTTAGTGAGACGCGCTGCCTTAGCAAAGGTGTCTGGCTGTCAACAAAGCAAATTGGCGGAGACGGAGGGATTCGAACCCTCGGTACGGGAAATCCCCGTACGGCGGTTTAGCAAACCGCTGGTTTCAGCCACTCACCCACGTCTCCGGGAGGCCTCAAGGCGCGAGGCTATATAAGCGCATCTCGCAACCTTCAACCTGAACGGCGCCTATTTCGCGAGCACGTCGAGGCGCATGTCGAGCCGCATCTCCTCGCCGGGTTCGAGGATGCGCAGCCCGAGCTCCGGCCATTCCCGCTCGGGCGCATTCAGGGCGGCATTGGCGTGGGTGACAGGCTCGGCGACGAAGATTCCGCCATCGCGCGGTGAATAGACCTGGAAGAAGCCGGCGTTCGGTGAGGTGAGCCGGAGCTCGTAGGGCCAATCGGGGTCGCTCATCCGCGCCTCGCCTCGCCAACCGCCGAACCCATTGTCGAGGTCCTGGCCGCAAATCAGACGGTCCTTGAGGTTGTAGCGGCCCTCCGGCGCGACCTTGTCGACCGGGAGCACCTTGTCGTCCACAGTCCAGGCGCTCTCGACCGCCGTGTCGAGCCGGGTCTCGGGCCCGCACGGAAAGTAAGGGTGCTGGCCGAGCCCGCAGGGCATCGGCTCCTCGCCATCGTTGCGGCACGTGAGCGCCAGAGAAAGGCCGCTGTCGTCGAGCACGAATTCCTGCCGCGCCTGATAGGACCAGGGCCACTCGCCGGCGTCGTGCCGGAAGACGAGGGCTGCGCTGCGCTCGTCCTGAGTATCGATGCCCCACGGACCGAGCCAGCCCTGGCCATGAAGCGGGCTTGGGTCGCCGGGCAGGTTCGGTTCGATTCGGACCGAGCGTCCGCGAAACTCGAAACAGCCGCCGCGAATGCGGTTCACATAAGGGACCAGCGGGAAGGAGGCGGCTTCGAGGACATTTCCCAGTGGATTGTTACAGCGGCGCAATATTCCTCGCGGGGCAGCCGGACCGATCCACTCGAAGTTGGAAATAGCCCCGCCGACGGAGGGACTTAGCGTCAGCCGGAGCTTGCCGGCGGTAAGGGCGATCTCACTCATTAGGCTGTCCCTTGGCTTTCACCATGATTCACAGGAGGGCAAGTTCGTTGGGGATAAACGCGAAAAGCCGATTGCGCGTGGATTCGCACGGCATGTATTCAAACGCCCCGTGGGCCGGGGAGGGTCAACGATGAAAAGACGGGTAAAGGATTTTGTCGATATCGCGGACCATGTGTCCATCGACGATCTGATCGACAAGCTCGCCGAGCTGCGCGACAGCCTGCCTGAAGATGCCGATGCCGAGCTCCGGCTCCGCGGCGACGAAGTATTCGGGCATCGCATGACCATCGCTTATTTTCGCGAGCAGACGGACGAGGAAGCGGACATCGAGCGCCGCTATGCCGAACAGAGCAAGGAAGCCAAGGAGCGGGAGCTCGCCCGGCTTCAGGAAGAGCTTGGCGTCGTATGTTACGCGGCGCCCGGCAGCCGCGGGAAGCTCCGTATCGTCGCCTGAGCGCGGTCAGGCGACGCGAAAGTTCAGCGCCAGCCCGTTCATGCAATAGCGAAGGCCCGTCGGCTTCGGGCCATCTTCGAACACGTGGCCCAAGTGGCCGCCGCAGCGAGCGCACAGGACCTCTGTGCGCGCAATGATCAGCTTGCGGTCCGTGCGAGTCGCAACAGCGCCGGAAAGCGGCTTCCAGAAGCTTGGCCAGCCGGTGCCGCTTTCGAACTTGGTCGCTGAGCTAAACAAGGCTTGGCCGCACCCGGCGCAGGTGAAGGTGCCCTTGCGATGCTCCTTCAGCAGCGGGCTTGAGAAGGGGCGTTCGGTGGCGGCTTCGCGGAGGATGGCGTAGCGCTGCGGTCCCAATTGCCGCCGCCATTCGGCGGGAGCCTTGGTCATTGCGAATCGGAGCGCGGGGGCGGCATTGCCGCTGCGCCCGAACAGCAGCAGGCTGGTCGCTGCGGCGCCGATCAGCCCCAACACGGTGCGTCTGTTTTCCATTAGCGCATCCTGCCTCAGCGCATCTGAACCTTCCAATACCGAAAACTTATTGGCCAAAGCGCCGCGAGCAGGAGCAAAGGGTAGCGATGCTCATCATCCTACTCGCTTATCTCGGCGGCCTTCTGACGATCGTCAGCCCCTGCATCCTGCCGGTGCTGCCGTTCGTCTTCGCCCGAGCCGACCGGCCGTTCGTGCGCAGCACGCTGCCGCTTCTCGCCGGCATGGCCGCGACATTCGCCCTCGTGGCGACGCTCGCGGCGGTCGGGGGCGGCTGGGCCGTGCGGGCCAATGCGATCGGGCGTTGGGCGGCGCTGGTCCTGCTGGCCCTCTTCGGGCTTGCGCTGGTTTTTCCGTCAATCTCGGATCGGCTGATGCGGCCGCTGGTGGCCCTTGGGTCGCGCCTGACGGAAAGACAGGGGCAGAAGGAGAGCGTCTGGTCTTCGCTGGTCCTCGGCGTCGCGACCGGCCTCCTGTGGGCGCCATGCGCCGGGCCGATCCTCGGCATCATCTTCACCGCCGCCGCTTTGCAGGGGGCAAGCTTCAATACGACGCTGCTGCTGCTCGCTTATGCGTTGGGCGCAGCCACCTCGCTGGCGCTGGCATTGCTGGTCGGCGGCAAGCTGTTCGCGCGGATGAAAAAGTCGATGGGCACGAGCGAACGCATTCGCCAGGTGCTCGGCGTGCTTGTGCTGGTCGGCGTGGCCGCAATTGCGCTCGGCCTCGACACGCGCGTGCTGGCGAAGCTGTCGAGCGCGCAGACCGCGAGCCTCGAAAGCGGGCTCGCCAAGCGGCTTGGCGCGAGCAAGGAGATGGAGGAGCAGCCGGTCCGCGCCGATGCGAATGGGCGGTTGATCCTGCCTCCTCTTGGCGATCTGCCCAGCCTCGGCGAGCTTGGGCCCTGGCTGAACGGCCCGCCGCTCACGAATGGGCAGCTGAAGGGCAAGGTCGTGCTGATCGACTTCTGGACCTACAGCTGCATCAATTGCATCCGCACCCTGCCTTATTTGAAGGCGTGGGACGCCAAGTATCGCAACGACGGGCTGGTCATCATCGGCGTTCATGCACCGGAGTTCGCGTTTGAACGCGATCCGGCAAATGTCGAGAAGGCGATCAAGGATCTGGGCATCCGCTATCCCGTGGCGCTCGACAACCGCTACGTCCTTTGGAGGGCGCTCAAGAACCAATATTGGCCGGCCCACTACTTCGTCGATGCCGGGGGCCGCATCCGCTACTATCACCATGGCGAGGGCCAGTATGAGCTTGCCGAGCGGATTATCGGCCAGCTGCTCACGGAGGCGGGACGGCCCCCGTCGGGAGGGCTCACGAAGGCGGGCGGCGAAGGAGCGGAAGCCGGAGCGTCAGGCCAGGTGCGGTCACCCGAGACCTACGTCGGCTATGGGCGGGCGGAGCGGTTCGTGTCGCCTGGCGGTCTCGCGAAAGACGTAGTCAAGAGCTACGCGGCGGCGCCGCTGAAGCTCAACGAATGGGCTCTCGAGGGTCGCTGGCTGGACCAGCGCCAGAATGCTCGCTCACTCGCACCCGGCGGCAAGCTGTCATACCGCTTCCAGGCGCGAGACCTCCACCTCGTGCTCGGCTCCGCGACCGGAAAGCCGCTACGGTTCCGGGTCACGCTAGACGGGCAGGCGCCCGGATCGGACGCGGGGGTCGACATTGCCGCGGACGGCAGCGGCACAGTCACGGAACAGCGCCTCTACCAGCTGGTGCGAATGAAGGGCCCGGTGCGTGAAAGGACCTTCACCATCACATTTCTCGATCCGGGTGCGGAGGCGTTCGCCTTTACCTTCGGGTGACGGCCGCGGGATCTGCAGGACAAAAGAAAGGGACCGGCCCTTGCGGGCCGGCCCCTCCTTTTTCGCTTAAGCTATTAAAGCTTAGCCGCGTTCGCCACGCTCGACCGGAGCCGGCGGCGGCGGGGGCGGCGGCGGGCAGGTGCTCGTCGCCAGGATCACCGAACCGTCCGGGCAGGTCTGAGTCGCCGGAGCGGCTTCGACCGGAGCCGGCGGCGGCGGAGCAACTTCCATGACCGGAGCCGGAGCAACGCCGCCGAACATCACGCCGAGACCGAGCAAGCCGGTGACCGTGTGCGTTCCGCCCGAGTGCAGCTTGGACTTATAGTCCGAATAGCGGCCCTCGGCCTTGATGTAGAGGTTGTTGGTGATCGCCTGCTCGACGCCCGCGGCGTACTGGAAGCCGCCGACCTTGTAGTGGTCGTAGTAACCAGCGGTCTGGCAAGCATTACCACCGCACACGCCCGGCAGCGGCGTGAAACGCTTGCGCTGCTCGTTACGGACGTAAGCGACTTTACCGTACACCTTGGTGCCCGGCATCACGTTCACGCCGGCACGAAGACCCAGGCCCCATTCCTGGAACGTCTTGTGATTGACGAGGCCAGCGCCGTCGATCGTGTTGACCTCGGCAGGAGCCCACCAGAAGGTGCCCTCGCCACCGACGAAAAAGCCGCCCATGTCGAAGTCGGCGCCAACCGCGGCGCCGTAGCCGATATGGCCGTCCTTGTCGCCAGCAGCGCTGAAGCGGCTGTAGCCGACCTGTGCGTCAGCGTGGAAGCTGGCCGACTGTGCGCTTGCCGACTGAGCAGTGACACCCATCACGAGCGCGACGGCAGTGAGCGCACCTAATTGAAATTTCTTCATAATGTACCCTTTCATCACAAACAGTGTTCCCCTGGAGCCACCCATGAAAACAGTAATCCGATACTTCGAAGCTAGCAGCAACAATGTGGTTTAGAAAGCCATTTAGCCTTCGCATCGACCAAATCGCTAGCTCTCGATTTGGTTGGCCCCGTGTTGTCCTAAGCAATTGCGTTACTTGCGTTCGCAGAGACGCGGAGCACCGGCATCAGTTCCAAGGCAGAGTCATTCGCCCGACAATTGTGGCATCGGCGCAACACCCCGACCACGCGCCTAGGCCGACCCATCAAAAGGCGAGCAGTTTTCGCCGGACCGATCCGGCTCAGTCATGTCGCCAAAGCAACCGTGATTGCATAAGGCGATTTGATGCTTCCGGAAGCGACGATCGACCAAAGCGACCATCGAGCGCGCCTGCTGGCTAGGGCGGGCAACCGATGGCGCTGTCTACGGCTTTGGCTGCGGGTGCAGGCCGATGCGATCCGGCTCGATCCTCGCGGCTATCTTCAAGGCGCGTTGTGGCGGGCTCGAGGGCTGAAAGTGCGGTCTCGCCACCGGCTCTCCTCGCTGACCGGCCGATCGCCCGCGGCCTACGACTTTTGGGTTTCCTGCCGCGAACCGGCGCTGCGCCCTCGGTTGGGAACGCCTGCCGGGGGTCGGATTGTGCCAGTCGTCGACTGCCGCGACGGTACTGGCGGACTGGACGCGACGCTGCGGTCGCTGGGCGGGGAAGCGCCTATTCTGGTGGGCGCGGAAGGATCCGGCAAGCAGACGTGGATCGGGCAGCCGAGCGCCCTCTCGCGTCACCTCCAACGCGTTGCATGGCTTTGCCCGACCCGCTGCGGAGATGTTATGGCTGCCGACGCGCTGCGGATCTACGCAGACGCGATTGCCAGCCGTCCAGACGCCCAGATCATCTATGCCGATGACGACATCCTCAGCGAAGGCGGGCGTCGGATGCAGCCGCACTTCAAGCCGCAATGGAACCCTGAGCTCTTCGAGCATCATGATTATCTCAGTGGCGCCTGCATGGTCAGGGTCGGCCCTGGTGACCTTTCCGCCGATGTCGACGAGGATTGGCCCGGCGCCCTGATCCGCAGGAAGGTCGCAAGCGGCGTGTCTCCGGTCCATGTGCCGTTCGTCCTTCACCATCGGCGCCGAAGGCCGGCCCCCGCATTGCCCGGTAAGCCGCCTTTGTTGGCTGGGGAGGCGATGCCGCAAGTCAGCATCATCGTGCCGACGCGCAACCAGCTCGCCTTGCTGAGAAGCTGTATCGAGGGCGTGTGGGCGACGAATTATCCATCCCGCGACCTGTTGGTCGTCGACAACGGCAGCGATGATCCGGAGACCCTCGCCTTCCTCGACGGACTTCGTGGCGACGGCACCAAAGTGCTGAGCGTTCCCGGGCCGTTCAACTATTCGGCCTTGAACAATGAGGCGGTTCGGCATGCAGTCGGCGACATCCTGCTATTCCTCAACAATGACGTCGAGATGATCGACGACGACTGGCTGTCGCTGCTGGTGATGCACGCCGCGAAGCCCGATGTCGGCGCGGTCGGTGCCCAGCTGCTCTACCCGGACGGGACGGTGCAGCATGCAGGCGTCTATACGGGCATCGGCGGCGGCGCGGCGCATGCCCACCGCTTCCTCGCAGCCGACGAGCAGGGCTATTTCGAACGTGCCCGCCTGCCGCAACGGGTGAGCGCCGTCACGGCCGCGTGCCTAGCCGTCGGTCGGGACAAGTTCCTGCGCGTCGGCGGCTTCGACGAGCAGGAATTCCCGGTCGCCTTTAACGATGTCGACCTCTGCCTGAAGCTCGGCGCCGCTGGATGGCACACGATCTACGAGCCGCGCGCGAAGCTGATCCACCATGAATCGAAGTCGCGTGGGAACGATCGGGAGAGGGTCAACCGCGCACGCTTCGCCGGTGAGCTCGCCGCGCTGAAGCGTAAATGGCGTACCGATGTCGAACGCGATCCCTTCCACCATCCGCAGCTGAGCCCGTTCAGTGAGCAATTCTTCGTTGCCATCTGAGGAGAAACCGAGGCTCGAGCTACCGTCGGTCACCCTGTGCGCGGTGACCTCGGTCAATGTCAGAGCGACCTTAGCCGCGATGCAGGCGAGCCGAGAACAGATAAGCTTCGGCGACTCGCTATTGCTAAGCGACGTCGACGTTGCCGTCCCGGCGGGCATTCGCCGTACCCCGATTCAGCCACTGCGGTCGGCTGCCAACTATTCGCACTTCATGCTCCGCGAACTCGCCGACCATATCCGTACAGAGCATGTGCTGGTTGTGCAGTGGGACGGATTCGTTCTCGATGCGGCGCAATGGACCGATGCTTTCCTCGACTGCGATTATATTGGCGCGCCCTGGCCGCAGTTCAGCGACGACCGTAAAGTTGGAAATGGCGGCTTCTCGCTACGAAGCCGGCGCTTGCTCAGGGCGTGTCAGGACGAACGGTTCGAAGCGGAACACCCTGAGGATGTCGCCATCGGGCGGTTGAACCGCACGTTTCTCGAGCACCAAGGCTGTCGCTTTGCCGATGATGCGCTCGCCGAAAGTTTTTCCTTCGAGCGAACTGTGCCGTCGCAGCCCACATTTGGGTTCCATGGCGCGTTTAATCTTATTCCGCTTGTCGGGCCCGACGCGTTCTGGCGCATTTACAACATGCTTGATCACCGCGGCCCTATCAGGCGCGACGCGTGCTTATTACAGCGCCAGCTTGGCAATCAGCCGCAGCATTGGGGTTGGCGTCTGCGACTTGCCGCAGATGCGCTCTTGAGCAACGTCGGACGGCGATGATCGTCAAGGTCCATGTCACAGCGCGCGCCACCAAAGCTGATGCACCCTCAGCTGACCGACGGAAGCTGCAGGTTCGATAATTCACTCAACGATTCGACGCGCCGTAGGCGCCGTTCTTGCTCAACTGTGGCCGGCGCGCCGCACTTTAATATAACCGCGGCCACTTTGATTTCCTTTTGCAATCCGCTGGAAATTAAAGGTTTTCAGAGCGGAGTGGCGGAGAGGGTCGGCGCCGGCGGTTTCAGGTCCCGCTGACTTTCTTAACCATCAGAGTGGCTTGCGCGACGATTCTTTGCCCGTTAAGCTCGCTCGGCGCGACGACACACTAACGCTCAGATTTATCCAACAGGAGAGACTTGCATGGCGACGATTAATTGGGACGGGACCACCAGCAAAACGGTGGCATATTCTTCGTCCAACACGATCGTGTTTGACTTTGACCCGGCTGAGACGCTCGCGGATATCCGCAATGCCGATGGCAGTGTGCTTTTCGTCACGACTGACGGCAACACGCTTGTCTTGTCGGGCGTGCAGCTTGCTCAAATCGAAATCGGCGACATTGTGTTCGCTGGCGGCGCCGGCGACGTTATTTTCGGTGACGGCACCAGCAGCACGCTGACGGACAATGTTGGCAACACGATTACGCTCGACTCGGACGATGCATTCGGGATCGCGATGGGTCTTGGTGGGTCGGACACGATCAACGCTGGTGGTTCCGGCAATCACCTGATCTTCGGTGGTTCGGCTGCAGGCGATTCGGCTGACTCTCGTGATGTCATCAACTCGGGTTACGGGACCGATGTGGTCTACGGTAACGCGGGCGACGATTTCATCCACGATGAGGGCGGCGCTGCCAATGAACTCTATGGCGGCTCGGGCAACGATGAAATTTATGCGCACAACGATGGGTCTGTGCTGAGCGACTCCGTCGTCTCCGGTGGTATCGGTGAAGATTACATTGAAGTTTCGTCGGCAACCGGCACGACGACCGTTTACGGCGGCAACGAAGCTGGTGATCCGCTCGACGGAGACGATGTGATTGACGTCTACTCCTATGACGGAGAGACGAACGTCTACGGCAACGGTGGTGATGACGTCATTTACGGTAATCATTCGGGCACCGGCAGCCTCGCTGCCTACGGTGGTCTTGGTGACGACGATATCACGCTTTATAGCGGCTCTGCTGATAGCGACCTAGTTGTTGTTGGTGGCAAGGACGCCGACACGATTGACGTCGAAACTTACGGCAATGCGACCATCTGGGGCGGATCTGCTTCGAACGATCCGCTTGACACGTCTGATGTCATCACTCTGAACGGTCACGGCGGTCTGTACTCGGTCTACGGGAACGGCGGCGAGGACGACATTACCGTTGACATCGACGATGGCGCATCTGCGATGGTCCATGGTGGTGCTGACGACGACACGATCGTTGCAACCTCGGCTGCTGCCGATGCTCTGTCGACGCTGACGGTGAACGGCGGTCTGGGTGGCGACGACATCACGGTTGCTTCGGATGGTGCGGCGACCGTTTTTGGCGGTTCGGCTGCTGGCGACCCTGCCGATGGCAGCGACACCATCACCGTGACCGGTGCTGGCCAGTTCGACGTCTATGGCAACGGTGGAGCCGACACGATCGATGTCACTCTGTCGGGCGTCGTCGGCAGCGCTGATACGCTGATCGGCCATGCCAACATCTACGGCGGCCAGGGTGTCGACGATATCAGCATTAATGGCGACGGCTCTTACTTCGTGAAGGCCGGCATCGGTGACGATACGATCAATATCGACCTGAATGCTGCGGATGCGACCTTCACCGGGGCCAGCGCATATGTTTACGGCAATGAAGGAGCGGACACGTTCGTCTTCAACACCGACAGCACTGGCGATACCGGTACTGGCGCTGCCGTGACGGTCATTGGTGACTACGACCATGGTGAGGGTGACGTCATCACCGTGACCGGCGACATGACGGACTTCTTCACTGGCGGAAACGTTCTTCTTGGTGACTACAATGGTAACGGAACGCTGGACCTGGTCATTTCGTCCGGTTCGGATGTGCTGAATATCGAGCACGGTGCTGAGGAACTAACGCAGGTCGACTTCGCCGACGGCTCGTTCATCTTCGACGGGTCGGCTGACAGCAACAATCTCATTGGGACCGCCGGCGACGATGTAATTATCGATGGCGGTGGCTTGTACGGGCCGACCTTGGGTGACGGGGAACTTCCGGACACTCTCGACGGCGGCGCCGGTGACGATCTCCTTGTCAGCGGATATGGTGCTGATACGGTAACCGGCGGGTCAGGCAGTGACACCTTCTATTATTTCGCACCGCTCCAGAGCACGCTCGACGGTTATGATGTTATCACTGACTTCATGACCGGCGAGGACATGATCGACGTTTCGAACGTCGTGAACGGAACTGCGACTTTGGATACGAGGACGGGCGATTATGCTCTCCTCTACGACAGCTTCGAGGAAGCAGTTAACGCTCTCGCGGATGCTGATGGTAGCTCTGACAGTCAGGTTATTACCTTCACCTACAACAGCCAGAGCTATGTGTTCGTCGACAACAGCGAGAACATGGAGTTCGACGAGCAGGACTTGATCATCAACCTTGCGAACAATGCTCCGATCACGGCCGCGGACTTCAACTTCGGCTTCGCTGTCTAACAACCAGCGTTTGTGGATCCGGAAGGGGCGCGCCGTGAGGTGCGCCCCTTCTTCTTTGGTAGATTGATGAGGCTCATGAGCGGCCCTCTCGGCATTGGCGGAATCGGCGGAAGCGGCACTCGAGTCGGCGCCCGTTTTCTTCAAATCCTAGGTTTCTCGATCGGTGGAGACCTGAATGAGGCGCTCGACAACCTCTGGTTTACGCTTTTGTTCAAACACCGGTCAGTGCTCACTTTACCTGCCGCTGAAACCGGGCTGCTCATCGACACCTTTGCCGCACGAATGAGCGGTCGGGAGTGCTCGGGAGGGCACTGGCATGAACTCGCGCAACGCTACGCGGCTATAGAAAGACTCCAACACAATCGTAGCTGGCTCGAGGAGCGCGCTAGGACCTTTGTGGACGCTCCGCTTTCGGAGACCTCGAAGTGGGGCTGGAAAGAGCCAAACACGCACATCATCCTTGAGCCGCTCCTCACGAGCATCCCGTCGCTGCGTTACATCCATTTCTTCCGGAACCCGCTCGACGCGGCGTTCGGCGCCAACCAGAACCAGCTTTTGAACTGGGGCCCGATATTCCTCAACGGCGATGTCGAGGTGGGGCCGCGCGACAGCCTGTCTTACTGGTGCGCGGTCGACCGCCGCATGCGCAGGCTTGTCGAGCTCTACCCCGGTCGGATCCTGTTGTTCAGCCTCGACGGCCTATGCCAGGAGCCTGAACATGGCATTGCCGAGTTCTGCCGCTTCGTCGGGGCCAACTCAGTCGATATGGCGGCGCTGACCGCGGAGGTCAGCAAGGAACGCGCGAACCGCAGCCGTGCAGCCCTCGACGAGAGCCTCTTTCGTGCCGAAGACCTCAACTACATCGAGTCGCTTGCCAGCTGAGCGCAGGCGCTGCGTTGGCAGGCGCAGGCAGGTGGGTTAGGCCCCCGCCATGCGGGCTTCTCCCATCGTTCGGACGCACAATCCTGTGCTCATCGGAATTTGCGGCGGCATTGTCGGGTCAGCGCTGACGTTCGTGCTCTTGCAGAGGTTTGCCGCAGGCCAGAGTTCAGCGCACACTTCGCTCTTCATTGTACTTACCGCCTGCATAGCCTCGGCCGTGCTCTTGCTTACCGGAACAGTGATTCGCCGCGGCCGAAGCCGCGCGTTCCTGCGCAGAGACGTCATCTTCTACGTCCGCCCCGACGGCGACGACGGGAACGACGGTCTGGCCGACACGCCGCGGCGGGCCTTCGCGAACCCGCAGCGGGCGATCGATATAATTTATCGGCTCGACCTGCGCGGATTCGAGGCGCGGGTTCATCTTGCACCGGGGACCTACTCCGGGCGCCTGACGCTCTACGGATTACCGACTGGTGCGCGCCACCGCCGTAGCAGGCCGATCCGGCTATTCGGCGACGAGGAGAACCCGTCGGCGGTCGTCATCCGATCGGACCGCAACGCTGCCATCGAGGCCTCCCGCTTCGCTAACCTGTTGGTGGCAGGAATAACCTTCGAGAATGATAGTCCGGAGGGCGACCTGTGGCTGATCAAGCGGAGCGCTTTTCTCGATCACCGCAACTGTATCCTTGGCGCATCGGCAGGGGAGAAGATCCGAGCCACCAACAGCGGATCGGTCCGCGCCATGGGGCCGACGACAGTCCGCGGCGATGGCTTGGCGTTCGTCCATGCAACGAGCGGCGGCCTCATCGATTTCGCCGGGCAGCAGATCCATTTCGAGGGCACCCCGCACTTCTCCCGGTATATCTGGGGGATCAACGACGCGTCGGTAAACATCGACAGCGCAACAATCAGCGGCACCGTCCGAGGCGGCGGGATCGTCTACTGCAACGGGATGCTAAATGTATCCAGCCTGCGCGGGAACTACCGCGGTGGGGACCCGATCATCGTCCAGGATGGCGGCAGGGTCGTCGACCGCAATGAGGCCGCGCATCGCGCCTTGTGGGTCAGGTCGGAAGACGGGAACGACAACAATGACGGGCGCATGAATACTCCCGACCGAGCGTTCCGCACCCTCCAAGGTGCGATCGACGCGCTAGCTCGAATGCAGCGGGACACGATTGAATGGCAGTATCGCCCAGCGCCAAGCGTGATGATCTTCGCGCGAGGCAGGTTCGAGGAGACCGTATGGCTGCGCGACGTTGGATTGCCTGAAGTTTCCATCATCGGCGACAAGTCGGCGGCAGAGAGGGTCGTCATCAACGGCCGTGGTGATGCGCTCGTCTGCAACGGTTCGAGGACGAAATGGTCGATTCGCAGCCTGACCCTGAGCACGCAGTCCGGCAGCTGCTTGCACGTTTCGAACGGAGCGCAGGTGTCGCTTAGGGATGTCCAGTTTGGCGAAGCAGGCGAGGCACATATACTAGTCGACAACGGTGCCAGGGTTGCCGTTATCGGTCGCTACTCGATCGCCGGTTCGGCACAATGGCACATTCGCGCACAGCTCGGCGGCACCGTGGATGGTAGGGGACGCAAAGTCGATCTCCAGGGTACGCCGCGGTTCGGCAAAGCATTCGCTGCCGTGGAGCTTAATGCGGTCTACAGTGCCGGCGGCGCATTATATCTGGGCCAAGCTACCGGACCGCGGTTCAAAGTGCGCAGTGGAGGGCTCATCGACGCCGACGGGGCTCGCACAAAGTTCCTGCCGGGCGATCTCGAGGGCACTGTCGAACTCGGCGGGTTATACTGCTGAGCCAGCAGGCCGCTAGAGAGCGGCAGCCTTGGCGAGCACACGCTGGGGGTTGCGCTCTCCCAACATCAGATCGCGCTCCCTGATCCAAAGATCGGCGAAATCACAGTCCTGCCACTCGTTAAACCAGGGTCCGCCGTTCGTGTAGTGAATGACCGGCGGCACCTCCTCTGGCATTGCATATTCGCCGGCGAGAAAATTCCAGCCGGTGTCTAGAGCGCCGATGTCGTTATCGTCGCGTACCCAGCCGAAACGGTGCAGGAAAGCCGGTGAGGCGGAATTAACCAGCTCCGGCGTGAGCGCCTTCACGTCTGGGTGCGCGCAGTTGAACACCATGAACGAGGACCAGTTCTTGCGTGGATAGGCAGCCTGCCGCTTGCCATCCATCTTCACCGAATGAACGGGCGTATAGTCGTGCTTGACAACGTACACTGCTTTGCTGTCGTCAAGGCCCTGGAATACTTTGCGAACATCGTCCGTGAATAAGAAATCGCAGTCGCAAAAGACGGCCCATTCGTCATTCGCAGCGATGAAGGGCGTCAGGAAACGGGTGAGGGAGAACTCGGTCGAGGCTGCTTGGTCAACCGGGCGCGTATAAAGTCCAAGGTCGCGCAGCGCCTGCTGGCGGAGCGCCAGAACCTCGACGTCAGACCCGGAATGCCGCAGAAGCGAGTGGCGGCAAACCTGCCACGCCACATCCTCCCGACTGTCATAACCTACGAAGATCTTGGCCATATGCCCTGCTATCGTGCTTCCTGAGCTTTCAACATTACTCGACCGCGGAAGGCCAGCCGGCACTGAGTCTTCTCTAATGCCCTGCGCGCATGCGCATGGCAAGCTAAGGGGACCGGTTGTCTGTCGTGGTTCGAGCCGTCTATAGGCACTCGACTTCTCCCGCGCCAAATAGAAATGACGAAATCCTCCAATTGATTAGCGCTTATGCCTTCAAACGACTCATCGTCGTTATGGGGATGCACAGGTCTGGCACTTCCGCTCTAACAGGCGCTCTGGGCCTGTTGGGCTTAACCATGCCTGAAACGCTGATCCCTGCTGCTGAAGGGAATGAGCGAGGATTCTGGGAATCTGAGCTCATAAAAAACGAAAACGACCGAGTGTTCGATCAGCTTCAAACTAGCTGGCGAAGCCTCAGGCCCATTTCGCCTGATTCTCTACTGCAGCTTGCCTCAGAACGGGAATCGCAGCTCCGTTCGATAATGACAACCGAGTTTCCGCGCGGCAGCACGCCGGTGGTCAAGGATCCCCGCATTTGCCGTTTGATGGGACTTTGGAAGCCGGTCTTTGACAAGCTCGCGCCGAAGAGCGTCTGTCCCTTCATCATTCGTGACCCGCTCGAGGTTGCCGATTCGCTCGTGGCACGGGACTCAATGGAACGAGACCAAGGGCTGCTGCTTTGGGCGCGCTATTATCTCGACGCCGAATATCAAACTCGCGGCCTCCCAAGGGCGTTCATCGCTTACGACGAGCTGCTACGCGACCCGCGACGTGTGCTCGGCAGTCTTCAGGCCCTGCTCGACCTGCAACTCGAGGAAGGGCAAGCCGCCGATCTTAGCCAGTTCGTCACTGCAGACCTCCGGCACAATCGGCGCTCTGAGGGGGAAAGCTTGCGCGCGCTCGAGCGCATGCCTTTGCTTGCGGATGCGCACAGGGTCTTGGGGCGGTGGGCACGTGGCGATCAGCAGGCGGCCGACGAGCAAATCCTCGACCAGGCGCGCGCGGAACTGGACCGCTCCGGTGCAATCCTTGACGACGTGCTGGAGCGCGCCCGCATGGAGGCGAAGCGGCGCCTAATCCTGAAGTCTGCATCCGACGCTACCTCAGCTGACCTCGACCGTGCGAGGCGTGCGCTCGAAGACGTCAGCGGCGTCAAGCTTGCGCTTAAGAACGTGTCCGAAGAGGTTCGCCAGCGGCTCGCGAAGCTGATCCAAGAACGGGACGAAGCTCGAGTGACCCTTGCCGGTATCCGCCAGGAACGGGACGCGGCTAGCATCCGCATCGGCGAACTCAAGGTCGCTCGGGACGACGCACGAAGCCGCGCCGCAGAGCTCAAGGAAGCCCGCGATGAAGCGCGGGCGCGTGTCGGAGAACTGAAGCAGGCTCGGGACGAAGCGCAGCAGGCTCGTGACGACGCCAGGCTCTCAGCCAAGGAAGCGCGATCCGAGCGCGACAAGGCGCGCCAGCGCATTGGAGAAATGAAGGACGCCGTCGCGGCGGCCGTTGCGGCGCACCGCGCCGAGCGGCGGGCGCGGGAAGTTCGCGACGAACAGATCCGCGCGCAGACGGCGGAAAAATCGGCGCTGAAGCAACAGCTGAAGACCGTCACCGGTAAATATCGGTCGACGCAGCAGATCCTCGCGCGTGAACGCGAACAGCTGAAGCAGCTGAAGCGCCGGATCGCCCAGCTCGACCACGAACTGGAGGGCTATCGCCAATCGCTGCTGTGGCGTGCCTATGTGCGCCTTGCGCGCGCCGGCCGGCAGGCGCGGGGCGCGCTGCTGGCCCCGTTCGGTGGTTCCAAACGGCGACGCCGCAGCCGCGCCCTTCAGCTCCTCCGCAGCTCCTCTTACTTCGACGCGGCCTGGTACCTCGACCGTTATCCGGACGTCGCCGCGGGCGAGGTGGACCCAGCGACGCACTATCTGGAGTCCGGCTGGCGAGAGGGACGCGACCCCGGCCCCACTTTTTCAACCAGCGCGTATCTGAAGAGCAATGCCGACGTCGCCGCGCTCGGCATCAACCCACTCCTTCACTACATCGAATATGGCCGGTCAGAAGGGCGCGGAGAGCCGCAGAAGGCCAAGCTGAAGGCCATTCCCCAGGCCAAGTTCGCGCCTTTCAGCGACCCTGCCCCCGTCCATGCCGGCAGCACGGGCGAGCCGGCGGGCGAGTGGGTTCGCGCCAGCGCTTTGACCTTGGCCGGAAACGCCGACGTGTCGGTCAACGGCTTTGCACTGGCGAAGACGACTTGCGCCGCGGATCGCGGCGGCATCGCGGCCGCTCTCGACGCCTTCGAGCAATTCTCGTCAGGCCAATCGTGCGACGCCGCAGCAATATTTGCCCCGTCGCCGCCGACGTCGATGATCGACGGCTGGCACGCCGGCGAAGGCATGTTGAGGACGCGCTGGCAGCCGGGCTCCGCCGGGGGGTTGGTCGTGCGGGCCGTCCAGGCGAGCCCGGAGGGGCTTCGGCTGATTGGCGAAGGCCTCGCGGCGACCGCCACCGACATCGTCGAGATCAGGCCGCATAACGCGCTGTTCCCGATCTTCTTCGTGTTCGCCCGTCCGGACGGCGATCTCGCCGGCTGGGACATGCTTCCCTTCCCATCCTTGCTGCGCGGCGGCGCCCACGAGCTCGAAGCCGTGCTTGCGGCTCAGCGGAGTGGAGACAGCGTCGCCACACTCGGCAGGAGGTGCGCCGAAGCCTTGCTGGGCCAAGCGGAACAGGGCCCGTTGGTCGGCACCGTGCAAGTCGATCTTGCCGACGCGAACGGCACCGAGCAGCTATTCCGCGCCGACATTCAGCAATGGCTCGTCGAGGTGATCGGCGTGGCCATCGAGCCGATTGCCGGTGAACGGCCGGCGACGTCGCAATGGCTCGCCGCCGCGGCGCGCCTGAGCGCCTCCCGCAAGCGCGCCGACGGTGGCGCCACCTTGGGGCTGCGCGCCGACATGCTGCCTTCGATTGCGAGCCTGACGGCTGCCGGCCAGGGCAGCGACGGGCCCGGCGCGGCGCTTCCGTTCGTTGCAACCACCGCGTCTCTGAACGGCGGCATCTGGTTCGGCGTCCCGGGCGACATGATGGACGCCGCCGTAGCGGCATTCCCATCGATCGATCGCGCCGTGCCCGACGACGCAAGGATCGACGTCGCTGCAGTTCGCCAGTCGAACCTCCACCAGTTGAACGACGCCCAACTGCTGGCGCCGGTCAGCCCGCCGCTGCTGCGTCCTTCAGGCAGCGACCAGGCCATCAGTTGGATTGTCGCGCCCGAAGCGTGGGACGAACAGTGCCTGCTTGAGTCCCTTGAGGCGCTTGCCCTCCAACAGGGGGGACCCGCGAGCCTGGTGCTGGTCGGCTCCAGTCCGCCGGAAGTCGACCGGCTCGCCGGGCGCTTGTTCCCCGAACGCGTGACCCGCTGCGTCGCAGCGGAGGACGCCGCCCAGGCCATCACGACGCCGCTCGCAGGCTATATGGGCCCCAACGTGCTGCTGCACGACAGCTGCACCGCGGCGTTGATGGCCGGCTTGCTCGACAGCGGGGCTTCGAGCGCGTCCGTCCCGCTGCTGCGGATCGGCAAGCCGGGCAATCCGGACGCAGTGGCCCTTGCTGATGCCGGCCACGTTCCGGCGCGCAGCGGGCCGGCGACAGGGTCTCTGCCGCTGGAGCTTCTGTGGCGCGCCCATTGGCCTGTCGCCGCCCCTCCCCGCGACCTGTGGCTGGCGCCGACGGATATCATCAAGGCGTGGAGCAGCGGCGAGCCCGCCCTTCCTCCCTCGACCCACATCTGCTCGGCCGTGGTCACGGCCAGCTACAATGGCGACCGCCGGGACTCACCGCCGCTGATCGCCCCGCCCGTCGCTGACGAGAACGCCATGCAGCACGAGGTCGTGGTTGCATGAAGGTCATCGTAGTCGTTCCTTCGGCCGAGTATAAGAACAACGCCGGCGCCCGCATCCGCTACGCGCGCGTCGCCGAATGCCTTGGGTCGCACGGCGTTACGCTCGCGCTGGAAAGCATCTCCTTTTTCGACGCCCGCGATGCCGACTGCGACGTAGCGATCATCAGCAAGTGCCATGACGCGCGATCGCTGGTCGCGGCTCATGTCCTCGCCAGCCGGGGGATTGCCGTCGGAGTCGACCTGTTCGACGACTATTTCAGCCAGGCCGACGACAGCCGGCTGGTCCGCTATCGCCTGTGGCTAAAGCAGCTGCTGGCAATCGTGGACCTCGCGATGTGCTCGACGCCCGCCCTTGCCGAGGTCGTGCGCAGCTATCGCGGCGATCTGCCCGTCCATTTGCTGAGCGATCCGGCGCCGCCGTTTTCGGCCGAGCGCGTGGCCGAGCGCCTGGACCAGAAGCTTTCCGAGGCCCGCGCGACCGGACGTGCGCGCGTCCTGTGGTTCGGCGTCGGCGACAATCCCAATTTCCCGGTCGGCCTGTCCGATGTCGCGGCATTCGCCCGTCCGTTGGCCGAGCTGCGGTCGGTGCTGGGCGCGATCGAGCTGACGATCCTCACAAACGAACGGTCGCTGACGGCGGACGGGTTGGCGCGCATCCGCCAGCTCCCTGTAGCGGCCACCGTCGAGCTGTGGACCGAGGAGAAGGAGCAAGCCCTGCTCGACGCGGCACTGCTCAGCTTCCTGCCGGTCAACGCCCAGTCGTTCAGCACCGCGAAGTCCCTGAACCGGGCCATCACGGCGCTGAGCGCCGGTACGCAGGTGCTTTCGGCCGGCTACCCACTTTATGCGGCCCTAGACCGGTTCCTCTACCGCGATGCTGCCGTCTTCGCTTCCGACTTCCGGCAGAAGAGCCTGCGGCTATCGCGGACTTCGCTTCCCGAGCTGGTCGGCAAGCTGGAAGAGATCGCGTCCCCCGGGAAAGAGGCCGAGGCGCTGGCCGCCTTCCTTCAGTCGCGAAACGGCGCTGGCGAGGCGCGCGAGGGATCGGTCCCGGCCTATCTCGTCCATGGGCGAGCGACCAATTCGGCCGCGCACGACCTTGTCCAGGCGACCGGCGGTCTGTCCTTTTCGACGCCATTCACCACGGCGTCGCTCGACTTCGATGCTTCGTTCCGCGTGGGAGGCGGCGGCGAGCTGATCCTCATCGTCTCCGACAAGGCGCTGTCCCGCGTGCGCGATGACCGCAAGGCGGCGGCCGTCCGCTTCGGCAGCCTGGGCGGGCGGAACTTCTGGCACGTGCCCGAAGCAGCCGGCGAGGCGCAGGGCCACGAATGGGCTAACCCCTCGCTTCCCTTCCAGCTGGCCTTGTACCCTGCGACGATGGCCCGCATTGCGGAGCGGATTGCCGACGTCTTCCAACCGGGCCAGGTGATCGTCTCCGAAACCTCCCTGCTGCCGTTCGCAGCCGGTTGCTGAGCGCCAAGATGCTGGATCGACCCTCGGCCGTCTTCCTGATCAACCTGGTGCAGGACGTGAACGTCCTGCGGCCGCTGATCGTCATGGCCAGCCGTGATTTTGGTCTTGCCACACGCCTGCTGGTGTCGTCGAAATTCGCACAGCGTGACCTGTTCGGCATCTGGGCGGCGGAGCTGGATACGCTGAAGGCTGAGCTCAAGGATCTCAGCATCGACACGTTCGAAAGCCCGTGGGACGCGGCCCGCCATCTCACCGGCCGCGGCCTGATCTTCGCCGGGAGCGAGTCGAGCCTGCCCGGGCATAAAGAGACCCACGAGGTGCTGCGGATTGCGCCGGCGAGCTTCACCACCGTGACGCTCCAGCACGGCTTCGAATGCGTCGGCTTCCGTCACAGCCCCGCGCACGACCGGGCCCACGGCGAGCGCGTGTCCTTCGCGGCGGACATCGTCTGCGGCTGGCAGGATGGGGAGCTGCTGTCGTCGATCCCCGCATCGCAGCGGCCGAAGCTGTTCGTTACCGGACCGACCGCACTGCTGCAGGGCTTCGAGGGACCAGTCGCGCGCGACGCGCCGGCGCCGGGCATCATCTGCGAAAACCTCCATTCGGTCCGCCTCAATGTCGAGGGCGGCACGAAGATGGAGTTCGTGGCTGCTTTCTCCGAGTTCTGCCGCCTCGTCGGCAAGGACAGCAAGGTCGTGCTCCGCCCCCACCCGGGCGGTCAATATTCGCTGAAGAACGCGATCCAGCTCCCGGCCAACGTCGAGATCGACAATGCGCCGATGTACCGGCTGGACCTCAGGCGCTTCGCGTTCGGCATCTCGGCGCCATCGTCGGTCGTGCTCGACATGGTGCTTGCCGGCATTCCGACGGCAGTGTGGCACGACAAGGCCGGGAGCGTGGACACCGGCAATTATGCCGGCCTGACGAGCGTTTCGACTCCGGCGCAATGGGCGGAGTTCGCCCGAGCCGCAACCGCCGAACCGGCACCATTCCTGGAACGGCAGGCCGCCTTCCTCGAAGCCCAGCGCATGCCGCTCGACCCAGCGGAGATTTACGAGCGCTATGCGGCCCTGTTCCGCTCCGCGGTCCCGACGCCCTCTGTGGGCCGCGGCGCCTTCCCGGTTGCGAAGCAGCGGGTGCTGTTCGTCGCGAATGCGCATCTCCCGACATTGCAGGTGTGCCTGGAGCAGCCGCTCGCGTCGGCGATCCATTCCGGCGAAGTTGCGGCCGAGATCCTGACCGAGACCGAGCTGCTCGCGCGGCGCGCGGAGCTTGGGTCGGACGATGCTTTCCTTGGCTGGCTCGACCGCAGCCTGGTCGATTTCGCGCCCGACGCGATGATGTTCAGCCGCTACAGCGGGCCGCATGCGCGGCACCTGCTCGACTGGGCGAAACGGCGCGCCATTCCGACCGTCTACCAGATCGATGACGATCTCCTCGCCGTGCCCAAGAGCCTGGGCGAGCGGAAATATGCCTATCACAATGCGCCGGAGCGGCTCGACGCAGTGCGCACGTTGCTGACCGGCGTCGACCTCGTCTACGCATCCACCGAGCGCCTCCAGGAGCGGCTGCTCGGCTATTACCCCGATCTTCCGATCGTCGCCGGCGCGATCAATTGCTCGGGCCGGGTGATCAGCCGCCCGCAGCAGCGCCCCGCACGCATCCTCGGCTACATGGCGAGCGCCGACCACCTGCCGAACCTGGAGATGATCCTTCCGGCGGTGATCGCGACGCTGGACCGATATCCCCAGCTGCGTTTCGAGCTGTTCGGCTCGATCCCGGTGCCCCCGGAGCTCGAGCGGTTCGGCGACCGGGTGGTGAAGATCCCGCCGATCGCCGAGTACGACAATTTCCTCGAGCGCTTCGCCGAGCGCAAATGGGACATCGGCCTGTGCCCGCTCACCCCGACCGACTTCAATCTCACCAAATTGATCAACAAGTGGGTCGAATACACATCCATCGGCGCCGCCGTGGTCGCCAGCCGGGGCATGATCTACGACGAATGTTGCGCCGACGGGTCCGGAATGCTTGCCGACGGTACCGGTGAATGGCTAGCGGCGCTCGAGCAGCTCGTCGCCGACGACGCGGCTCGCATTGGCCAGGTGCAGCGTGCACAGGCCAAGCTCGAGACCCGCTACGGTATCGAGCAGCACAGGCGTCAGATCATGGCAATCCTGGATGATGCACTGGGGCGGGCCATGGCCGGCCGCAGTGCTGAGCAGGGATTGCAGGAGAGTTCATGACCATCACTACCGTCAGCATTTCCGACGGCATCCAGTTCGAAAATGATGCGCCCTTCGTCCTCATCGGCGGGATGAACGTGCTGGAGGACGAGGAGATAGCGCTGCGGGTCGCGGATCGGTTCGTGACCGTCACGGGCGCGCTCGGCATCCCCTATGTGTTCAAGGCTTCGTTCGACAAGGCGAACCGGTCGTCGATCGGCTCCTTCCGCGGACCAGGGCTCGACGAGGGGCTGAAGATCCTCGACCGTGTGAAGCGCGAATTCTCCGTGCCCGTCCTGACCGACGTTCACGAGCCCGCCCAAGCCGCTCCCGCCGCCCAGGTCGCAGACATCCTGCAATTGCCGGCCTTCCTCGCGCGGCAGACCGACCTGGTAGTCGCGATCGCCGAAACCGGCAGTGCGATCAACATCAAGAAGCCGCAGTTCGTGGCGCCGCACGAGGTGCAGCATATCATCACCAAATGCCGGGAAGCCGGCAACGAACGCGTCCTGCTGTGCGAGCGCGGATCGTCATTCGGCTACAACAATCTCGTGGTCGATATGCTCGGCATGGACCTGATGAAAACTTATGCGCCGGTCGTCTTCGACGCGACCCATGCGCTGCAGGTCCCCGGCGGCCGCGCCGACAGCGCCGGCGGGCGGCGCCAGCAGGCGGCCGCTCTGGCCCGCTCGGGAATGGCCCTCGGCATCGCCGGCCTGTTCCTCGAAGCGCACCCGGATCCGGCGGCCGCGAAGTGCGACGGACCCTGCGCGCTGCCGCTGGATGCTCTCCAACCCTATCTGGAACAGGTCCAAGCGATCGACCGTTTGGTCAAAAGCTTCTCGCCACTGGTGATTCAATGATATTGGGAAGAGCGGTCCGCCGCGCCCTGGCGGCCGGACAGAACCTTCTGGGAGCGGATTTGGCCGGCCCTCGCGTACTGATCTTCGGCGACAGCCACGTGCATGCCATCCAGGAGGCCGCGCGTCATCGCGCCGCCAAGGGCCGCGAAACGGCGAGCGACATCCGCCGCCTGCTCAAGGTCAAGAACGACAAGACCATCGGCGACACCGAGTTCGAGGACTTCCTCGCTCAGGTCGGCGAACTGACGAGCCACGACGTGGTCGTCTCGCTAATCGGCGGCAACCAGCATGCGGTGTTCAGCACAATCCAGCACCCGGTCCCGTTCGACTTCTTTCTGCCGGGCGAGGACAGCGCCCCGAGCGCCGGAACGATCATCCCGTTCAGGGTGCTCAAGGAGGCTTTTTCGGTCGGTATCCGCAACGGCGACGGCCGCTCGCTCGAGGCGATCCGCAAGTCGACGAACGCGCGGATGGTCCACCTGCTCGCCCCGCCGCCGAAAGGCGACAACAGTTTCATCGAGAACTATCACGACACCCGGTTCGCCGCCGCCAACATCGAAGCGCGCGGAGTCTCCCCTGCGCCGCTTAGGATGAAGTTCTGGCAGCTGCAGAATTTGGTGGTCGAGGAAATCTGCCGCGAACTCGGCATCGAAGTGTTGCCGCCGCCACGCAGCACGCTGGACGAGAACGGCTTCCTGCTTCGGGAATATTACGCGAACGACGCGACGCACGCGAATGCCGGCTATGGTGAAGCCGTCCTGCGCGACATCGAAGAGCGCTTCCATCCGGCCGCGGCGGAAGGGAGCTCGGCGTGAGCCAGCACCCGTACAAGAAGCTGCCTTCGAAGGCGTTCTGGCGCCGTGCCGTCGCCGCTCCCGCCGTGGGCGATGTCGATCCCGTCGGCGCGTTCGACCTGCGCATCGAACCGCAGACCAAGGTCGCGACGGCGGGAAGCTGTTTCGCCCAGCACATCGCCCGCCACCTGCGCAGCTCCGGCTACGACTATTACGTCGCCGAGCAGGGCCACCCTCTGCTCCCGCAGAAGATTCGAGACGCCAACAATTACGGCCTCTTCTCGGCCCGATACGGCAACATCTACACGACGCGGCAGCTGCGCCAGCTGTTCGACCGCGCGTATGGCAGGCTGAAGCCGGAGGAAGACGCCTGGATTGAAGGCGAGAACCTCGTCCTCGATCCTTTCCGACCGACCACCCAGCCCGGCGGTTACGTCAGCGAAGCGGAGATGCGCGCCGACCGCGACCAGCATCTCGCCGCCGTCCGGCAAATGTTCGAAGCGCTGGACGTGTTCGTCTTCACGCTGGGCCTCACCGAATGCTGGCGCGCCAAGTCGGACGGCGCCGTATTCCCGCTCTGCCCCGGCGTCGAAGGCGGGACTTTCGATCCGCAGCGGCACGAATTCTATAACCAGCCGGTCGAAGACGTGATCGAGGACCTGGAGACGTTCCGCGCCGGGCTGCTGAGCGTCAATCAGTCGGCGCAGATCATGCTAACGGTGTCGCCGGTTCCGCTGATGGCAACGGCCGACCCCGGCGCGCACGTGCTTGCGGCGACGACCTATTCCAAGTCGGTGCTCCGCGTGGCTGCGGAAACGCTGCGCCGGCGCCATCCCGACGTCCACTATTTCCCGTCTTATGAGATCATCACGGGCGCTTACAATCGCGGTGCCTATTTCGCCTCCGACCTGCGCAACGTGCTCGAGGACGGCGTGTCCCACGTGATGCGCCTGTTCATGGCTCATGCTACCGGCGGCGCGTCAGCCGCGGTGAAGGACAGCGAAGATTCCATGTTCGAATCTGCGCATCTGACCGCCGCGCAGCAGCTTATCGAGGTCGAGTGCGATGAGGTCGCGCTCGACCGCCAGTGATCCCGGGCGCAAACGGGCAAGCCGAAGCGCTCAAAACCCATAGAACGACAAGAGGACGCGTTGGACTATTCATTGAAGAACGTCACCACGAAGTGGCTGAATCAGGATTATGCCGAGGTCCCGTACCGCGGCCTGCCGCTTCGCTTCGCGACCACGGGCAATTCAAGCGTCAAGCGCGTCAAATCGCTCTTCACAAAGGACCCGATCATGCTCGCCTGGATCGATTCCTTCGGTCAGGGCCAGACCATGTTCGATATCGGCGCCAACGTCGGCATGTACACCGTCTATGCGTCGGTTATGCGCCGCGCGCAGGTTTATGCGTTCGAGCCCGAGGCGCTGAATTATGCCGAGCTCAACAAGAACATCTTCCTCAACGATAAGCACGGGCAGGTGCTCGGCTATTGCATCGCGCTCAGCGACGTCGACAAGATCGACCGCCTGCTGCTGAGCGATTTCGGCCTCGGCATCTCCTATCACGACTTCGAGGAGAATAGCTGGACGGACGACAAGGAATTCGCCCCCGACTGGCACGTCAGCAAGGAGAACCGCCGTCCGCAGGGCTGCGTCGGCTACCGCGTCGACACGCTGATCGACCAGGGCCTCCCCGTTCCCGACCACATCAAGATCGACGTCGACGGCCTCGAGCACCGAGTCATCGGCGGCATGATGAAAACGCTCCAGCAGCCCGGCCTGAAGACCGTCATGGCCGAGATCAACTTCGATACCCCGGAGAACCTTAAGGCCGTCGATCGCATCTGCGAGCTCGGCTGGCGCTATTCGTGGGACCAGCTGCGCATCAACCGCAAGGTCAAGTTCACGGTCGAGGAGATCGAGCGTTACCAGCGCAAGGGCGTCGGCGGGCTCAACTACGTCTTCTACAAGGACGAGCGCTACGACGAATATTTCGCGCGCATGCTCGAAAGCTATACGCCGGGCGAAATCATCGATTCCGAAGGCCTGCTCGCACAGACCTTCCGCTAGGGATCAGGCGGCTGCGGGCGCGGCTTCGGGCGCGTCCGCGGCGGCCCCTTCGGCCATCTCGCGGTGGACGTCTTCGACGATCGCGTTGAAGCGGTTCTGCGGGTCCGCCATCGACTTCGAGCGCATGAACCACATGTAGACCATGGCGGCCTCGCCATAATAAATCTGGTGGGAGATCAGCCGGCTTTCGCCGAGCCAGACCTCGCCGGGCTCCCAAGCGATGCGGTGGCGGGGCTGGTTGTCCATCCAGATCTTGTGGCCGCCGCCGAGCACGTCGCCGTTCAGATAATCGAGCAGTTCGTTCGGGTCGCGGCCCGCGAACCGGCCGAGGTCATGCTCGCGGTACAGGCGGCGCATCATCTCCGGCACGCGGTGGCTGACGTGCCAAATGCGGGGACGGACATCGAGGTTCGCGAAAACCCGCGCCTGGTGGAAATCATCGTCAATCGAATGATTGTCCCAGTGCAAGTTTTCGAACAGCGTCCGGGTTAGCCGTACGCTCGGCACCAGCCTGAACGGTTCGTAGGACGGGAATGCGGCGCCGAAGATGCGAAGCGCTTCGTCATGGCTATGCTGGAGGGCCTTGGCGGCGGCGTCGAACAGCTCGCGGTCGCCGCGGCAGATAACGTCGAACACCGCCTGCCGCACGTCATTGGCGAACAGCAGCCGCCCCTTTCGCTCGACCGGCGGCTCGCCTTCGAAAAAGAACGGCGATTCGAGCTTCTTCAGCGTCTTCTTCAGCTGCCGGTCCTCGATACCCTCGGTGGACTTGCGGAGGCGGGTCAGCACCTCGAAATCGACGTCGAGCCGGTAGTCCTTGAGGATGACGATATTGCCAGTCTCGACCAGGTCGGCGACGCCGCCCCTCGCCTCGATTTCCGCGAGCGAGAACTGGACGAAGTAGTCCGCCACCTGCGGATGCCGTTCGATGTGAGCCATAGCCTGAAGTCCGCTCAGTTCGCCGCGCGCTGGCGCGTCGGGTCCAATACCATGTCGCCTTCCATTGCCGCGACTAGCTGCTCCTTGTTCGCGAAGCCTTCGCCGATGCTTTCCTTGTACAGGAAATAGACCTCCTCGAAGTCGGCATGCTCCTCGATGCTGCCCTCACGGAACAGCAGGAAGCGGTCACAATTGCCTTTCAGGTAGCGGTGGCTGTGCGACACGATCAGCATCGCCTTGTCGCGCCGCTTCTCGAACAGTTCGACCCGGCAGCGTTCGCGGAAGCGCGCATCGCCGACGGCCATGACTTCGTCGATCAGGTAGCAATCGAAGTCGATGGTCATCGAGATCGCGAATGCCAGTCGGGCGCGCATACCCGACGAATAAGAAGCAACCGGTTCGTTGAGGTAGAGGCCGAGCTCTGAGAATTCCTCTACGAACTTGAAGCGCGGCTCGAAATCGACGCCGTAGATGCGGCAGATGAAGCGCAC